>JBBRXG010000040.1:0-23259 GCA_038248655.1 Gaiellales bacterium
ACGCCGCCCTCGCCGTGCGGCACCTTGAGGCTCGTATCGCGAACCTCGCGCGCCTTCTCCTTGAAGATCGCGCGGATCAGCTTCTCTTCCGCCGTCAGCTCGGTCTCGCCCTTCGGCGTCACCTTGCCGACGAGCAGGTCGCCCGAGCCGACCTCGGCGCCGATGCGGATGACGCCGCGATCGTCGAGGTTGGCAAGCGACTCCTCCGAGCGGTTCGGGATGTCGCGCGTCACCTCCTCGTCGCCGAGCTTCGTCGAGCGGGCGTCGATCTCGTACTCGTGGATGTGGATCGACGAGAGCACGTCGTCCTTGACCAGACGCTCCGACAGCACGATCGCGTCCTCGAAGTTGAAGCCCTCGAACGGCATGAATGCGACCAGGAGGTTCTTGCCGAGCGCGAGCTCACCGTCCTTCGTCGAGGAGCCGTCGGCGAGCACCTGCTCCGCGCGCACCTTCTCGCCCAGCCCGACGATCGGCTTCTGGTGGATCAGCGTGCCCTGGTTGGAGCGCATGAACTTCGTCAGCGCATACTCGTCCCGCCCGTCCTTGGACTCGACGACGACCTTGTCCGCGTCGACGTCGACGACGGTGCCGGGCTTCGAGGAGATGACGACATCGCCCGTGTCGACGGCGGCGCGGTACTCGAGCCCGGTGCCGATCAACGGCGGCTCGGTGATCATCAACGGCACCGCCTGCCGCTGCATGTTCGCGCCCATCAGCGCGCGGTTCGCATCATTGTGCTCGAGGAACGGGATCAGCGCGGTCGCGACCGAGACGATCTGCGCCGGCGCGACGTCCATGAACTCGATGTCCTTCGGCCGGGCGGTGACCGCCTCGCCCTCGCGCGAGCGGCAGAGCACCTGGTCGTGGACGAACCGGCCCGTCTTCGCATCGATCGGCTCCGAGGCCTGGGCGATCGTGTACTGGGCCTCCTCGGCAGCGTCGAGGTAGACGATGTCGTCGGTCACCTTGCCGCCGACGACACGCCGGTACGGCGTCTGGATGAAGCCGAACTCCGACACGGTCGCGAACGAGGCGAGCGATCCCATCAGGCCGATGTTCGGGCCCTCGGGCGTCTCGATCGGACACATCCGCCCGTAGTGGGTCGGGTGCACGTCGCGCACCTCGATCGGGGCGCGCTCGCGGGTGAGGCCCCCGGCGCCGAGCGCGGACAGCCGGCGCCGGTGCGTGAGCCCGGCCAGCGAGTTGGTCTGGTCCATGAACTGCGAGAGCTGCGAGGAGCCGAAGAACTCCTTCAGCGCGGCGACGACCGGGCGGATGTTGATGATCGTCTGCGGCGTGATCGTGTCGACATCCTCGGTCGTCATCCGTTCGCGGACGACGCGCTCCATCCTGTAGAGGCCGACGCGGAACGCCTCCTGGATCAGCTCGCCGACCGTACGGAGCCTGCGGTTGCCGAAGTCCTCGTACTCGTCGAGCTCGGCCGCGATCGGTGCGCGGGGCAGGCCGATCGCGTCGGCGGCGAAGTCCTTCGACTCGGGATCGACGCCGAGCTGCGTCGGCAGATCGACGAGCCTGCGCACGAGCGCGAGGATGTCCTCGGTGGTGAGGACGCGGATGCCGTCCGAGACGCCGACGCCCAACCGCTGGTTCAGCTTGTAGCGGCCGACCTTGGTCAGGTCGTAGCGCTTGGGATCGAAGAACAGCGCGCGCAAGAGGTTCCGCGCGTTGTCGAGGGTGGGGGGCTCGCCGGGACGCTGCTTCTTGAAGACCTCGATCAGCGCCTCCTCCTCGCGCGTGGTCGCGTCCTTCTCGAGCGTCGAGGCGATGAAGATCGAGTCGTCGAACAGCTTCATGATCGACTCGTTCGAGCTCGTGTCGAGTTGGAAGCCGGTGGACGGGTCCTCGGCCGGCAGCGCACGCAGGAGCGTCGTAATCGGCAGCTTGCGCTTGCGGTCGATGCGGGCGTAGACGACGCCCTTCTTGTCGATCTCGAGCTCGAGCCACGAGCCACGACTCGGCATCAGGTTCGCGATGAAGACCTGCTTCGTCGCGTCCTTCGGCTCCATCAGGTAGGCGCCGGGCGAGCGGACGAGCTGCGTGACGATCACGCGCTCGGTGCCGTTGATGATGAAGGTGCCCTGATCGGTCATCATCGGGAAGTCCCCCATGAAGACCCGCTGCTCCCGGATCTCGCCCGTCTCCTTGTTCACGAACCGGACGGTCATCGAGAGCGGCACCTGGTACGTCATGTCCTTCTCCCGGCACTCCTTGATCGAGAACTGGGGCTCCCCGAACTCGTACTCGCCGAACTCCACCGCGAGCGTGCCGGTGTAGTCCTCGATCGGCGAGATGTCGTCAATCGTCTCGCGAAGGCCCTCGTCGATGAACCATGCGAACGAGGCCTTCTGGATGTCGATCAGGTTGGGGAGGTCGAGAACGTGCTTGAGGCGCGAGAAACTCTTGCGCGCGTGAGGCGCAGCAACCCTGCTGGTCAAATGGAAAAGCCTCCCTTAGAGATGTCTGCTACGGCGGCGGTCGGGCGAACGATGGGCGCGAACCCTGAACAGTAGCGAATCCTTATGCCCCTCGGCAAGTGGAAACGCTTTCATCCAGACGAGAGAACGACCCGGCGGCCAGGCCTATTCCCGGATCCTGCAGGCAGGGACCGGCCTTTCGGCCGGCTCCCACCTGCCAGTTTCCTCGCTACCTGACGACGATCTTGCCCTGCATCCAGGGGTGCACGGCGCAGAGGAAGTAGAGCGTCGTTCCCGGCGCCGCGGTGACCTTCACGCTGATCCGCTTGTGGGCGCCCGGCTGGATCGCGACGCTGTCCCCGACGGTGTCGAGGCCGGGCCGGCCCTTGTTCAGCGTCCAGTGGACGATCGGGTTTCCAGGACCGGGCTCCGCCTTCGGGTTCTTCAAGTGCGGCGCCGCGTACTGCTCGCAGGCGCGGCAGTTGTCGACCTGGGCCGCCGTCCTCGGCAGGTCGGACCGCTTGACGATCGTCAGCGTGTGCGGCTCCTGCTCCTTGTCGCCGTAGGTGAACGTGAGCGACGAGCCGGAGGTGACCGTGACCGTCCCGGGGCTGAACCGCATCTCGTCCTGGAAGTACTTGTTCGGCACCATCTTCTCGCCGGCGAACGCCTTCACGGTCGCCCCTCCCGATCCGCCGTGGGCGGACGCGAGCGAGACGCCGAGCATGGTCGCTCCGGCGGCGACGACGGCGAGGAGGAGAATCCTTCTACGCACTCTGGGTTCCTTTCTTCGGTGATGGACCGACCCGGGACCCGATCGCGCTCCCGAGGTCGAGGACGATACCGATCGCGGCCAGCAGAAGCGCGGCGGCGATCAGTCCCACGAGCAGCAGGCGGAGTCGCATCGGCTCAGGCGGTCGCCGCAGCCGGCCGCCGAATCGTCCGCGGGCGTGCGAGCAGCAGGCTCGTCCCCAGCGTCCAGATCGGGAGACCGAAGATCAGCGCCGCCCACCCGATCGGGCCGATCACGAGGACGACGGCGACGACCGCCCCCGCGACCCCCCACCAGCGCGGCAGCACGTTCGTCCGCCACGCCAGGACGGCAATGGCGGCGAGAAGCACGATCGCGGACAGCTCCGCTCCCGCGAAGAACGCGTCCGCGAGACGGCGAAAGGTCGCGGCCGTCGCCGCGCTGACGTCGTCCTTGTTGATCGCAGCCGCTACGTCGCCCGCGGGTACGAGCAACCCGAACACGGCCGTGGCGACCGCGCCGGCGAAGGCGACGGCGGCGAACGTCGCGCGCTCCCCCTCCGCCTGGACGAGCCTGGCGCGGACCGCTCCTGCGAACCAGACGAAGGCGAGGCACCCGACCATGAACAGCCAGCCTCCCAACAGGACCCAGTTCGTATTGTCCTGGTACCAGGCCAGGATCTGGCTGTCGGTCGCGTGGTCGCTCGGGTCGTTGTGGGTCATGCAGACGATTCCGACGATCCAGAGGGCGACGGCGAGTGGCCCCGCCCACATCGATCGGCGCTCGAGTAGGTTCATCGGACTGCTCTCCTTCCGTTCGTCGAGATGATGTGAGCTGCCTGCCTCAGGCGGTGGCGGCCACAGGGCTCGCCGGCGCCTGGCTGCCGGGAGCGTGGATGGGCCGGTAGCCGAGCGCCCGGCCGAACGGTGCGCCGAGGGCGAGCGCGATCCGCTGGAGGAGCTCGGGCGGGAACGGCAGGCGGACGGTGTCGAAGTGCGCATTCGCGATCACCGCCAGGTGCAGCGGATTCGGCATCCCTTTGCGGTTCGTGCGCCCCTCGGCGGCGAGGGTGAACATCGTCTCGATCAGCGACTCGAACTGGAGCGCCGGGCGGATCTCGCAGACGAAGTGGGCGACCTCGTCGCCCGCGTTCCAGAACTTGTGCGGCGTGCCGGCGGGAACCGTCAGGCGCTGCCCGGGCCCGGCGACGAGCTTCTGGCGGCCGACGCGGAAGCCGACCGAGCCGCGGAGCACCTCGAAGCGCTCCTCCTGGCTCGGGTGCACGTGAGCGGCGGCGACGAAGCCGTTCGGCTGCACGTAGGTGTCGATGACGACGGCCTCGCCACCCGTCTCACGGCTCGTCTGCCGGAAGACGATGCGCTCGCCCGTCACCACGTTCTCGATCGTGTCTCCTGCGCGAATCATCAGCTCCTCCTCTCGGTGTGCCGCGGTAGGCGGCGGTCGAGACGAGGATCGAGGCGGCCCCTTAAGATCCGCTTGAGGACGGCTAAAGAAGGTTCTTGCTCCATGCGATTCCGCGTTCTCGGCCCTGTGCACGCCCAGGACGGCGAGCGGCCTCTGCCGCTCGGCGCCCCGAAGCAGCGCAGCCTGCTCGCCGTCCTGCTCCTCAGCCGGGGCGCGGTCGTCCCGCGCACCCGGCTCGTCGACGCGCTGTGGGGGGCGGATCCGCCCGCGACGGCGGTCTCGTCGCTCCAGGTCTACGTCCACGGCCTCCGTCGCGCCCTGGGGCCAACCCGAATCGAGACCGAGGGCGCCGGATACCGCATCCGGCTCGAGGACGCCGAGCTCGACCTCGACCGGTTCGACCGGCACGTCGCGGGCGGGCGGCGGGCGCTCGAGTCGGGCGATCCCGAGGAGGCCGCGGAGGAGCTGCGGCGAGCGCTCGCGCTCTGGGCGGGACCCGCGCTCGGCGACCTGCCGCCCGACTCGCCGCTGGCGGTCGAGGCCGAGCACCTGGAGGAGCAACGACTCGCAGCCGAGGAGCTTCGGGGCGACGCCGAGCTCGCCTGCGGACGGCACGACCGTCTCGTCGGAGACCTCGAGCGCATGATCGCGGAGCATCCCTACCGCGAGCGGCTCCGTGAGCAGCAGATCCTCGCCCTCTACCGCTCCGGCCGCCAGCAGGAGGCGCTCGACGCGTACCGCGCGACGCGGCGCCTGCTCGGCGACGAGCTCGGTCTCGAGCCGGGCCCGGCGCTGCAGGAGCTCGAACGGGCGATCCTCAAGCACGATCCGAGCCTCGCGGCGCCCGCACAGCCGATCCGGATCGGCTCCCGGCTGCCCGCGCCGCCGACACCGCTCGTCGGGCGTCGGCTGGAGGTCGCTGCGGTCCTGGCCCTGTTCCGTGACGAGGGCGCCCGCCTCGTCACCCTCACCGGCCCGGGAGGCACCGGCAAGACGCGGCTGGCGCTCGCCGTTGCCGAGGAGCTCGGAGCCGAGCTCCGGGACGGCGCGCTCTTCGCCGACCTCGCGCCTCTCACCGACACCGAGCTCGTCGCTCCCGCGATCGCCGAGGTCGTCGGCGCTCAGGAAGACGAGCGTCCGGTCGTCGAGGCCGTCGCGGAGCACATCGGCCCGAGGCGTCTGCTGCTCGTGCTCGACAACTTCGAGCGACTGCTCCCGGCGAGCCCGGTCGTCGCCGAGCTGCTGGCGGCTGCGCCCCGGCTGCTCGTCCTGGCGACGAGCCGGGCGCCCCTTCGGCTCTCGGCCGAGCACGAGTATCCGGTGCCGCCGCTGTCCGCACCCGGAGCCCAGCTGCCGTTCGAGAAGCTCGTCGGCAACGACGCGGTGCGACTCTTTGCCGCCCGCGCCCGCGCGATCGACCCGTCGTTCCGGCTCACCGACGAGAATGCGGCGGCGGTCGCGCACATCTGCCGGCGACTCGACGGCCTACCGCTCGCGATCGAGCTGGCGGCCGGACGGACGAGGCTGTTGCCCGCGCAGGCTGTGGCCGACCGGCTCGGCCGCGCCCTCGACGTGCTCGTCGGCGGGCCGCGAGACCTTCCTCCCCGCCACCAGGCGCTGCGGACGACGCTCGACTGGAGTCACGAGTCGCTCACCGAATTTGAGCGAGCCCTGTTCGGCCGCCTGGCCGTGTTCTCCGGAGGGTGCACGCTGGAAGCCGCCGACGCCGTTTGCGGCGAGAACGGCAACCCGCTTCTGGAGCCGCTCTCCACGCTCGTCGAGGCGAACCTCGTCCTGCGCCGAAATGCCGGTGCCGGCGCGCCTCGCTTCGCGATGCTGGAGACGATCAGGGAATACGCGCTCGAGCGGCTGGCCGAGAGCGGAGTCGAGCACGCGGCGCGGGAGCGGCACTGCCGCTACTACGCCGGTCTGGCCGAGGAGAGATACGAGACGCTCGTCTCGGGGGCCTCGGGCGAGGACGCGTACACGCTCTTCGAGGCCGAGCACGACAACTTTCGCGCTGCGCTCGACTGGGCCGCGGACGCCGGCGAGGTCGAGCTCGGGGTTCGGCTCGCCCGCGCCCTCCGGCAGTTCTGGATCGTCCGCGGCTTCCTCGGCGAGGGCCGCCGGGTCTTCGAGCGCGCGATCGCCGATACCGCCGGCGCCGAGCCGGCGCTCCACGCCTCCGCGCTCATGCACGGCGCGCAGTTCCCCTACCGCCAGGGCGACGTCGTCCGGGCGAAGGAATGGTGGGAGGACGCTCTCCGGCTCATGCGGGACCTCGGCGACGCGAGCGGAGTCGCCCGATGTGCGGGGGAGCTCGGGGGCGTCGCCTTCTCGGAGGGAGACCTCGACCTGTCGACGCACTGGTACCAGGAGGCGCGAATGCGCTTCGACGACCTCGGCGACCGCCTGCGATCGGCGATCTGCTCGGCCAACCTCGGCGAGATCGCAGCCATGCGCGGCGAGCTCGAGGACGCGATCCGCTACGGAGAGGAGGCGCTCTCGGCCCAGCGCGAGGTCGGGGACGCGGACGGCGTCGCGGTCTCGCTTCACGGCCTCGCCCGCGCCCGGCTGCGGGCGGGCGACCGCGCGCGCGCCGGCGTTCACTTCGCGGAGGGCCTCGAGACGGCTCGGCGGCTCGGCTACCGCGAGGTGATCGCGAACTGCGTCGAGGGCGCCGCCGAGCTGGTGCTCGCCGACGCCGAGCCGGAGCGCGCAGCTCGGCTGCTCGCTGCGGCGCGCCGGCTGCTGGACGAGATCGGCGTCCGACTCCAGGGTCTCGAGGGCGAGGACTACCAGCGGACGACGGAGGCGCTCCGCGAACGGCTCGGGCCGGAACGCGTCGACGAGATCGTTCGGGAGACCGCCGCCGCGCCCTTCGACGAAGACGTCGTCGAGGACGCGCTCGACGTGCTGCGGCAGGCGATGGGGAAGCACGGACAGTCCCCGGGGGACTGTCCCTGACCGGATCGCCGCCGCGCCCGACATGGCGGGCGCGGCCAGGTGCCGCCATTGGGTGAGCGGTTCAGGGAAGGGGGTTCGTGGGGGGAACCGGCCGTTCCCCCCACGAGAGCGAGCCCGCGGCGAAGCCGCGGCGAGCGCTACTTGACCTCGACCGAGGCGCCGGCCTCCTCCAGCTGGGCCTTGATCGAGTCGGCCTCCTCGCGGTTGGCGCCCTCCTTGACCGCATTGGGCGCGCCGTCGACGAGATCCTTGGCCTCCTTGAGACCGAGACCGGTGATCGCGCGGACGACCTTGATCACCTGGATCTTCTTGTCGCCGGCCCCGGTGAGGACGACGTCGAACGCCGACTGCTCCTCCGCAGCCGCCCCGGCCGGGGCGGCAACCGCAACCGGAGCGGCGGCCGTGATCCCCCACTCCTCCTCGATCTTCTTCTTCAGATCGACGAGCTCGAGCACCGTCATCTTCCCGAGGCCCTCGAAGATCGTGTCGACACTACTAGTTGCCATCTACGCTCCTTCCTCTTCATTCGGCTGCTCGGTCGCAGCCTCGTCGGTCGCCGGCTCGGCGGCGACGGGTTCTTCGGTTGCTTCCAACTCCTCCGCGCTCGCTGCAGGGACAGTCCCCTCGGGGGACTGTCCCTGGGTTCCGCCCCGCGCCTCCAGTTGCTCGATGCGGGCATCGATCAATGCGACGAGGTCGCGCACCGGCGCCGAGATCAGGCCGACGACCGTCGTCAGCGGTGCGGTGATCGCTCCGAGAACCTGACCGCGGAGAACGTCGAGGGGCGGCAGCGCCGCCAGGCTCTTGATCTCCTCCTCGCCGATCGGCGCGCCGTCGAGCAGGCCTCCTCGTAGAGCGAGAACCTTCGTCGCCCGGGCCGTGTCGAAGAGCTCCTTCGCGACGCCGACCATGTCGCCGTCGGCCTCGATGAACGCGATCGCCGTCGGCCCCTCGAGCATGGCGAGGAGCGCATCGGCGCCGGCCGCCTCCGCCGCCCGCCGGGTCAACGTGTTCTTGACCACGCTGAAGCGGGCGCCGTGCTCGATCAGCCTCGTGCGCAGATCGTCGATCTCCCCGACCGAGAGGCCGCGGTAGTCGGCGACGAAGAGCGTGGACGTGCCCTTCAGCTTGTCGGTCAGCTCCGCGACCAGCCGTTCCTTGTCACCCTTCAGCATCTCTCTGCCTTCCCTTCAACGACTCGGGCTCGCCGCAGGCGAGCCCCAGGGAAAGCGTGAGCCTCCACAGGACTGCCTCGGCTGGGCTTCTGTCTCACCGACTGCCAGCTGTCTCGGGCGTCCGAATCCTTCGGTTACGTGCCTACTGTAGCCACCTCGCTCGGGGAGTCCGCGCCAGCGGACTCCCCCAGCTCCTCGACGATCCCGCGTGTGCGCGCGGTGTCGACGTGCACCCCCGGGCCCATCGTGGTCGTCAGCGTGATCGTCCTGATGTAGCGGCCCTTGGCCGCGGACGGTTTCGCGCGCACGATCTCCTCGATCAGCGTCGCGTAGTTCTCGAGCAGCGCCCGCTCGCCGAAGCTCTTCCTCCCGATCGGCAGATGGACGTTCGCACCTCGATCGGTCCGGTACTCGAGCTTGCCGGCCTTCGACTCCTGAACGGCCTTGGCGACGTCGAAGGTGACGGTGCCGGTCTTCGGATTCGGCATCTTCCCGCGCGGGCCGAGGATGCGGCCGAGCTTGCCGACCGTGCCCATCAGGTCCGGGGTCGCGATCGCGACGTCGAAGTCGTCGAAGCCGCCCTCGATCTTCGCCGCGAGGTCGGCGGCGCCGACCACGTCCGCGCCGGCCCCTTCGGCCTCCTTCGCCTTCTCGCCTTCCGCGAAGACGGCGACGCGAAGCTCTCTGCCCGTCCCGTGCGGCAGCATCAGAGTCCCACGCAGTTGCTGGTCTGCGTGGCGGACGTTGAGGCCGAGGCGAACGTGCGCCTCGACGGTCTCGTCGAACGTCGGCCCATCCCAGTCCTTGAGCATCCGGATCGCCCCGAGCGGCGAGTACGCCTGTTCCCGGTCGATCTGCGCGCGCGCGTTGCGGTACTTCTTGCCGTGGGTCGCCACTATCGCCGCTCCGGCGCCGGCCGAGCCGGCACCTGCGCTCCCCGGTCGCCTCCGTCGAGCCTACGGCTCATCGCTCCACCTCGACTCCCATCGAGCGCGCCGTCCCGGCGATCACTTCCATCGCCGCCTCGACGTCGCGCGCGTTCAGGTCCGGCATCTTCGCCTCGGCGATCTGGCGGACCTGCTCGCGGCGGAGACGGCCGACCTTGTCGCGGTTGGGCTCGGACGAGCCCTTCTCGAGCGAGAGCGCCTCCTTGATCAGGACTGCAGCCGGCGGGGTCTTCGTGATGAAGGTGAACGAGCGGTCCTCGAAGACCGTGATCTCGACGGGGATGATGCGGCCGTTCTCCTGCGCCGTCTGTGCGTTGAACGCCTTGCAGAACTCCATGATGTTCACCCCGTGCTGGCCGAGCGCGGGCCCGACCGGAGGCGCGGGGTTGGCCTGACCGCCCGGGATCTGGAGCTTGATCATCGTGAGGACCTTCTTTGCCATCTATGCCTTTCTTCTAGCGGAACGCCGCAGGCGTTTCTTCTAGCGGAACGCCGCAGGCGTTCTGCTAGTCGATCTTCTTCACCTGGTCGAACCCGAGCTCGACCGGCACCTGCCGCTCGAAGATGTCGACGAGCACCTTCAGCTTCTGCCCCTCCGGATTGACCTCGACGATCTCGCCGTCGAAGTCGGACAGCGGGCCGGAGGTTACCTTCACCGACTCCCCGAGCGAGAACTCGACCTGCGTGCGCGGGCGCTCGCCGCTGCCGGCGCCGGTGTGCAGGATCCGGTCGACCTCCCCCTTCGAGAGCGGTACCGGCTTCGAGCCTGCGCCGACGAAGCCGGTCACGCCGGGCGTGTTCTTCACCACCGTCCACGCGTCGTCGTTCAGATCCATGTTCACGAGCACGTAGCCCGGCAGGACGCGCTTCTCGGCCTGCACCTTCTGGCCGTCCTTCGTCTCGATCACCTGCTCGGTCGGCACGACGACGCGGCGGAAGCGCACCCGCTGGTTCATCGAGTCGATGCGGTGCTCGAGATTGGCCTTGACCTTGTTCTCGTGCCCGGAGTAGGTGTTGATCACGTACCACTGGAACATTGCGCGACGTCCTTACTGGCCGAGGAGGACCTTGCTGACGAACTTGCTGAACACCTGGTCGGCGAGGTAGAGGTAGCTGCCGATGATCACACAGGCGATGATCACGACCACGGTGCCCTGGACGACCTGGTTCTGACGGGGCCACTCGACTTTTCTCAGCTCACCGATCGACTCGCGGACGAACCCGGCCGCGCCACCACCGAAGCGGCGGCGGCTCTCAGGCCTCGGCGTGGGCTCCGGGGCGAGCCGCACGGGCGGCTTCTCGCGCGCACGTCCCGCGCCGACGACGGCCGGCTCGAGGTCGCCCTGAGCGAGCCGCCGCGCGCGGCGCTCCGCTCTCGTCTGGCGCGCCACTAGCTTCCGCTCCGGAGCACCGCCGGCTCCGTCGAGCCCACGGCCGTCATCTCGTCTCCCGATGCGCGGTGTGGCGACCGCACCAGCGGCAGTACTTCTTCAGCTCGACGCGGTCGGGCGTGTTCCGCTTCGACTTCATCGACTCGTAGTTCCGCCGCTTGCACTCCGTACAGGCGAGGGTGATCTTCTCTCTGACGCCGGTCTTGGCCACGTGGGTCGTTTCTCTTTCGCTGGTCCGTCGAGGAGGTAGCGGCGGGAGGACTCGAACCTCCGACACGCGGATTATGATTCCGCTGCTCTAACCAACTGAGCTACGCCGCCGCGCCGCCGGAGTGTAGCAGCCCCATCCGGGCCGATCTCTAGAGTCGCGTCGTGCCTGTCGAGGCCTGCTGGCGGTGCGGAGCGACGATGGGCTGGGTGCACGGAACCTGGCAGTGCGGCCGCTGCAAGCTGAAGCTCGGGTGCTGTGAAGGCGAGCCCCAGTCCGGCTTTGCGACGGGAACGGCCTCGCCCAACACGCTCGGCGGGTCGACGCACCCGGACGCCGAGCCGGAGGCTCCTGCTGTGGACAATTCGTGACGTTTTCGGTCGGGGGTCTGACCCCGTACGAAAGCGTGCCGAGTCGCGCACAGTAGGGAAGAGCGCACGGTTGCACGGGGCTGGGGACACGTCGTCACACATCTGGCACGGGGTCTGACCCCCTTCGGGGACCGCTTGGGGACGGCAGGTAGGTTTCGAGCCATGGCCGTCGTGGAGGCGCATCACCTCAAGCGAACGTACCGGACGACGACGGGCATCTTCCGCCGGCGAGCGATCGACGTCGAAGCCGTCCGCGGGGTCAGCTTCGAGATCGACGAGGGAGAGCTCTTCGGCCTCCTCGGTCCGAACGGCGCAGGCAAGACGACGACGATCAAGATGCTGATCACCCTGCTGATCCCCACCGGAGGATCGGCCCGGGTGCTCGGCTTCGACGTCGTCAAGGACGCACGCGAGGTGCGCAAGCGCATCGGCTACGTCTTCGGCGGGGAGCGCGGCCTGTACGAGCGGCTCTCGGGCCTGGACAATCTCCGCTACTTCGCCGAGCTCTACGCGGTCCCGCCTCGTGAGCAGCGTGGGCGGATCGCCGAGGTGCTCGAGCTGGTCGGGCTGACGGGTCGCGAGAAGGAGCGCGTCGAGGGGTACTCGCGCGGCATGCGCCAGCGGCTGCACATCGCCCGCGGCCTGCTGCACGACCCGCCTGTCGTCTTCCTCGACGAGCCGACGATCGGCGTCGACCCGGTCGGCGCGCGCAACCTGCGCGCGACGATCGCCGGGCTCACCCAGGCGGGTAAGACCGTCCTCCTGACGACCCACTACATGTTCGAGGCTGACGACCTCTGCGACCGGATCGCCGTGATCAACAAGGGTCAGATCGTCGCCGAGGGCACCCCGCGCGACCTGAAGGCGATCGTCGCCGACCGGACAATGATCGAGATCGAGGCCTTCGGGATCGACGCCGGCGCGGTCGAGCGGGTGCGCGCAGCAGCGGGCGTCACGTCGGTGTCCGTCGAGGAGCGAGAGCAGGCGCAGGTGCTCCTCGTCCAGTCCGCGAAAGGCCTCGAGCTGACGCAGTCGCTGCTCGGCCTGCTCGACGGCGCGACCATCGGCCGCGTGGCCGCCCGCGAGCCGACGCTCGAGGACGCGTACGTCGCGCTCGTCGACGAAGCCTGATGATCAGGGTCGCCCGCCTGCTCGCCGTCGGGTTGCGCTTCCACGTCAAGACGCTGACGCTCTCGACGTTCTTCCTGCTCACGTCCGTGTTCATGCCGGTGCTGGTCGCGACCGTGGCCTTCTACATGTTCAGGGCCGGCGGCCGTCCGGGGACGCTCTTCTACGCGTCGCTCGGGGCGGCGGTCTACGGGATCTGGTCGTCGACGCTGTTCGGGTCGGGCGGCGCGATCCAGTGGCAGCGCTGGCAGGGGACGCTCGAGGTGCTCGTCTCGACGCCCGTGCCGTTCATCCTCGTCATCCTTCCGCTGACCGTCTCGACGTCGGCGATCGGCGTCTACTCGCTCGTCTCCACCCTGTTCTGGGGCCGCGTCGCATTCGGGATCCCGTTCCACGTCCACGATTGGCCGGCGTTCCTCGTCGCCGTGCCGTCGACGATCCTCGGGCTCGGGCTGCTCGGACTCGTGTTCGCGTCCACGTTCGTCCTCTACCGCCACGCGAACGCGCTCTCGAACATGCTCGAGTGGCCGGTGCTGCTCGTCACCGGGATGCTCGTGCCGCTCTCGCTCCTGCCCGGATGGTCGCACCCGATCGCCTGGGTGCTGGCGCCGACCTGGGGCGTGCGCGGGATCCGGGAGGCGGCCCTCGGCGGGACGCCGTGGCCCGACATCGGGATGACGCTCGCGCTCGGCGCCGCCTACCTTGCGATCGGCGCGATCTTCCTCCGCTACTTCGAGGTCGCCGCCCGCAAGCACGCGACGCTGTCGCTGACCTGACATGACCGCGTTCATTCGCGTCTTCTTCGTCGGCGGGGTGATCGCCTACCGGGCCCTGTTCAACTGGATCAGGCCGTCGATGTACATCCCGACGATGCTGATCGGGCCGATCTTCCAGATCCTCTTCTTCGCCTACCTGGGCCGCTACAGCCGCCTCCAGGACGACGCCTTCTTCGTCGTCGGGAACGCGATCCAAGCCTCGGCGATGTCGGCCGTGTTCGCCGGGACGATGACGATCGCGAACGAGCGGAGCTTCCAGACGCTCTCCGCGCTGCTCGCGACGCCCGCGAACCGGTTCGCGGTCTTCATGGGGCGATCGTTGCCGGTCGTCGCGAGTGGACTGGTCGTCTCGGCGTGGGGGTTTCTGATGGGCCGGCTGCTGCTCGACTTCCATCCCGCGCTCGCGAGCGTCCCGGCGCTGGCGGTCGTCGTCGTCGTCAGCGTCCTCTCCTGTACCGCCTTCGGGCTGACGATCGGCTCGGTCGGGATGCGGGCACGCGATGTCTTCATGTCCGCCAACATCGCCTACTACCTGATGTGGCTCCTCTGCGGGGTGAACATCCCACTCGACTCGCTGCCCGGGTGGCTGGCGCAGATCGGCCGGCTGATGCCGCTGACCCACGGGATCGCGGCCGGCCGCGAGGTCGCTGCCGGGGCGAGCCTCGGCTCGGCCTCGGGCCTCGTCTGGACCGAGCTCGGGGTCGGTGTCGCCTATGCGGCGATCGCGTTCGGGCTCGTCCGCTGGTTCGAGTTCGAGGGCCGGCGGCGGGCCTCGCTCGAGACGTTCTAGGCCCGCAGGGCGCTGACCGCGGCGACGCCCGCGGCGATCACGATCACGCCGGCCACCGCCGTGCGACCGAGCCGCTCCTGGAAGAGGAACGCCGCAGCCACGGCGGCGATCGCCGCGAACTGCGAGGCGAGGACGGCGCTGATCGCGATCCCGTGCCGCGCGCCGAAGGCAAAGGAGACGAACCCGGCCACCTCGGCGATACCTCCGGCCACGACGTACGGAGCGGCCGCGCGCGTCAGACGCAGACGGCCGGAGAGGAGCAGAGGCACGGTCAGGAGGGCGACGCCGAGCACGCGCGGCGGCAACACCGCCCAGGCGACGGGCAGGTCGACGCTCGCGCGCCCCGTCGAGTAGAGGCTCAGGCCGAACGCCCCGGCCGCGGCGAGCGCGAACAGGGCCGCCCGGGGATCGTCGCGCTCGTCATCGGGAACCGACGCCGGCGTCCGGGCGACGAGCACGATGCCGAGCGCGATCACCGCGAGCGCGATCCCGGTGCCGATGCCGAGGTGCTCGCCCGCGACGACCGCGATCACCGCTGCGACCGCCCCTTCGGACGACGAGATCGGGGCGACGACGCCGACCTTCCCGAGCCTGAGGGCGCTGTAGACGAGCAGCAGCCCGGCGACGTTGCCCACCCCTGCGAGCACCAGCCAGGTGAGGGCGCCGCCGTCGAGCGCATCGGGGGTCCCCTCCCGGAGCGCGACCGGGCCGACGACGACGAGACCGGTGAGCATCACCCAGGCGAGCGTCGCCGGCGGGCCGATCAGCGGGCTGGCGCGAGCCGCCGTCAGCGTGGTGATCGCCCAGGCGATCGCGGCGCCGAGGCCGCCCAGGATGGCGATCACGCCGGTCGCGGCGGCTTCGCCGCGCGGCTCCCTCCCGCGGGGGAAACGGCCGGTTTCCCCCGCGGGCCCCCTTCCCTGACCATGGCGCTCCCGGCAAGCGGTGACGAGCCGCGCCCGCCGGGTCGGTCGCGGCGGCGAAGGCATTGAGCCCCGTTCATTCCGGCGAGTCTACGGAGGCGGGCAAGTAGCATCGCCGGCCATGGAGGGCTATTCGTTCGTTCGCCGCGAGCGCGTGCGGTTTCGCGACTGCGACGCGCTGGGGCACGTGAACAACGCCGTGTACTCGACCTACCTCGAGGAAGCCCGGATCGACGTGCTCGGCGGGCTCGCCGACTTCATCCTCGCGCGGGTCGAGATCGACTTCCGAGCCGAGCTTCGGGCCGGCGACGCGATCGAGATCGGGACACGATGCTCGCGCGTCGGCACGAAGAGCTTCGAGCTCGAGCATGAGATCCGCGCCGGCGACCGCGTCGCGGCTCAGGCCAGGAGCGTCCTCGTCGGTTACGACTACGACCGCAGGGAGAGCGTGGCGCTGCCGGAGGAGCTCAAGACGCGGCTCACCGCCGCTCCAGCATCGGCTTGACCTCGCGGGCCAGCCGTTCGAGCGTCTCGTTGTCGAACGGCGCCGGACAGTCGACGTAGACGTGCTCGAATCCGAGGTCGAGGTACGGCGCCCAGCGCTCGGCGACGAGCTCGGCGGGGCCGAACGGCCCATCTTGAGGCCCGCGCCAGCCCGTGTTTCGGTCCGTCATGGCGGCGGCGACCTTCCGCGCCTCCTCCTCGGTGTCGCGGATGATCGGCACGCCGCCCTGGAACGTCCGCTCGATCTCGGACTCGTCGCGACCGACCTCGTCGCACCAGCGGCGGAGGACCTCGTCCTTGTGCTGGACGCGCTCGAGGTCTCCGCTCGTGTTCCAGCCGTCGGCGTACTTGGCGACCGTGTGCAGCGTCTTCCGCTCGCCGCTGCCGCCGATCATGATCGGGACGCGCTTCTGGACGGGCGGCGGGTTGTTCCGCACGTCCTTCGCGAAGTAGAACTTCCCCCGCGCCGAGACCGGCCCTCCGGGGAGCATGCCGTGCATCAGCTCGACCGCCTCGTCGAACCAGTCGAGGCGCTCGCCGAAGCCCGAGCCGAACTCGATCCCGAACGCGGTGTGCTCGGTCTCGAACCAGGCGCCGCCGATCCCGGGGTACATGCGCCCGCCGCTCATGTGGTCGAGCGTGGTCACCATCTTCACCACGAGCGCGGGGTTCCGGAAGGTGTTCGCGCCGACCATCAGGCCGAGGCGCACCTGGTCGGTGTGCTCGGCCCAGCCGGCCAGCGTCAGGTACCCCTCGAACATCGGTCCGTCCGCCTCGCCGACGATCGGGTACAGGTGGTCCCAGGTCCAGAGCGAGTCGTAGCCGAGCCGGTCGACCAGCTCGCCCGTCTCTCGGAGCGACTGCCAGTCGGTGTACTGGGGCCAGACGAGGGCGCCGAGCTTCACCGCGCCATCGTCACACACATCGCGCCGGTGCGTCGTCGAGGGAGTCGGATCAATCGCGCGCGAGGGTCCGTGCGAGTGCGACGACCTCGTCAGATCGAAGCTGCGCGCCCTCGCCACGCGCCTTCTCCAGCCGCGCGGCGCCCAGCGTCTCGAGCAGGCGGTCCCGCGTGCGGTCGAACAATCGTTGCTCGAAGGGCTTCATCGTCGCCCCGATCCGCTCGAGCAGCATGCTCGCGAACCCGAGCAGGCGGCCGCCGTCCCGATCTCTACCGTCGGCCTCGGCGGTCGCAGCAAGTCCGATCAGACACCACGCCGTGTCCTCGTCGTCGGCGATCTGCTGTGAGAGCCCCAGAGCCTCGATGAGCAGGGTCCCGGCGTCGTCCAGCCGTCCCTGCTCGATCGCGACCGCTCCGAGGTTGTAGAGGGCGCGCGCCACGTTGGCGACGTCGCCCTGCGCGCGGAGCAGCGCGAGGCTGTGCGAGAACTGGACCGCTGCCGTCTCGAAGTCACCCTGCGAGAGCGCGACGTCACCGCGGTTGTTGCGCGCGATCGCCGTCACACGGTCGTCGTCGAGGCCCGCGCAGGCGTTGATGCATTCGTCGAGCGTCCTGGCCGCCTCGTCGAGCCGGTTCTGCGCGTGGAGAACTGCGCCGAGGTTGCTGAGGCAGCGAACGACGCCCAACGGATCGCCTGCGCGCTGGTAGAGATCCAGGGCGCGCTCCGCGAGCTCCTGGGCCAAGGGGTACTCGCCCTGAAGCAGGCTCAGGGCGGAGGCGGCCCGGAGCGCCTTGGCGCACGCCAGCCGGTCTCCCGCGGATGCACGGGTACTTGCCTGGAGAAGTCGCTCGAGGCCCTCGCCGATATAGCCGCGGACGTACCAGAAACGACCGAGCGCGGCGGCGAGCCTGACTTCCAGGGCCGGATCACCGGACCGGGCCGCCCAATCGAGCGCAGCGCGGAGGTTGTCGTGCTCGGTTTCGAGCCTGCTCAGCCACATGCCCTGCTCGGCACCGGTCAGATGCGGCTCGGCCGCTTCGGCGAGACCGAGGAAGTGGCGGGCATGGAGCCGGCGCCCCGCATCGTCCGCGGACGGCAACTCGCCCGCGTACTCACGCACGACGTCGAGCATCTGATACCTGCCGTTCCCCCGGCGGATCATGCTGGCGTCGACGAGCGCTGCGAGTCGCTCGAGGGTCGCTCCCGGCCCGCCGACGGCAAGCGCCGACTCGCCCGTGAACCCGCCGTTGAAGGCCGAGAGCCTGCCGAGCAGGTGCCGGGCGCCGGGCTCGAGCAGCTCGCAACTCCAGTCCAGTGCGGACCGCATCGTCCGCTGCCGGGGCGGTTGATCGCGGGCTCCGCCGGCCAGAACGCGCAGGCGAGAGTTGAACAGCGCGACAAGCTCACCGGACGGCACGGTCCGAAACCACGGTGCTGCGAGCTCGATCGCGAGCGGCAGGCCTTCCAGCCGGCTGCTGATCGCGTCGAGCGGTGCCTGCTGCGGCTCGATCGGCGCGCCGGCTGCCGCGACCCGCTCCTCGAGCAACTCGCGGGCGGCCGGACGGTCGAGAGGCTCCACCTCCAATGCCTGCTCCGCCGCGAGGCGCAACAGCCGACGGCTGGTTGCGAGGATGGTCAGGCGAGGAGCCGCAGCGAGGAGCCGCCCGAGGGGAGCGGTCGCAGCGACGAGGTGCTCGAGGTTGTCGAGCACCAGCAGAAGCTCGAGACCCTGGAGATGGTGCGTGAGCAGCTCCTCCCAGGTGCTCGCGCCTTCGCGCACGTCGAGCGCCCTCCCGATCGCCGGAAGCAACTGCGCGGAATCGGCGACGGGTGCGAGGTCGACGAGCACGGCACCGTCCGCGAGCTGGCCGTCCAGTCTCAGCCCTACTTCGATCGCCAGCCGGGTCTTCCCGATCCCTCCGGGCCCGATCAGCGTGAGCAGCCGGGTAGCAGGGTCGAGGAGCCTTCGAGCGATCGTGTCGAGCTCACGATCGCGGCCGATCGTTCGTGTCGGCGGCACGGGCAGGCGACGGGATCGCCGCCCGGCGTCGGCCTCCTCGGTGAGAGATGGGTCGTGCTCGAGAATCCTGCGTTCCAGCTCGCGCAGGTCGGGTCCCGGCTCGAGTCCGAGCTCGTCCACCAGTGCGACCCTGCCCTCGCGGTAGGCCGCGAGGGCATCCGCCTGTCTGCCCGCGCGGTACAGGGCGAGCATGAGCTGAGCGCGGAGACGCTCCCGGAGGGGATGGAGCGTGACGAGCTGAGCGACCTCGGCGAGGACGCTGCCGTGCCGACCGAGCTGGAGGTCGGCTTCGATTCGGCACTCGAGGCACGCGAGTCGCAGGTCGTCGAGCCTGGCCGCCTCGTGACGAACGACACCGGCGACCGCGAGATCCGACAACGCGTCGCCTCGCCAGAGCTCGAGCGCGCGTGCGTGGAGGCTTCGAGCGAGCCGCGGGTTTCCGTCGGCGAGCGCGCGCCGGCCCTCGCCGAACAGCCGCTCGAACCGATTCGCGTCGAGCTCCCCGCCCTCGACGACGAGGAGGTATCCGGGCGGCCTGGTCACCAGCCGGTCGCGTCCGAGCGCCCGCCGTACCTGCGTCACGTAGACCCGGAGGATGCTCGACGCCGACGCGGGCGCCCGGTCGCCCCACACCGCCTCCGCGAGGCCGTCGACCGGGACGACGCGTCCCGCCCGCAAGAGGAGGGTCGCGAGGAGGACCCTCGGCCCAGGAGCGGTGAGCTCGATCGGCACGCCGTCGACCAGA
This sequence comes from Gaiellales bacterium, assembly GCA_038248655.1. Classification (GTDB taxonomy): domain Bacteria; phylum Actinomycetota; class Thermoleophilia; order Gaiellales; family Gaiellaceae; genus DATBLE01. The sequence continues at coordinate 19,462 of JBBRXG010000040.1, forward strand.
ACATCGAATGGGCCGAGCACCCGAAACTCCACGATATCCGCCCTTCCCACGTGTACCGGCCCCACGATTATGCGAGTTCTATGCACCCGCGCGCTTCAATCCCGTCGACTACCCGAACCAAGCCCTCGACGATCGGAGCCGCACATGAACCGCCACAGCACCCCACTCTCGAACGCGCCGGCCCGGTCACGCCGCAGGACGCTGGTCGCGGCGGCAGTCGCCATCGCTGCCTCGGTGACAGCGCTCGCCGTCGCCGGTGTCGGTTCTGCGTCGTCTGCTGCGTGCCCCTTCTGCGCCAAGAACCTGATCAAGAACCCCGGGGCCGAGGCCGGTCGCGGCCAGAACAACGTCGGCGAGGTCGGAAACGTGCCCGGTTGGACGAGCACCGCCGGTCAGTTCGGTGCCGCCGCCTACACCGGGTTCGGAGTCGGGTGGTTCTCCGTTCGATCCAAGGGGCCGAAGTCCAGAGGGAGGAACTACTTCTTCGGCGGGACGACGACCGCGGCCACCACGGCGCACGCGAGCATCGGCACCCAGGTGATCAAGGTCCCGGCGGCTGCCGGACGCCACAAGGCGACGCTCAGCGGCTGGCTCGGCAACTACGGCATGGACACGGCCCAGGTGCGGGCGCAGTTCACCGATTCGGCCGGGAAGGTCCTGGCCGCGCTCCGGATCGGACCCGATACCACGATCGGGGGCCAGGACATGGAGTTCCGGACGAGGAGCGGCACCGTGCCGGCGGGAACGAGGAGCATCACCGTCGTCGTCACGTTCACGGATCACGCGAACTACAACCTCGCGGGAGCAGACGACCTTTCGCTCGTACTCGGCTGACGAAAGTGCGGTTGCGCCGCTACTTGATCAGCGTGAGCAGCTTGAACATCGGCAGGTACATGGCCAGGATGATCGTCCCGACCATGAAGCCGACGAGGATGATCATGATCGGCTCGATGATCGAGGTCAGCGCCGAGATCGAGGCGTCGGCCTCCTCCTCGTAGAAGTCGGCGATCTTTCCAGCATCGCGTCGAGCTCGCCCGTTCTCCTCGCCGATCTTCACCATCTGGCTGACCATCGGCGGGAACACCGGGTGCTCGACGAGCGGCTGCGCGATCGACATCCCGGCGTGCACCTTCTCCCGCACGACCCGAAGCGCGTCCTCGACCACCCAGTTCCCGGCCGTCGTGCCGGTGATCTCGAGCGCCTTGATGATGTCGACTCCCGCCGTGACCAGGGTCGAGAGCGTGCGCGAGAACCGGGCCATCGCCACCTTCAGGACGATGTCGCCGATCCGCATCGGGATCCTGAGCTTGAAGCGATCCCATTGCCGTCGGCCAGCGCTCGAGCGCTTCCAGCGGAAGAAGCCGAAGATCGCCAGCGCGAGCGCGGGGAAGACGACGTACCAGCGCGTGCGCAGGAGCTCCGACGCGTTGATGATCCACTGCGTCAACATCGGGAGGTGGCCTCCGAGCTGCTCGTACAGGTGCTGGAAGACCGGGACGATGAACAGGAGCATCGCCGTCAGGACGAGGAACGCGAACGAGATCACGAGCGACGGGTAGATCATCGCCCCCTTTACACGTCGCTTGATGTTCGCCTCCTTCTCGATTTGCGATGCGAGGCGATCGAGCACCTCGTCGAGGATTCCGGCCCTCGATCGTCAGGATGTGGCCGGCGCGGTGCGGTTGATCTCGTCGATCAGCGAGGCAAGCGTCGTCGACTTGCCCGAGCCGGTGGGCCCCGTGACGAGGACCAGGCCGCGCGGGCGCTCGGCGAGCTCGTGCAGGCTGAGCGGAAGCCCGAGCTCCTCGAGCGTGAAGATTGAGTGCGGGATCAGGCGGAAGGCGGCGCCGAGCGCGTCCCGCTGGAAGAAGACGTTGACGCGGAAGCGGGCGAGGCCCGGGATCGCGTACGAGATGTCGATCTGCCGCTCGACCTCGAGGCGCTTCTGCTGCTCGGTCGAGAGGATCCGGTACAGGAGCTCCTGCGTGTCGCTGGGCGCGAGCGGCGCCAGGCCCTCGAGCGGACGGATCTCGCCCCGCACGCGCACGACCGGCGGCGATCCCGCAGCCACGTGCAGATCCGAGGCGCGGAGCGGCTCCATCCGGTCGAGCAGCTCGTCGATTGACTGAACAGCGTCCATCGCGTCGGACGGGCTACCGGCACCGGCGGGCCGTTCCTTGACAGATATTGCGCAAATCGACCGATTCCCCCGTTTTAGGGTTTCGGAACCTTCCGGAAACCGCCGATACCGGCCGTGCCGCCGTCAACCCTCCGGAGGAGAGAAGTCAATGCTGAACAGCTTGCGCAAGCGGCTGAGGAGCGAGGAGAAGGGCTTCACCCTGATCGAGCTCCTCGTCGTCATGATCATCCTCGGCATCCTCACCGCAATCGCGATCCCGTCCTACCTGAGCTTCAAGGACCGGGCGAACAAGAGTGCCGCCGCGGCGGACGTCCGCTCGATCATCCCCACCGTCGAGTCGTACTTCTCGGACAACGGCACCTACAGCGGCATGACGATCGCGGGCCTGAAGTCGACCTACGACCAGGCGCTGAACGCGTCGATCTACGCCGTCGACAACTCGCTCACGGACACGACCTACTGTGTCCAAGCGACGTCGCAGAACAAGACGTACCGCAAGAACGGTCCGTCGGCACCGATCGAAGAGGCCGCCTGCTCGTAGCCTCGCCGGCAGTCGGAAAGCACCAGAGGCCGCGGGAGACCGCGCGCCCTCTCGTTCTCGCCACATACGTACATGAGCCAGTTCCAGACGCGCGTCTACAACTGGGACACGTCGCTCTCGTACCTCCAGCCGCCCTGGTTCCCGACGATCGACTTCGCGTACACAGTGCTGCTCTTCCGCGAGCTGCCTCCGAGCTGAGCAGCCTCACGCACGGCCCGGAATCTGCCGATACGAGAACCATGACGTTCGATCTGCGCGCCCGGCCGCTGTACCTCGTGCTGCTCCTCGCCGTCGCCGCTTCAGGTGTCGGGCTGTTCGCGCTCGGACGCATGCACCGCTCGAGCGACTCCCCGGCGCAGCCTCCGTCGGCCGCTGCCCCCGTGCGCCGGAAGGCGCCGGCACCGGCTGCGACCCCGCGGAAGGCCTCGGTGCAGAGCGCTCCGGCACCTTCGCCGGCTGATCGGCTGCCCGCCGCGGTCAGGCGGGCGCTCGCCTCCGACCGCGTCGTCGTCGTCGCCTTCTACGACCCGCAGGCGAAGATCGACGGGGCCTCCCTCCTCGAGGCGAAGGCGGGTGCGAAGCTCGCCGACAGCGCATTCGTCCCGATCGACGTCCGCCGAAACGGCGTCGAATCGCTGAACGCCCGCTACGGCGTGGTGCAGGACCCGGCGATCCTCGTCCTCCAGCCCTCCGGCAACCTCGTCGTCAGGATCGACGGCTTCGCCGACCGCGATACCGTCGCGCAGGCTGCCGTCAACGCCGGTTCGTGATGCGGTTCGGTCGCAGCGCGGCGCCGGTCGAGGCCGACCCGCCCCCGCAGCGGCAGGAGCCGGTCGTCCGCCACGCCCGGAAGGACGGCCAGCTGATCGCAGTCCTCCGTGCGGTCGATCAGGGCTCGAGCTACGTCGTCGACGCCGAGGTGTATCCGCGCGGCACGATGCAGCTCGTTCGCCCGGGCCCGTACACGTTCGGCGGCGCCAAGGAGGCGACCACCTTCATGGCCGAGGCGGTCGCGGCCCTGATGTACCTGGGCTGCGACGTCCAGTAGCGCGGGGAAACCCTGGTGACGCTCCGCTTCGCGGGGGAACCCCTTGTTCCCCCGCGGGCCCCCTCCTTG
>JBBRXG010000041.1:0-22799 GCA_038248655.1 Gaiellales bacterium
GCTCGCCGTGTACGGGATCGCGCGCGAGGTGGCGGCGCTCTACGACCTCGAGCTCGCACCACCCCCCGGCGTCGATCCGCAGCTCGACGGAGACGAGCCGGTCGAGATCGAGGTCGAGGATCCCGAAGGGAGCCCCCGCTACGTCGGCCGTCTCTTCCGGGACGTGTCCATCGGGCCCTCCCCGGTCTGGCTCAAGGCGCGGCTTCTCGCCGCAGGAATGCGACCGATCTCAAACGTGGTCGACGTGACGAACTACGTCATGCACGCGCTCGGCAACCCGTTGCACGCCTTCGACTTCGGCACGCTGCACGGCGGCAGGATCGTCGTGCGGCGTGCACGGGCGGGTGAGAAGCTCCGCACCCTCGACGGCATCGAGCGGCAGCTCGAGCCGGGCGATCTGATGATCGCCGATGCCGACCGCGCGGTCGCGCTCGCCGGGATCATGGGCGGCGAGGAGACCGAGATCGGCGAGTCGACCACCGAGGTGCTGCTGGAGGCCGCGAACTTCGAGCCGACCGGGATCTTCCGCAGCTCGGAGCGGCTGCGGCTCCGCACCGAGGGCTCGAACCGCTGGGAGAAGGGGGTCGATCCGTACCTGGCGGTTCAGGCCGCGAAACTGGCCACGCAGCTACTCACGGAGACTGCAGGCGCGCGCTGGGTCGGGAACACGGACGTCACGGGCGAGTTGCCCGAGCGGCCGGTGATCCGCTATCGGACCCGGCGTGCGGACGAGGCGATCGGCCTGCCGACTCCGCCGGAAGAGCAGCACGCGTTCCTGCAGCGGCTCGGCTTCGACCGCCGGGACGACGACGTGATCGCGCCGACGTGGCGCGCCCGCGACGTCACGCGCGAGATCGACGTGGTCGAGGAGGTCGCGCGCTTGCGGATGGACGAGGTTCCGTTCACCCTCCCTGCCCGCCGGGCGATGTTCGGGGCGCTCACCCCGCTCCAGCGGCTCGAGCGCCGCGTCGAAGACGTTCTCGCCGGCCTCGGGCTGGCCGAGACCTACACGCCCTCGCTCCGGCCGCACGACCCCGACCCGCGCGCCTGGCGACTGCCCGAGCCGATCTCGGTCGAGCTCGCCGTCCTCCGGACCCGACTGCTCCCGAGCCTGGTCGATGCGGCTCGGCGCAATCTCGAGCTGGGGGCGCGCGGGGTCGCGCTGTTCGAGCTCGCGCACGTCTACCTGCCGGACGGAGAGCTGCCACGCGAGGACCGGCACGTCGCCGGAATCGTCGAAGGAGGCTGGAACCGCGCCAAGGGCATCGTCGACGCGCTCTACGCCGCGCTGAAGGCGGAGGCCCGGTTCGAGCGGACGTCGGACGACCTGTTCCATCCCGGGAAGTCCGCCGCCGTCGGCGCCGGTACCGTCGGCGAGCTCTACCCGGGCCTGATCGAGGGCGTCTGGGGCGGGTTCGAGCTCGATCTGGTCGCGCTCCTTCGGGCAGTCGACGACGAGGCCAAGTTCGAGGACGTGATCACCTATCCACCGGTGCGCGAGGATCTCGCATTCGCCGTCGGCGAGGAGGTGAGCGCCCGCGAGCTGATCGACGCCGCCTGGGAGGTGGCCGGGCCGGAGCTGCAGGCGATGCAGCCGTTCGACGTCTACCGCGGCGAGCAGGTCGGCCCGGGGCGGAAGTCGATCGCGTTCAGGGTCACCTTCCAGTCGGCCGAGCGGACGCTCTCCGACGCCGACGCCGCCCGGCTCCGCCGGCGGATCGTCGAGGCGCTGGCCGACCGGTTCGGTGCGGAGCTCCGCGCCTAGGTCGGACGCGGCTCCCCGGGGCGCGCTTCTCCTTCAGGGCCTCTGGCCTTCCGCGCCAGCTCCGAGTTGAGCTCGGCCCCGAGGAGGAGCGCCAGCGCCGAGTAGTTCAGCCAGAGCAGGAGGACGATCGCGCCGGCGAGCGAGCCGTACGTGCGGTCGTACGAGCCCGAGAAGCTCGTGTAGAGCGAGAACAGCCCGGAGAGTCCGAGCCACAGGAGCGAGCCGAGCAGCGACCCGGGGGTGATCCACCGCCAGCCGACCGGACGTCTCGCCGGGGCCAGGTAGTAGACGATCGAGAAGAAGAGCAGGATGCCGGCGAACGCGATCGGCCAGCGGGCGATCCCCCAGGCGACCGTGAACGCGTCGCTGAGATGGGCGCGCCGGGCGATCGCGTCGCCGAGTGGCCCGCCGAACACGATCAGCACGAAGATCGCCACGAGCACGAGCCCCGCGAGGAGCACGAGCCCGAGCGCCAGCAGGCGGACACGCCAGAAGGGGCGCGTCTCCGGCAGGTCGTTCGCACGGTTGACCGCCTTGATGATCGACCCCGATGCTCCGCTCGCCGCCCAGAGCGCTCCGGCGGTGCCGACGGCGACCGCCACCGCCGAGCCGGCGCCTGCTCCGACCGAGCTCGCCCGGGCGACGTCGATCGCGTTCAGCACGGCCTTCGGCGCGACCGTCCCCAGCAGATGGATCAGGGAGTCGTAGGAGCCGGGGATCAGGCCGAGCAGCCCGATCACCAGGATCACCGCCGGGAAGAAGGCGAGCAGAGAGCTGAACGCGACCTGCTGCGCGAGGCCCATGCAGTCGTCGGCGAGAAACGCCTTGCCGGTTCGCTTGAGCACGTCGATCCACTCGCGCCCGCGCAGCTCGAGAGGGGAGGAGACTCTGCGCTCAGTTGCGGCGGAGAAAGGGGAGTCGCGCACGCCTCTCCTTCCCCTTGGGGGCGCGCCTGGAAACGCGCCCGGACACCGTGCGTGCGAGCAGGCCGAGCCCGGCGGCGCCGGCAGCGACGAGCGGGAGCCGCCGCCGGACGGCGACGGCCTGCGACCGGAACCGGTGCACCGCCTCTCCGAGGCGCTCGCGCTCGCTCTCGAGCTCGCGCCTGACCTCGTCGGCCGATCTATCGGCCATTGCTCTTCAGTGTCTGCGCGGTCAGCCGAGCCTCCTCGATCGCCTGCTCCGGGACCGGCGGGGTGCCGGCGCGGAAGGAGGACAGAGCGAGCAACACGAGCACGGCGGCCACGAGCACGAGGACGCCGCCGACGACGAGGAGGGCCGCCCAGACCGGAAGCGCGAGCGCGAGTGCCGCGGCCGCTCCAGCGGCGAGGAAGCCGAGCCCGAAGAGGGCGACCACCGCTGCCCCCGCCCCGAGCCCCGCGCCGAGCGCGATCCGTCCGAGCTTCCGCTTGACCTCGACGAGCCCGAGCTCGAGCTCGAGCCGGGCGATCGACCGCGCACGGTCGACGATCTCCTTCGCAGCCCAGCCGACGCCGTTGAACTTCGTGGCAGCCATGCGGGTCACCTTACCGAAGCGGCCGTGCGGGAAACCCCTGCCCCGGGCGCCCGCAGGGGCCCGATCAGGTCCTCGGCGGGTCGTACGGGCGGAGCCGGCTCGCCGATTCGGCGCTCAGCTCGAGCCTGACCGTCCCGACGACGATCTCTCCGACGTGCTCGCTCGCCACGTAGACGGGCTTCGAGAGGAAGCCCGTGCTGACGGCAAGCCCGTCGAAGATGTCGTGGGACGCGTCGCCGAGAACCTCCGCGACGCTGCCGAACTCGTCCCCGTCGGCGGACAGCACCTTCCAGCCCTTCTCGACGCTCAGCCAGGACGCGGGGTCGGCCACCGTCAGACCGCCTTCCCCGCGACGTACCAGACCGGCCCCTGGGTGCCGACCGGCTTCGTCTCGGCGAGCACGCGCAGGATCCGGATCTCGCCCGGAAGCCCTCGCTCGTCCAGGCGCGCCAGGCAGCGACGGGCCATGCCGGGGGAGGCGCCGTAGCCGAAGGTGCGCGCGCACCTGAACCGGAAGCCGAGCTCGTCCCCGTACCGGGCCGGATTGACCGGGGCGAGCGCGAGCGCGGCCGGGTCGAGGTGGTCGCTCGAGCTGAGAAGAAGCTCGGCGTACAGGTCGGTCCAGTCGGGCGGAAGCGTCTCGAGCAGAGCGTCCCAGTCCGCCGCCAACGACACGCGCGCCGGCCCCTCGCGCTCGGCCTCGGCCCGCTCGTCGGTCGCGAGCAGCTCGAGCGCGCCGCGGAGCTTCTCCTCGTCGAGCCGGTCCAACGTACGTGCGAGTGCGCCCGCGGACGGCCCCGGACCCTGCCGGACGATGTCGAGGCGGAACTCGCCGCCGACCCGGCCCGGCGTCAGCGGCCCGAGCAGCTCCGCGGCGCGTCCGACCTCGGCGCCCGGCTCGAGCCGTAGCACGAGACGGGCCCGCGACCAGGAGGAGGGGAGGCCGGCCCGGGTGCGTTCCCACTGCTGGGCGAGGCTCACAGCACGGAGCATAGACTCAGGCTCGTGGCCAAGGTCGAACGCAAACCGGCGGGGGTCTCGGCGGAGCGGCTGAGCGGGTTCATGCGAGAGATGCTCCTGATCAGGCATTTCGAGGAGAGGGTCGAGGAGCGGTTTCGTGCGGGCGAGCTGCCGGGCTTCCTGCACGTCGCGATCGGCCAGGAGGCGGTCGCGGTCGGCGTCTGCCAGGCAATGGAGGACGGCGACGTCTTCGCCTCGACCCACCGCGCACACGGTCACACCCTTGCGCGCGGCACGCATCCGAACGAGCTGATGGCGGAGCTGTACGGGAAGATCGAGGGCTGCTCGCACGGGTACGGTGGCTCGATGCACCTGTACGACCTCGAGCGCGGGAACCTGGGCGCGAACGCGGTCGTCGGCGGCGGCCTGCCGGCGATCACCGGCGCGGCGCTCGCCTTCCAGCTGCGCGGCGAGCCGCGCGTCGCCGTCGGCTTCTTCGGCGACGGGGCGACCAACATCGGCACCTTCCACGAAGCGCTGAACCTCGCGTCGCTGTGGAAGGTTCCGGCCGTCTTCGTGCTCGAGAACAACCACTGGGCCGAGTCCACACCGGCGTCGCGGCACCTCCCGATCTCCGATCTGGAGAAGCGCGCGGTCGCGTACGGCATGCACTCGGCCAAGGTGGACGGTCAGGACGTCGAGGCCGTGCACCGTGCAGCGAAGCGGGCGCTGGACTACGCCCGGAACGGCAAGGGGCCGGTGTTCCTCGTCTGCGAGACCTACCGGCTCGTCGGCCACTTCGTCGGCGATGCCCAGGTCTACCGTCCGAAGGGCGAGCAGCAGGAGCTGCGTGAGACGCAGGATCCGATCACGCGGCTGCGCGAGAAGCTCGACCTGCCCGACGACGAGTTCGAGGCGCTCGACCGCGAGGCGCTCGAGATCGCCGAGGCCTCGGTCGCGTTCGCGAAGGCCGGCACCGACCCGAAGCCCGAGGACGCCCTCAGGAACGTGTACGCGTAGTGCCTGACGCCCCTGACCGCACGCCGCTCCCGGCCGGCGAAGCCGGCCTCCGCGGCGCGCTCGCGCCGCTGGCCGTCCGGCGCTCTCCGGGTCCGTACTCGAATACTGTCCCCTCCGGCGCCGAACGGCCGGCAGCACGTCAGGAGCGTCAGGGTGCCTGAGATGACCTACCGGGAAGCGGTTCGCGACGCCCTCTCCGAGGCGATGCGCCGCGACGACGACGTTTTCATCATGGGCGAGGACATCGCCGAGATGGGCGGCTCGATGGGCGTCACCCAGGGGATGCTCGACGAGTTCGGCCCGGAACGCGTCCGGAACACGCCGATCTCGGAGATGGCGCTCGTCGGGGCCGGCATCGGCGCGGCGATCCAGGGCATGCGGCCCGTCGTCGAGATCATGTACGAGGACTTCACGACGCTGGCGATGGAGCAGATCGTCAACCAGGCGGCCAAGCATCGGTACATGTCGGGCGGCCAGGTGTCCGTGCCGCTGACCGTGCGCACCCAGGGCGGTGCCGGCTGGTCGCCGGGCGCGCAGCACGCTCAGCAGGTCGAGGCCTGGTTCGTCCACGTGCCCGGTCTGAAGGTCGTGTTCCCGTCCACGCCGTCGGATGTCCGCGGTCTGCTCTGGTCGTCGATCTACGACGACAACCCGGTGCTCTTCTTCGAGCACCGCACGCTGTACCCGATCAAGGGGGAGGTGCAGGACGAGCTCGAGCCGATCTCGCTCGGCCAGGCACGCGTCCATCGCGCCGGCGAGGACGTGACCGTGATCGCGACCGGGCGGCTCGTGCACGAGTCGCTCCGCGCGGCCGACCAGGCCGAGCAGGACGGGGTTTCGGTGGAGGTCGTCGATCCGCGGACCCTGCAGCCGCTCGACGAGGACGCGCTCGTCGACTCGGTCAAGAAGACGAACCGGTGCGTGGTCGCTCACGAGGCGGTCGTGCGCGGCGGGTTCGGTGCGGAGGTGGCGGCGGTGATCCAGCACCGGGCGTTCGACTGGCTCGACGCGCCGATCGAACGGGTCGGCTCGAAGTTCACGCCGGTCCCGTTCGCGCCGGTGATGGAGGACTTCGTCGTTCCCCACGAGGCGGACGTGCTGGACGCGATCCGGCGGACGGTGGGCCGTGGCTAGCGAGGTGACGCTGCCGCGGCTGGGGCAGGGGATGGAGTCCGGCACGATCGTGCGCTGGCTGAAGTCGGAAGGGGAGCCGGTCTCCAAGGGCGAGCCGCTGTACGAGCTGGACACCGACAAGGTCACCCAGGAGGTCGAGGCGGACGCGGCCGGGGTGCTCCTGAAGATCCTCGTCGCCGAGGGCGAGGTTCCGGTCGGCAGGCCTGTGGCGGTGATCGGCGAGGAGGGGGAATCGGTGCCGGAGGCCGAGGCGGCGTCGGAGCCTGCGGCGGAGCCGGAGCCCGTGGCGGCTCAGGCAGGGACAGGCACCCCTGAAGCGCCCGGCGAAGAGACTCCGCAGGACGTGCCTGTCCCTCAGCCGAGCGAGCCGAAGGGGGGCGACGGGACCGGCGAGCGGAGCAGGATCAAGGCCTCGCCGCTGGCACGGCGGATCGCGCGCGAGCGGGGAACCGACCTCGCGTCGCTGACCGGCACGGGGCCCGAGGGGCGCATCGTCGCCGAGGACGTCGAGCGCGCCACCCTCGGCGGGCAGCCGGCGCCGTCCGCGGCGCCGGTGCCCGGGGCGGCGGTCGAGCGGGTCGAGCTGAGCTCGCTGCGCAGAACGGTCGCCCGGCGCATGGCCGAGGCATGGACGGCGCCTGCCTTCCAGATCGTCGTCAGCGCGGACATGACCAGGGCGCGAGAGCTCAGAGCGGCCCTCCTCGAGCGCCATCCGGACGAGCGGCCGACCGTCACCGACGTGCTGACCAAGGTGTCTGCCCTCGCGCTCATGCGCCACCGCGACGTCAACGCCCTCTACGCGGGCGACGCAATCGAGCTGCAACCCTCGGCGAACGTCGGGATCGCGGTCGCGACCGATCGTGGCCTGCTCGTCCCGGTGATCCGCGGCTGCGAGCACCTGACCGTCCCGCAGATCGCCTCCGCCAGGGCGGGCCTGGTCTCACGGGCACGCGATGGGAAGCTGCAGGCCGCCGACCTGGAGGGCGGCACCTTCACGATCTCGAACCTCGGGATGTACGGGGTCGAGCAGTTCGTCGCCGTCCTCAACCCGCCCCAGGCTGCGATCCTCGCGGTCGGGGCGATCGAAGATCGCGCGGCGGCCCGGGACGGCGGCATCGTCGTCCGGCCGACGATGACGATGACGCTGACCTGCGACCACCGCACGATCGACGGTGCCACCGCGGCCGACTTCCTCCGGACGGTGAAGGAGTTCCTGGAGGAGCCCGGCCTGACCCTGTGACCGCGGAGCGGACAGGGCGCCTGCGATGAGGGTCTGGTATCGCGTCCGCGACCTCGACGCAGCCCGCGCGTTCTACACCGGAGTGCTCGGCTTCGAGGAGACCTTCGCCGACGACGACGGCCGCTGGGCCCAGCTCCGCCGCGGGGACATGGAGATCGCGGTCTGGGAGGCGCAGGGCGACGAGGGCGGGGTGGCGTCGGTGGCGGTTCGCGACCTGCGGGCCGAGGTCGAGCGGCTGCGCACGGCGGGGGCCGAGGTGGGCGTGATCGTCGAGCTGCCCGGGCAGGTCCGGATCGTCGACGTGTTCGACCTGGACGGCAACCGGCTCCAGCTCACCGAGGAGGTCGAATGATCCGCCACGCGGGCGCGCAGGACCTCGCCTTCCTCCGCGACATGCTCCGCCACGCCTATTACGCCCGCTGGGGGAACGAGGCGGACGTCCCGCTCGAGCGCTACGTCGCCGGCTGGGGTCGACGCGGCGACGCCGCGCTCCTCGCGATCGACGAGTTCCGACCCGTCGGGGCCGCCTGGTACCGCCTGTTCGAGCAGAGCGAGCCCGGCTACGGCTTCGTCGACGAGGAGACGCCCGAGCTGACGATCGCGATCGTGCCGAGCCGGCGCGGCCGCGGGCTCGGCGAGGAGCTGCTCGTTGCGCTGCTCGAGCAGGCGAAGAGCGAGGGCTATCCGCGCATCAGTCTCAGCGTCGAGCGGGACAACCCCGCGCTCCACCTCTACGAGCAGCACGGCTTCGCGAAGGTCGGCGAGCGCGGCGGGGCGTGGGTGATGCAGGCGCAGCTCACGTAGGGCTCGCACGCCTCGATAGGATCGAGGCATGGACTGCGACGTCGCGGTACTCGGAGGCGGGCCCGGCGGGTACACGGCGGCGATCCGCGCGGCGCAGCTGGGGGCGAAGGTCGCGTGCGTCGAGCGCGAGACCGAGCTGGGCGGTACCTGCCTGCGCGTCGGCTGCATCCCGACCAAGGCCTGGGTGCAGACCGCGTTCGCGCTGAGGGAGGCCGAGGAGACGTTCGGCAAGCTCGGTGTCGAGGTCGGCCTGCCGAAGCTCGACCTGCCGAAGGCGAACGAGTGGAAGGCGCAGGTCGTCAAGCAGATGACCCAGGGCGTCGCCGGCCTGTTCAAGGCGAACGGCGTCGAGTGGGTGCAGGGGACCGGGCGTTTCGAGGACGCGAACACGATCGCGGTCGAGGGCGGCGAGGACGTGACCTTCAAGAGCGCGATCGTCGCCACCGGCTCGTTCCCGATCCGGCCGCCGATCGACGGGCTCGACTCCCCACGGTGCGTCGACTCGACCGGCCTGCTCGCCCAGGAGCAGGTGCCGAAGCGGCTGGTCGTCCTCGGCGGCGGGATCATCGGCTGCGAGTTCGCCTCGATCTTCTCCCGGTTCGGCTCCGAGGTGACGATCATCGAGATGCTGCCGAAGCTGATCCCGATGGAGGACGACGACGCCTCCGAGGAGCTCGAGAAGCAGTTCGGCAAGCGCGGGATCGCGCTCCACCTCGAGCAGCAGTGCACGAAGGTGGCAGAGAGCGGTGACGGGCTCGCCGTCCACTTCGGGGACGGCGAGACGGTCGAGTGCGACCTGATGCTGGTCGCCGTCGGGCGGGCGCCGCTCGTCGAGGGGCTCGGGCTCGAGGAGATCGGCGTCGAGCTCGACCGGAAGCAGGGGATCGCCGCCGACGAGCACCGGCGCACGACCGTGCCCCACATCTACGCGGTCGGCGACTGTGCCGGCTACTGGCAGCTCGCGCACACGGCGTTCCGCGAGGGCGAGGTCGCGGCCGAGAACGCGACCGGCCACGAGGCCGTCGTCGACGCTCGCGGCGTCCCGCGGCCGATCTACACCGATCCGGAGGTGGCGGCCGTCGGCCTGACCGAGGCAGAGGCGCGCGAGCAGTACGGCGACGACGTCGCCGTCGGCGTCTTCCCCTGGGTGGCGAACGCCCGCGCGGTGATGCAGGACGCGACCGTCGGCTGGGTCAAGTCGATCCACGAGTCGCGCTACGGGGAGCTGCTCGGGATCGTGATGGTCGGCCCGCACGTGACCGACCTGATCGAGGCGGGCGTGGTCGCGCTCGATGCGGAGGCGACCGTCGAGACGGTCGCGGACGGGATCGCGGCGCACCCGACCCTGTCCGAGGCGATCAAGGAGGCCGGGCTCGTCGCACTGGGTCGCGCGATTCATCTGCCGCCGAAGCGGAAAGCGGCGGCAAAGGCCTGACGAAGGGAGCGAGAGATGGGAATCGTCAACAAGCGGAACGCGGTGATCGGCTGGCTGACCTTGTCGGTCGGCAAGCGAGTGGCGAAGAAGAAGGCGAAAGCGGCCGTTCCGGCCGTCGAGGGCGGGAAGCCGAACAAGCCTGCGATCGCGGCCGGGGTGGCGGCGCTCGCCGGGACGCTGCTCTTCTGGCGGAAGGCAAAGAGGGGTTCCGGCGGGAGCGACGGCTCGGCCGAGTAGGTCGGGGCCGTTCCAGATCTCTGCGGTTGCCGCTGCCGGCCCTCGCGCCGGCGTCTAGACGATTGATCGATACATCGACCAATCGTCTAGCGGAAGCCGGAAGCCGGAAGCCGGAATCCGAGATCCCGGGGGCCATGCACAAACGCTACGGCAGGGCTCAACGCTGCCAAGTCCAGTCACGTCATCTGCTAGATGATTGATCGCCGAATTTCCGATTGATCATCTGTCGGCGTTCGGGTGATCGAGGGCGATCACGGCCGACAACCCTCGATCGCGACCTGAACGTTCGCCTGGAGAGCGGCGATCGTGTCGGGTCGCATCAGGGCCTTCCAGCGCAAGGAGCTCCCGTACCGTCGCAGGTAGGGATCGTCGAGAATCTCGCCCAGCTGGCGGCCTCGCCGGTGCTCCCGGATGATGTACGAGCGCAGCTCCGCCTCTCGAAACGGGCGTCCGCCGAGAAACCAGTACGGTCCGCTGCCCAGCACGGCGCCGCGGTCGGCGCGTGCTCGCCGATGAGTCAGACCGATCAGCCGCATCGACACAAAGAATACCATGTCGTGATGTAGTTGCGCTCGGGTCCGCCTTGCCGTGTCAGGCCCTTCCATGGCGGGACTCATCCGCTGGCGGCGCTGAAGAGGCGATCGAGCTCGCGAAACGCGGCGGAGAGCGCCTTCCGGTCTGTGCGCAGCATCGCGAAGGCCCGCATCAACCGCCGCTCGCCCTCGGCTGTCAAGCGCAGCAAGGAGACCCGGCCGTCTCGAGTCGAGGGCCGCCGCCGGACCAGCCCCGCCTCCTCGCTACGCCGCACGAGCTCGGTCACCGCGGTCTGCCGAAGGTGCAGGCGCTCGCACAGGTCGGTCAACGGCAGCTCGCCCGCCGACCTGATCATCAGCAGAAGGTCATAGCGCTGCGAGGTCAATCCTGCCTGCGCAGCGACCGCGTCGGTCCTGCGCAGGAAGCGCCGCAGCTCCGTGCGGTACGCCGCTGCGCGCTCCAGCTCGACGTCGAGCGGAAGGTGCCTTCTCCTGGTCGTCATGGTCGATGCCGCCATCTTCTACTACAGCACGATCCGGCCGGGCGGCGATCCTCGGCGCGACTCGCGGTTCCGATGGCATCCTGCTCGCGGAATGGAGCTGAGGAGCACGGCGTTCTCGAACGGTCGGCGGATCCCCGATCGCCATACCTGCGACGGCGACGACGTCTCGCCGCCGCTCGAGTGGACGGGGACTCCCGAGGTGGCGGTCGCGCTCGCGCTCTGCCTCGACGACCCGGACGCAGGCCGGTATCCGTTCACGCACTGGCTCGCCTGGGGCTTGACGCCGGCGGCCGGCTGGCTCGCCGAAGGCGAGCCCGGTGCGGAGGAGGGCCGGAACGACTTCGGCGCGCCCGGGTACCGCGGTCCGTGCCCGCCGCCGGGCAAGCCGCACCGTTACGTCTTCACCCTCTACGCGCTCGACGCGGAGCCGGCAGTCGGGCCGGGTGACCGCCGGCTCAGCTTCGACCGGGCGATCGAAGGGCACGTGCTTGCGACCACCGAGCTGACCGGTCTCTACGGTCGCCCGTAGGCGCGCCGGGCGACATCTCCGCGGGCAACGGGTCGAGCTCGGCCGGCGGGAGGCGCCATCTTGGACGGGTTGTACGATGGCCGTCCGGTGTCCGACGCGCCATTCGTTCATCTGCACGTCCACTCCGAGTACTCGATTCTGGACGGGGCCTGTCGGATCCCGGCGCTCGCCGCCCGGGCCGCCGAGCTCGGGATGTCCGCGGTCTCGCTCACCGACCACGGCTCGCTCGCCGGAGCCGTCGAGCTGCACCGCGAGGCCCGCAAGCAGGGGATCAAGCCGATCGTCGGTTGCGAGGTCTACGTCGCCGACGACCGCCGCCGGCAGGAGAAGGGCTACGCGCACCTGACCCTGCTCGCCGAGTCGAACGAGGGGTACGCGAACCTGATCAAGCTCTCTTCGCTCGGCTACCTGGAGGGCTACTACTACAAGCCGCGCGTCGACTGGCAGCTGCTCGAGCGCCACGCGAAGGGGATCGTCGCGCTCTCCGGGTGTCTGTCCGGCCTGGTCTCGAAGGCGCTCGAGGAGTCGCGG
Source organism: Gaiellales bacterium (assembly GCA_038248655.1). GTDB lineage: Bacteria > Actinomycetota > Thermoleophilia > Gaiellales > Gaiellaceae > DATBLE01. The sequence continues at coordinate 12,208 of JBBRXG010000041.1, forward strand.
TCGCAGGACGCCGCCTCCGACCTCGACCGGCTGGTCCAGATCTTCGGTCGCGACTCCACCTACGTCGAGATCCAGAATGCGGGGCTCGAGCAGCAGGGGCGGATCAACCCGCAGCTCGCCGGGCTCGCCGAGGCGACCGGGCTTCCGCTCGTCGCCACCGGAGACGTGCACTACCTCCTGCACGAGGACGCGCGGGCGCACGAGGCGCTCCTCTGCATCCAGTCCGGCGACTCGTTGAAGAACCCGAACCACTGGCGCTTCGACACCGATCAGTTCTACTTCAAGACGCCGGAGGAGATGGCCGCGGACTTCGCCGCCTACCCGGAGGCGCTGCGGCGCACGCTGGAGGTCGCCGACCGCTGCACGGTATCGATCGAGACCGACCGGCTTCTGCTGCCGAAGTTCCCCGTCCCGGGAGAGGGGGACGCGTTCGAGTACCTCGCCGGCCTCTGCGCGGAGGGGATCGCGCGCCGCTACGGGAACGTGACGCCCGAGCTCCGCGAGCGGCTCCAGTTCGAGCTGAAGACCGTGCGGGAGATGGGGTTCGCCGACTACTTCCTGATCGTCTGGGACTTCGTCCACTTCGCGAAGACGAACGGGATCCAGGTCGGCCCGGGCCGGGGCTCGGCCGCCGGATCGCTCGCCGCGTACTGCCTCGAGATCACCGACGTCGACCCGATCAGGTACGGCCTCCTGTTCGAGCGCTTCCTCAACCCGGGGCGCAAGTCGATGCCGGACATGGACATCGACTTCGCCGTCGGTGGCCGGGAGCAGGTGATCAACTACGTCGCCGAGAAGTACGGGCGCGACCGCGTCGCCCAGATCATCACGTTCTCGACGATGATGGCGCGGGCCGCGGTTCGCGACGCCGGCCGGGTGCTCGAGGTTCCGTACGGCTCGGTCGACAAGGTCGCGAAGCTGATCCCCGAAGGGCCGAAGGTGTACCTCGACGAGTGCCTGAAGCCCGGCCAGGAGCTGAAGGCGGCCTACGACGCAGATCCCCTCGTCCGCGAGATCGTCGACCTCGCGAAGCCACTCGAAGGGCTCGTCCGCGCCGACTCGATCCATGCCGCCGGAGTCGTGATCGCCGACCGGCCGCTGACGGACATCGTGCCGGTCCAGCAGAAGGGGCCGGACCAGGAGGTCGTCACCCAGCTGCCGATGGGCGACGTCGAGGCGCTCGGCCTGTTGAAGATCGACTTCCTCGGCCTGCGCAACCTCGACGTCATCGACCAGGCGGTCCAGCTGATCGGCGGCCTCGAGATCGAGACGATCCCGCTCGACGACGAGCCCACCTACGAGATGCTCCGCCGCGGCGACGCGATCGGCGTCTTCCAGTTCGAGTCGTCGGGGATGCGCGACGCGCTCCGGCAGGTCAAGCCGACCACCTTCGAGGACCTGATCGCCCTCGTCGCCCTCTACCGGCCGGGGCCGATGCAGTACATCCCGGTGTACGCGCGCCGCAAGCACGGGCTCGAGCAGGCTTCCTACCTCGACGAGCGTCTGCGATCGATCACCGAGCTCACGCACGGAATCTCGATCTACCAGGAGCAGTCGATGGAGATCGCCAAGCAGATCGCCGGCTTCTCGCCCGCCGAGGCCGACGACCTGCGGAAGGCGATCGGAAAGAAGATCCACTCGCTGATGGCCTCGCTGAAGGAGAAGTTCATCGACGGCTGCATCGCGAACGGCACGACGCCCCAGGTGGCGCGCCAGCTCTGGGACGACATGGAGCGCTCGCAGGACTACTCGTTCAACAAGTCCCACGCCGCCGGCTACGCCCTGATCGCCTACCGCACGGCCTGGCTGCGCGCCCACCACCCGCACGCGTACATGGCCGCCCTGATCTCGTCGGTGATGAACACGAAGGACCGCGTCCCCTTCTACGTCGACGCGTGCCACGAGCTCGGGATCGAGGTGCTCCCACCCGACGTGAACACCTCCCAGGTCGACTTCGCCGTCGTCGAGGGGAAGATCCGCTTCGGCCTGAACGCGGTCAAGAACGTGGGCGAGACCGCGTGCCGCGCGATCATCGCCGCCCGCGACGAGGGCGGCCCGTTCGAGTCGCTGTGGGACTTCACCGAGCGTGTCGACCCGCAAGTGGTGAACAGGCGCGCACTCGAGTCGCTCGTCAGATGCGGCGCTCTCGACTCGACCGGCGCGACGCGCAAGGGGATGGGGGAGGTCCTCGACGACGCGCTCGGGTACGGCTCGCGCTCGCACGCCGACCGCCTCGCCGGTCAGGGCTCGATCTTCGACCTGGACGCCGGCGAGGAGGCGCCGCCGCAGCGCCACCGCGCGATCCCGGGCGAGGAGTACGAGAAGAGCGAGCTGCTCCGCCTGGAGAAGGAGACGCTGGGTCTGTGGGTCAGCGAGCATCCGCTCGCCGACCTGGGCGACGAGCTGCGCCGCAAGACCGACCGTCAGCTCGCCGAGCTCGATCGCTGCCGCGACGGCGAGATCGTCGTCGTCGGCGGGATCGTCTCGGCGGTCAAGCAGCTGACGACGAAGAAGGGAGACCCGATGGTCTTCCTGCGGATCGACGACCTGACGGGCAGCGCGGAGGCGGTCGTCTTCAACTCGGTCTACGCGGCCTCGCGCGCGCTGTGCGAGACCGATCGCGTGCTCGTGCTGAAGGCCCGCGTCGACCACAAGGAGGGCGAGTCGAAGCTGATCGCGCTCGAGGTGGCGGAGTTTGCGGCGTACGTCGCCCCCACCGAGGTGCGGCTCAAGGTCGATGCGCGCAAGGCGCCGGCCGGAGCGCTCCGCGAGCTCGGCCACGTCGTCCGCGACTACCCGGGAGAGGCGAAGGTCGTCCTCGCGCTCGACACCTCCGAGGGTCCGCGCACGCTCGAGTTCGGCCCTGGGTACCGCGTCGCACCGGTGCCCGACTTCTACGCCGAGGTGAAGGCGCTCCTCGGCGAGGCCGCCGTCCTGTAGCGGTTGCAGCGCTCCTCGTCTGGAGGGCAGAATCCGATCTGACCGTGATCCGGCTCTCTGCGATCCTCTGACGAGGTCCGGCGCGACGTGAGGCTGACCGGCCACGCAACGGTGCTGCTCGTCGACGACGTCGACCGGGCCGCCAGGTACTACCGGAAGCGCCTCGGCTTCGAGGTCGGCCACTACGACCAGAATCCGAGTCACTACGCCTACGCCGAGCGCGACGGGTGCCATCTCCACTTCGCGCACTTCGAGGGCGCCCGGCCGAGGCCCAACCATCTCGAGGCCCCGCCGGACATGTTCGACGCGTACCTCTGGGTCGACGACGTCGACGCCTTGTACGGCGAGCTCGTCGAGCGGGGCGCCGACCTGCACGGACCGCCTGCGCTGCAGGGGTACGGCATGTACGACTTCAGGGTCACCGATCCGCACGGATACGTGCTCGCCTTCGGGCGAGCTGCGTAACCGCTCCGCCGCCCGAGGAACCGGTCGCTCCGCCGAGGTGTATACGCAGCGGTGGTGGGCCGGCCACTCGACGAACCGAAGCTCGTCGCCCGCGCGAGGCGGGGCGACGTCGACGCCTACGAGGAGCTCGTGCACGCATACCAGGGAATCGCGCTCCGCACCGCGTACCTCTTCGCCGGGAACGCCGCCGACGCCGAGGAGGCCGCCCAGGACGCGTTCGTGAAGGCGCACCGCGCCCTGTGGCGCTTCCGAGCCGGGTCGCCGTTCAAGCCCTGGCTCTTGCGGATCGTCGCCAACGAGGCGCGCAACCGCCGCCGCTCCGCCGGACGGCGCGCGGCCCTCGCGCTCAAAGCGACACTGGAGCCTTCCGGGGAGGCGGCCCCCTCCCCGGAGGCCGTCCTGCTCGCGGAGGAGCGCCGCGTCGAGCTCGCGGCCGCGCTCGAGCGGCTCGCGGATCGTGACCGGGAGGTGCTCACCTGCCGCTTCTTCCTCGATCTCTCGGAACGGGAGACGGCCGCCGCCCTCGGGGTCCGGCCGGGAACGGTGAAGTCGCGCGTGTCGCGGGCGCTCGAGCGCCTGCGGGCCGAGGTGGGGGAGGGGCCGTGATCGAGCGGGAGCTGCGAGCCCTGTCCGCGTTCGTGGACGCTCCGCCCGAGCGCGACCTCTGGCCGGGCGTGAGCGCACGGCTCCGCGGGCGCCGGCGTCCCGACCGACGGCGTGCGCTCGTCCTCGTGCTCGCAGCGATCGCGCTCGCCGTCGGAATCGCATTCGCCGTCCCGCCCGCACGGGGCGCGATCCTGCGGTTCCTCCACCTGCGCGGCGTCCGGATCGAGCTCGTCGACCGTCTGCCCGAGGTGACGACGACCGCGCCGCTCGATCTCGGTGCGCCGCTCGCGCTCGCCGATGCCGAGCGGACGGCGGGGTTCCGGCCGCTGACCTCGAGCCTGCTCGGCAGCCCGGACCGCGTCGCGTGGGACGGCGGGATGATCTGGTTCGTCTACGGTGACGTGCGCCTGCTCGTGTCCCAGTTCCGCGGGAGCGGGGGGATCGACCTCGTCAAGAAGCTCGTCGAGCGGCGGACGGCGATCACCCCGGTGACCGTGCACGGGCAGGCCGGCTACTTCCTTTCCGGCGCGAGCCACTTCCTCTACCTGGCCCCGACGTCCGAGGTCCGCGACGAGCGCGTGCGCATGGCCCGGAACGTCCTGCTCTGGCGGCACGGCCCGCTGACGCTCCGGCTCGAGGGAGCCCTGACCGTCTCGCAGGCGCTCCGGATCGCGCGGTCCTTTCGCTGACCGGGGCCCGGCGAACGTTACGTTTTCGTGAATCCCCTCGAAGGGGGAGATCCGGTCCCGCCGCTCCGCCGAACATTCGGATACAGCGGCGATCGAAAGGAACGACGACCATGTCTGCGGCCGAGCTCGACCTCCACGTCGAAACCGAAGGCGAGCGCATCGAGCGCTGGCGGACCGCGGAGCTGGAGCGGGCGGGCTACGGCCCCGACGAAGCCGCCGAGCTCGCCGCCCGGTTCGACGTCGACCTCCACCTCGCGATCGAGCTCCTCGAACGCGGCTGCCCCGCCGACACGGCGGTTCGCATCCTGCTCTAGCCAACGCCGACCGGGCGGTACGGGCAGAATCCGATCTGCCCGTGCCGCTGCTCGCCTCGATCCCCTCGCCGAGCTCCGGCGTCATCGACCTCGGACCGCTGCACATCCACCTGTACGGGTTGATGCTGCTGCTCGCGATCGCGGCGTCCATCGGGCTCACCGGCCTGCGCTGGGTGCGGGTCGGCGGCGACTGGGATCTCGTCATCCGCGTCGCGGTGTGGGGGGTCGCCTTCGGGATCGTCGGAGCGCGCGCCTACCACGACCTGACGAGCTGGAACGAGGTCCCCGACCACTGGTGGGGGCCGTTCGCGGTCTGGGAGGGCGGCCTCGGCGTCTGGGGCGGGATCCTGTTCGGCTGCCTGGCGGGGGCGGTCGTGGTCCGCCGCGCCGGCCAGAGCTTCCGGCTCTTCGCCGACGCGGGCGCACCGGGCCTGCTCGTCGCGCAGGGGATCGGCCGCCTCGGCAACTGGTTCAACCAGGAGCTGTTCGGGAAGCCGACGAACCTGCCGTGGGGCCTCGAAATCGACGAGCAGCACCGGCCGGCGCAGTACTTCACGTCCGACACGTTCCATCCGACCTTCCTCTACGAGCTCCTCTACGACCTCGCGATGGCCGGGGTGCTGATCTGGATCGGCAGCCGGTTCCGGATCAAGCCACCCGGGCTGTTCGCGCTCTACGTCTCGGTCTACTGCTTCGGGCGGGCGTTCGAGGAGCAGCTGCGTGTCGACCCCTCACGCCACTTCGCGGGCGAGCGGATCAACTTCTGGGTCTCGGTCGTCGTGTTCGCCTGCGCGACGGCGTTCTTCGTCTGGTGGCAGTTCTTCCACCGGGGCGGGACTCGGCCCGAGGTCACGCGGCGCCGTCAGCCGCCGCGGGGCCCGGCGATGGCGGTCCCCAGGGGCCGCGTCCGCCCGCGCCGCTAGCCTCCCCGCGGTGCACGTCCGGGAGCTCGAGCTCGACCTCGACGCGTTCGAGGGGCCGTTCGACCTGCTGCTCACCCTCATCCTGCGGGAGGAGCTCGAGCCGCGGGACGTCGACGTCGCCGATGTCGTGCTCGCGTTCGTCGAGCGGCTCGCCGACCGCGAGGCGCTCGACCTGGACGCCTGCGGCGAGTTCCTCGTCCTGGTCGGGGCGCTCCTCGAGCTGAAGGCCAGAGAACTCTTCGAGGACGAGGAGGCGGAGCTGTCCGACCTCGACCCGGAGGAAGCGGCAGAGGAGCTCGCCCGCCGCCTCGAGGAGTTCCGGCGGATCAAGGAGGCGGCCGGTTGGCTCTCGGACCGCCTCGAGCACGAACGCGAGCGTTTCTTCCGTCTCGGTCCCGCGCCGCTCGCCCCCCGACCCGAGCGCGTCCTGGCGCCGGTCGAGCCACAGGCGCTCGCGCTCGCGATGCGCACACTGGCGACCGAGCCGCCCGATGTCTCGCTTGCGCACATGGGATTGCGCTTCCCTCCGGTGGTCGAGTTCGTCGAGCGGTTCCGCTCGCTTCTCCGCCGCCGCCGGCGGTTCGACTTCGACCGGGAGGTCGCCGGGCTGGAGCGCCTCGAGCAGGCCGTTGCATTCCTGGCGCTCCTCGAGCTGCGCAAGGCCGGCGAGATCGCGATCGGGCAGGCGGCGCCGTTCGCGCCGATCAGGGTCACCGCCGGTGCCGGACCTCGGTCTGGCTCCGGCTCCGCTTCGAGCGAGGAAGGAACTGTCGTCGTCGCCGAGGAAGGAGAGAGCTCGTGGAACGTGCGCTCCGCCTGATCACGATCGGGCCGCTCGACGAGCTGGCCTGTACGCTCGAGGCGTTGCTCGTCGTCGCCTCGCAGCCGCTGTCGGTCGCGGAGCTCGCCGACGCCGCCGAGGACGACGCGGGCCGGGTCGAGGACTCACTCGAGCTCCTCGCCGGCCGCTACGAGGAGGGCCGCAGCGGCATCGTCCTCGAGCACGTCGCCGGCGGCTACGCGCTCCGCGCGTCACGCGCCGCGGCCCGGGCGTGCGCCAGGATGTTCGAGCGGCCGGTCGACCGCGGCCTCTCGCAGGCGGCGCTCGAGACGCTCGCGGTGATCGCCTACCTCGGGCCCTGCAGCAGGCCCGACGTCGCCCGGATCCGCGGCGTCGCCGCCGACTCGGTCGTCGCCGGGCTCGTCGAGCGGGGGCTGATCTCCGAGTCGGGGCGGGACGGCGGCGGCGCGATCCGCTACCGCGTCACACCGCTCTTCGAACGGGTCTTCGGGCTCGAGAGCCTCTCCGAGCTGCCCCGCCTGGACGACCTCGGCGGCAGCGCCGACGAGATCCGCGGGCGGCTCGAGGCGATCGCCGAGCGCCGCCCGGCCTGAGGGCCGCAGGTCGGGCACCCGGTGTGGACCGGGCGCCCGACGGTGCGAGCCTCCGCTAGGCCTTATCGGCCGAGCGGGTGCGAGCGACGATCTTGTCGATGCGCGCCTTCAGGCCGTCGAGGAGCTTCTGCTCCTGCGTGGCAGTGAGCCTGCCGCCGGTCACCCCTCGGTCGAGGCGTGTCTTCGCTGCGGCGAGGATCGCCGCCTTCAGGCCGTCCACCGACTTGCCCTTGTCGGTCGCGACCTGGGCGAGCGACTTCCCGCTCTTGAGCTCCGTCCTGAGCTCGGCCCGCGTCAGGCCGAGGTAGCTCGCCGCCGCCGCGCCGACCGCCCGGCCGCGGGCCGCACGCCCGAGATGGACGCCGGTGCGGTTGACGAAGTCGCCGAGATGCGCCTTCAGCCTGTCGAGGCGCGCCTGCTCCTGCGCGGAGGTGAGCCTTCCGGCGGCGACCCCCTTGTCGAAGCGCGCCTTCGCGGCGTCGTAGATCGCGTCCTCGAGCCCTGAGACCGACTTACCCTGCGCGGTCGCGATCTGGGCGAGGCTCTTGCCGCCCTCGAGCTGCGTCCGGAGCTCCATCCGGGTCAGGCCGAGGTACGTGGCGATCGCGGCCGGGTTCGCCCGGTCGCCGGCGCGGTGCGCTCCCTTGCCGCCCGCGGCGAGCGCACCTCCGGCGCCCGCTGCGACGACCAGGCCGGCGCTTGCGGCGGCGAGGGCCCTCTTGGATCTGAGGTTCATGGGTATGCGTCCTTTCTTCGGGTGACGGCCCTGATCGTCGCCGCGCAAGCTGAGACGGAGGTAAGAGGAACGTAAAAATTGGGTCATGCGACTGAACGCCTACCTCGCACGCGCAGGCGTGGCCTCACGCCGCGGGGCGGACGAGCTGATCAGAGCCGGCCGCGTGCGGGTCAACGGTCGACCGGGCGAGCTGAACACCTTCGTCGCGGCGGGAGACCGGGTCGAGGTCGACGGGCGCCCGGTGGGCAAGCAGCCGCTCGCCTACCTCCTGCTCAACAAGCCCGCGGGTGTCCTCACCACCGCCCGCGATCCTCGGGACCGCCCGACCGTCGTCGGTCTCGTCCCCGCCGAGCCGCGCGTCGTTCCCGTCGGGCGTCTGGATGCGGACACGACCGGCGTGCTCCTGCTCACGAACGACGGGAAACTCGCCCACCGGCTCGCCCATCCGCGCTACGAGGTGGACAAGGTCTACGAGGCGGACGTCGAGGACGATCCGGGGCCGGATGCGCTCCGCCGGCTCGCCGCCGGCGTCGAGCTGGAGGACGGACGGACGGCGCCGGCCCGTGCGCGCCGTCTCGGCCGGGGCCGCCTGGAGCTGACGATCCACGAGGGTCGCAAGCACCAGGTGAAGCGGATGTGCGAGGCTGTCGGCCACCCGGTGCAGCGCCTCCATCGCAGCAGGTACGCGGGTCTGGACCTGCGCGGGCTCGCCCCGGGCGATTGGCGCGACCTGAGGCGCGACGAGGTCGAGGCACTGCGAAGGCTCGTCGGCCTGTGATCCGTGCGGCGCTCCCGGAGGACGACCGCGCGATCGCCGAGGTCCACGTCGCTTCCTGGCTGGCTGCCTATCGCGGGCTGATGCCTGACGAGACGCTCGACGCGCTCGACGTCGACGTGCGGGCTGCACGATGGCAGGCCGGGCGGATGGGAGCGCGAGCGCGCTCGTCGCCGAGGACGAAGGCGGCATCTACGGCTGGGCGAGGGTGGGGCGATCGCGCGACCCCGATGCGGGCGACGAGGTCGGTGAGCTGTGGGGGCTGTATCTGCACCCTGACCACTGGAAGCGCGGCCTCGGCCGCGAGCTTCACGACGCGGCGCTGGCCGAGCTTCGCCGGCAGGGGTTCACGCGCGCAACACTGTGGGTGCTCGACTCGAACGCCCCCGCGAGGCGCTTCTTCGAGCGGCAAGGCTGGCGCGACGACGGCGCGAAGAAGGCGGACCGGGTCGGCGAGCTGCGGACGCCGGTCGAGGAAGTCCGCTACCGGATCTCTCTCTAGATCCGCTCCGGCGCCCGGCGAAGCCTGAACCTGCGCTACTTGTGCGCCTCCGTCGAGCCTACGGCGCTGACGAGGCCCATGCGGTCGTACATGAGCGCAAGCGTGGGCGCCGACGCCGCCCGCGCCTTCTCCGCCCCGACGGCGAGCAGCCTCCGCAGCTCGGCTTCGTCCGACCGCAGCTCTCGGTACCGCGCCTGGATCGGGTCGAGGAGCACGACCACCGCCTCGCCGACCGCCTCCTTGAACTCGCCGTAGCCGGCGCCCTCGAACCGGGTCTCGATCGCACCCGGCGACTCGCCGGAGGCGACGGACATGATGTCGATCAGGTTCGTGATCCCCGCCTTGTCGTCGCCACGCCGCACCTCCCGGCCGGAATCGGTCACCGCCGACTTGAACTTGCGGCGGATCACGTCCGGCTCGTCGAGGAGGAGCACGGTCCCCTGCTCGGTCCCGCCCGTCGTCGACATCTTCCTGGTCGGCTCCTGCAGGTCCATGATCCGCGCGCCGACCCCCGGGTAGACACCCTCCGGAACGATGAAGGTCTCCCCGTAGCGCGAGTTGAACCGCTCGGCGACGTCGCGGGCGAGCTCGAGGTGCTGGCGCTGGTCGTCGCCGATCGGGACGATGTCGGCCTGGTAGAGGAGGATGTCGCCGGCCATCAGCACGGGGTAGGTGAAGAGGCCGGCGGACACGAAGTCCCGCCGGTCGGCCTTGTCCTTGAACTGGGTCATCCGGCCGAGCTGTCCGTAGCCCGTCACGGCCGAGAGCAGCCACGCCGCCTCGGCGTGCGCGGTCACATGGCTCTGGCAGAAGACCGCCGAGCGCTGCGCGTCGAGCCCGGTCGCGAACAGCATCGCCGCGAGGTCGAGCGTGCGCGCGCGCAGGTCGGCGGGGTCGTACTCGACCGTGATCGAGTGCAGGTCGACGATGCAGAAGTAGGCGTCGCCCTGCTCCTGGGTGGCGGCGTACTGGCGAAACCCGCCGATCAGGTTGCCGAGGTGCTTTTCACCGGTCGGCTGGATGCCGGAAAAGATCTTCATGGTCGCTCGATTCTCCTTCATCGGGGGACGAAAAAGGCCTCTCACGAGGCCGGAAGGGCGAGGCGGCTCGGCGAACGTCGTCCGCCGGTCCTTCGACACGTACGCGTCCGAGCCGGTCGAGAAGAACGAGCTCGTCCGCGAGCCCGCGTTCACCTTCGCCGCCACGGCGACGGCGCCCTCGATCCCCTGCTTCTTCGTCACGTCGCC
>JBBRXG010000042.1:0-22743 GCA_038248655.1 Gaiellales bacterium
CGGCGGACGCCGAGCGCGCCAGGGCGATCATGCTCGAGCTCTTCCCCGAGGGGTTCGAGGAGAGCGCCGGCGCGAACGGGATCGAGCTCGCCGCATACACGGACGCGGCCGGCGAGGAGCGGCTCTGGTCGGCGTTCGGCGGCGCCCGGTCGACCGGGGCCGAGGAGGGCTGGGAGGAACGCTGGCGCGCGTTCCACCGCCCGGTGCGGATCGGCCCCCTCTGGGTCGGCCCGCCCTGGGAGATGCCCGATCCGGACGCGCTCGCGGTCGTGATCGACCCCGGCCGGGCGTTCGGCACCGGCGCCCACGCGACCACCCGGCTCTGCCTCGAGCTGCTCCTCGACGTGCCCCGGGGGAGCCTGATCGACGTCGGCTGCGGGTCCGGGGTGCTGTCGATCGCTGCGTGCAAGCTCGGCTTTCAGCCGGTGCTCGGCGTCGACATCGACCCCCAGGCGATCGAGGCGACCGCACGCAACGCGACCGACAACGGCGTCGAGGTGGAGGCGCGGCTGGCCGACGCGATGCGCGACCCGCTGCCGGTCACGGACGCCGCGGTCGTCAACGTCGCCCTCGACGTCGACCGGCCGGTCGCCGGGCGCCTCGACTGCTCGAGGCTCGTCGCCTCCGGCTACCTCGTCTCCGAGCAGCCCGATCTGCCCGGCTACCGGCACGAAGCGCGTCGCGAGACCGAGGGCTGGGCGGCCGACCTGTATATCCGGACGCAGTAAGGTCCGCCCGATGGCGAGCTTCACGGTCGACTTCCTCGGCTGCAAGGTCTCGCACGCCGACGCCCAGGCGGTACGGGAGCGCCTGCTCGCCGACGGCCACGAGGAGCGCGCGGCCGGCGCAGAGGTCGCCGTGATCAACACCTGCTGCGTCACCCACGAGGCGCTGCGGAAGTCGCGGCGTGCGGCCTCGCGGGCGGCGCGCACCCACGCGCAGGTGTACGTCACGGGGTGCGGCGCGAACCTGTCGACGGACGCGTTTGCGGGCCTGCCCCGAAACGTGCGTGTCCTCGCCGCTCGAAGCGAGGAGCTGCCGGCCGCGGTCGCGGGCGACGTCGGTGCGATCGCCTGCGTCCAGCACGAGGCACGGCTCGACCGGGTGCGGGCGTTCGTGAAGGTGCAGGACGGCTGCAGCTTCTCCTGTGCCTTCTGCGTGATCCCGCACGTGCGCGGCGCGTCGAGGAGCCGGTCGGGAGCGGCGGTCCTGGCCGAGATCGCCCGCCGCGTCGCGCAGGGACACCGCGAGGTCGTCCTCACGGGCATCAACCTCGGCTGCTACCGCGACCGCGAGGCGGGCTACGATCTCGCCCGCCTGATCCGGGAGGCGGGCGCGACACCCGGGCTCGCGCGGCTCCGGCTCTCGTCGATCGAGGTCAACCACCTGACCGAGCGGCTCGTAACCGCGCTACGTGAGACACCGGCGGTTTCCCGGCACCTCCACGTTCCGCTCCAGTCGGGCGACGACCGCGTTCTGCGCACGATGGCGCGCCGCTACGACGCGTCGACGTACCTCCGCCGCGTCGGGCTCGTCCGCGGCTTGGGCTTCAACCTGACCACCGACGTGATCGTCGGCTTCCCGGCCGAGGACGGCCGCGCGTTCGAGCGGACGCTGCGCGTCGTCGAGGAGTCGGGAGCGACCAAGGTGCACGTCTTCCCGTACTCGCCGCGGCCGGGCACCGTCACCGCGGGTGCAGACTCCGTGCCGGTGCCGGTGAAGAGGGAGCGAAGCGCGCGCCTGCGGAGGCTCTCGCACGAGGCGTGTCTGCGGCGCTGGAGCGAGAAGATCGGGGTCGACGACGTCGTCCTGGTCGACCGTCCGGGCCGCGGGTACGGCGACGACTACTCGCCGTGGCTCGTCGACGCTCCGGTCGGGGAGCTCGTCCGCGTGCGCGGCCGGGCGGTCACGGAGGAGGGGATCCTCGCCGCATGACCGAATCCGACTGCATCTTCTGCAAGATCGTCCGCGGCGAGCTGCCCGCGACGGTCGTCAACCGGGCCGACGGCTTCCTCGCGATCGAGGACATTCACCCGAAGGCGGACGTCCACGTGCTCGTGATCCCGGAGCGCCACATCGAGACCTTTCGCGACGTCGGCGAGCTCTCCGCCGACGAGTCGGGGCGGATGCTCCGGTTCGTCGCCGGGACGGCGGCATCCGCGGGGCTCGAGGAGTACCGGCTGATGATCTTCTGCGGCGCCGGGGCGGGACAGACGGTCTTCCACCTCCACTGGCACATCCTCGGCGGCGAGGTTCGAGGGCTCCCGCGTTGAGCCTCATCCTCCGTCTCGAAGCCGATCTGACCGCGGCGATGAAGGAGCGCGACGCCTCGCGGCGCGACGCGCTGCGGCTGATCCTCTCCAGCCTGCGCGCGGCGGAGAAGGAGCTGCAGCGGCCGCTGCACGACGACGAGGAGCTGCAGGTGCTCCAGCGCGAGCGGAAGCGCCGGCTCGAGTCGATCGAGGCGTTCCACGGCGCAGGGCGCGAGGAGCGGGCGCAGGCCGAGGAGGCGGAGCTCGCCGTGCTCGAGGAGTTCATGCCGGAGCCGCTGTCAGAGGACGAGCTGGAGCGGATCGTCGACGACGCGATCGCCGAGGTCGGGGCGACGAGCATGCGCGAGCTCGGTCGGGTGATGGCGGACGTGATGCCCCAGGTCGCCGGCCGGGCGGACGGATCGGCGGTCAGCCAGCTGGTGCGCGAGAAGCTGGCCTGAGGCCTAGCGGAAGCTCACGGTCGGCCGAGCGGCTTGCCTGCCGCTCAGGACTGCGCTCCCGTCCGAGCCGGTGCTCGCCGAGGCCGACGGTTGCACGCCTCTGACAGTTGCCCTGCGCGCCCTTGGAGGACACGCTGATCCGCTCGGTCGTGCTCGCCAGCGGGGTCGCGGCGGCGGGCACCGTCGCACCGCGGCGGCGCCGAGCAGCAGGCTCCGAGTCGCGTGCCGAACGATTCGTCTCACGATCTCCATCGTCGCCGCTCTCGCCGCGAACTACATGCGTAGGAACACCCAATCGAACCGGCTCGGCGCTCGCGGGGCGCGCCCGGCGCCCGCTCTACACTGTGACTCGTTGCAGGACGTTCTCTCGATCTCGAACGATGTCGCCGCCGAGCTGGCCGGCGTCGGCGACGGCGTTCTCGGCGCGCTCCGCGAGCGGCTCGACTGCACGATCCGCCTGCGCGGCAACCAGCTCACCCTCGAGGGCGAGGGCGGTCGGGTCGCCGAAGCACGCGCCGTCGTCGACGAGCTCGTCGAGCTGGTCGAGGGCGGCCACGAGATCGGCCCGTCGACGGTCGACGCCGTTCTCGGCGCACTCGACGAGGCGGCCGACATCCGCGACGTCTTCGAGGACGTGGTCTGGCGGCACCGCGGCAAGAAGATCGCCCCGAAGACGGTCAACCAGGAGCACTACGTGGATGCGATCCGGAAGCACACGATCACGTTCGCGATCGGCCCTGCCGGCACCGGGAAGACGTACCTCGCGATGGCGCTCGCGGTCGCGGCACTGTCCGAGCGCGAGGTGGGGCGGATCATCCTCACGCGCCCGGCCGTCGCGGCCGGCGAGCGGCTCGGGTTCCTCCCCGGCGACCTGCTCGCGAAGGTCGACCCGTACCTGCGTCCGCTCTATGACGCGCTCTACGACATGCTCGACGCCGACCGTCTGACCGCCCACATGGAGAAGGGCGCGATCGAGGTCGCACCGCTCGCATTCATGCGCGGACGCACGCTGAACGACTCGTTCATCATCCTCGACGAGGCGCAGAACACGAGCCCGGAGCAGATGCAGATGTTCCTGACGCGCCTCGGCTTCGGCTCGAAGGTCGTCGTCACCGGCGACGTCACCCAGATCGACCTCCCGCGAGACCAGGCCTCGGGGCTGATCTCGGTGCAGAACGTGCTCGGCTCGATCGACGGCATCGCCTTCGTCACCTTCAGCAACGCGGACGTCGTGCGTCACAAGCTCGTCCAGCGGATCGTCGAGGCGTACCGCGCCCACGCCGAGGCGACCGGGACGGAGCGCCGCCGCTAAGGCAGCGGGCCGGATGGTCGAGGTCGAAGTCTCGAACCGAAGCGGCGTCGAGGTCGAGGAGACCGCCGCCGCGGAGCTGGCCCGACGGCTGCTCGCCGCCGAGGGGGTCGAGGACGGCGAGCTCGGGATCTCCTTCGTCGCCGGCGACGAGAGCCGGGCCCTGAAGCGGGAGCACCTGGGGATCGACGAGGCGACCGACGTGCTCTCGTTCCCGATCGACCGCCGCGACGCCGTGCCGTCGGGGTTGCCGCGCCAGCTCGGCGACGTCGTCCTCTGCCCGGCGGTCGTCGGTGCCGCGTGGCGCCGCCCGCTCGCGCACGGGCTCCTGCACCTGCTCGGCTACGAGCACGGGGTCGAGATGGACCGCCGCGAGGAGGCGTACGCAGCGTGAGCGTCGCTCGCCAGCTGCTCGTCGGAAGGAGCTTCAGGGACAGGCTCGAGCCTGTCCCTGAAGCAGACTCCCTGGAGACCATGTTTCCTCCACGAGCCCCCTTCGTTCAGAGGCCGACCCTGCTGGGGGAACCTCTCGGTTGCCCCCGGCCCTTCCCCGCTCACAGGCCGAGGGATGGCCTGTGAGCGAGCCCCGCGTCTCTCTCCGCGAGCGCATCTCCCGGCGCACCGGAAACGGAGCCGGCCAGCTCCTCCCCGGCCACGGGCGCCGGAGGATTTCGGTCGTCGAGAGCTTCAACTACGCGGTCGAGGGGATCATCCACGTCCTTCGCACGCACCGGAACATGCGGTTCCACTTCGCCGCCGCCATCGCCGTGCTGGTCCTCGCGCTCGTCCTCGGGGTCAACCGGATCGAGCTGGTCGTCCTGCTGCTCTCGGTCTCGTTCGTGCTCGTTGCCGAAATGGTCAACACGGCGATCGAGGCGGCGATCGACATCGCGACCAGCTCCTTCGATCCGCTCGCGAAGCTGGCCAAGGACATCGCCGCCGGGGCGGTGCTGATCGCGTCGGTGAACGCGGTCGCGGTCGGCTACCTCGTCTTCTCCGGGCAGGTGAGCGAGTCGACCTCGAACCTTCTCGATCGCCTACGCGACGCGCCCGCGAGGCTGACGATCATCGCCCTGATCCTCGTCGTGATCCTGGTGATCGCGACGAAGGCGCTGACCGGCCGCGGGACGCCGCTCCGCGGCGGCCTCCCGTCCGGCCACGCGGCGGTCGCGTTCGCGGCCTGGATGGCGGTGACGCAGATCATCGGCCCCTCCGAGCACCGCTTCCTCGTTTCGACGATCATGTTCGGCGTGGCCGTGCTCGTCGCGCACTCCAGGATCGAGTCGGGCGTCCACTCCGGGCTCGAGGTCCTCTACGGGGGCCTCCTCGGAGCGGTCGTCACGCTCGCCGTCTTCCAGATCTTCTTTTGATCGACGAGACCGACAGACAGCTCTACGAGCGGACGCTCGCGCTCGCCGACCGGGCCTACGCCCCGTACTCGAACTTCCACGTCGGGGCCGTGCTGCGCGCACGGGACGGCACGCTCTTCGAGGGGGTCAACGTCGAGAACGCCGCCTATCCGCTCGGCGTCTGCGGCGAGAAGAGCGCCTACGTCGCCGCGGTCACAGCCGGGTACAGGCCGGGCGACTTCGACCTGCTCGTGATCAACGCCTCGCCGTGCGGCGGCTGCCGGCAGTGGCACGTCGAGTTCGGGCTCGACCGGATCGTGTTCGCGCGGGCCGACGGCGAGCTCGTCGAGTACACCCCGGCCGAGCTCCTGCCGGACACGTTCGTCCTGTAGTGCAGATCCGGCGAGCCGAATCTGCCGACGGCGCACCGATCCGCGAGATTGCCGTCCGGTCGAAGGGGTACTGGGGCTACGACCGGGAGCGCCTCCGCGCGTGGGCCGAGAAGCTCGACCTGCTCGGCCGCGAGATCTGGATCGCCGAGGACCGGGGCAAGCCGGTCGCCTGGCTGGCGCTGCTCCCGCCCGACGACGGTGTGGTCGAGCTCGACGATCTCTGGGTGGACGCGCCGGCGATCGGACGCGGTGTCGGCAGCGAGCTCTTCCGCTTTGCGCGCGAGCGAGCGCGCGCGCTCGGGGGGAGCGCGCTCCGGTGGGAGGCGGAGCCGAACGCGGTCGGGTTCTACGAGCGGATGGGGGCGGAGACGATCGGTACGGCGACCAGCTCCTGGGGCCGCCGGCTCCCGGTCATGCGGGTGGCGGTGTGAAGTCCGGCTTCGTCGCGGTCGCCGGACGGCCGAACGTCGGCAAGTCCACGCTCGTCAACGCCCTCTGCGGCGGCAAGGTCGCGATCGTCTCCGACAAGCCGCAGACGACCCGGCGGCGCACCCTCGGAATCGCGAACGGCGACGGCCACCAGCTCGTGCTCGTCGACCTGCCGGGGTTCCAGCGGCCGCAGGATCCGCTCACCGAGCACATGCAGCGCACGGTCGACTCCGCCTTCGACGACGTCGATGCCGTCCTCCTCGTCGTCGACGCCCGCGCCCGGATCGGGGCGGGCGACCGCTTCGTTGCCCGGCGCGTGTTCGCACTCGGCGTCCCGGTCGTGATCGCCGTCAACAAGATCGACCGCCTCAAGCCGGGGCACGTCGCCTCGCAGATGCAGACCGCGGCCTCGCTGACTGCAAGAGCCGGCGGCAAAGCCGCCGGCTCGCGGCCGGAAACCGGCGCCTCCGGCGCCTCGGGTGCTTTCCTCGCGCTCCATCCGGTCAGCGCGAAGACCGGCGACGGAGTCGACGAGCTTCGCGAGGAGCTCGTCGCCCTGCTACCTGAAGGGCCGTTTCACTTTCCGACCGACCGGCGGACCGATCTCGCCGTCGAGACCCAGATCGGCGAGCTCGTCCGCGAGCAGGCGCTGGCGCTCACCCGCGAGGAGGTGCCGCATGCGATCGCGGTCGAGGTCGTCGAGATCGAGGATCGGATGGTGCGGGCGATCGTCGCTGTCGAGACCGGTTCCCAGAAGCAGATCCTCGTCGGCAAGGGCGGAACGATGATCAGGCAGGTCGGCATGCGCGCGCGGCCGCACATCGAGCAGCTGCTCGGGCGGACGATCTACCTCGAGCTCCAGGTCAAGGTGCGGCCCCGCTGGCGTCGGGACGAGGCCACGCTCGAGCGGCTCGGCCTCTGACGGCTGGGACAGACCCCTGGGGTCTGTCCCTGCCTCCGGGGCTAGACTCGGTTCATGGCAAAGGCGCCCGCCCTCGCCAGGGGATTCGAGCTGCCGCTCGAGCCGCGCCTTCCGCGGATCGGCTCGATCGACGCGGCCGCGCTCGAGGAGCGCGCCGCCTCGCTTGCCCGCAGGTCGATCAAGAAGGAGGCGAAGCTCTTCGCCCTCGACCTGGCGATCAGGGTGTGCGACCTGACCACGCTCGAGGGCGCGGACACGCCCGGCAAGGTGCAGGCGCTCGCGACGAAGGCGGTGCGGCCCGACCCGACCGACCCCTCGATCCCGTCCTGTGCCGCGCTCTGCGTGTACCCGAACCTCGTCCCGACCGCGGTCGCCCGGTTGCGCGGCAGCGGCGTGAAGGTCGCGTCGGTCGCGACCGCGTTTCCGTCGGGCCAGTCGCCTCTCGACGTCAAGGTGCGCGAGGTCGAGGAGGTCGTCGCCGCCGGCGCCGACGAGGTCGACATGGTGATCGACCGCGGCGCCTTCCTCTCCGGCCGCTACGCGAAGGTGTACGACGAGATCGTCCAGGTCAAGCAGGCCTGCAACGCAGCTCATCTGAAGGTCATTCTCGAGGTCGCCGAGCTCGGCACCTACGACAACGTCCGCCGGGCGAGCCTGCTCGCGATCGCGGCCGGCGCCGACTTCATCAAGACCTCGACGGGCAAGCTGTCCGGCGCGGCGACCCTGCCCGTCACCCTGGTCATGCTCGAGGCGATCCGGGACGTGTACGAGGAGACCGGCCGCACCGTCGGGATGAAACCGGCCGGCGGAATCCGCGAGGCGAAGCAGGCCGTCCAGTACCTCGTCCAGCTGTACGAGACGCTCGGACCCGAGTGGCTGACGCCCGACCTGTACCGGCTCGGCGCCTCGACGCTCCTGAACGACGTTCTGATGCAGATCCGCAAGGAGCGGACGGGCCGCTACCAGTCCCCCGACTACTTCACGATCGACTGAGGTTTGGGAAACCTCCAGGCGGTAAGGTCACGGAAGATGCCTCGACGGCGCCCCTCGACGCTGGTCGCGTTCGCTGCGATCCTCGCGGCCGGTCTCACGGGCTGCGGGAGCAAGTCGTCCGGTGACGTCAAGTCGGAGATCACGAGCCGGCTCGGCGTCTCCGTCCACCAGGGCGTGAGCGTGACCGGCGTCGCGCCGGGGTCGCCGAGCGCGCGGGAGGGTGTGCAGCAGGGCGACATCATCACCGCCGTCGGCGGCAAGGAGACGCCGACGTTGAAGGATCTGGCCGGGGCGCTGAAGGACCACCAGCCCGGCGAGCGGGTGACGGTGGCGATCCTGCGCAACGGCAAGGAGACCAGGCGCTCCATCACGCTCGGCCCTCGGGCGCCCGGCCCTCCCTCGCCCTAGCCTTCGAGCGCCGTAGACAGCCCGGCCGTCGGGGTAGCATGGCTCGCGTGGGCGAGCTCGAGAGGAAACGCTCGGCGGCGCCGGTGCCCGCGGGCTGGGATTACGCGCCCGCGCCGGAGTCGCGCGAGATCGTCCGGATCGAGGAGCGCTACGGGCACTACGTCGGAGGCGAGTGGCTGGAGCCCCGCGAGACGTACACGACGATCGCGCCCGCGAGCGAGGAGGCGCTGGCCGAGGTCGGGCAGGCGACGCCGGAGGAGGTGCACGGCGCGATCGCCGCCGCGCGGGAGTCGTTCTCGAACGGCTGGTCCTCGCTCCCCGGCTCCGAGCGGGCGAAGTACCTGTTCCGGATCGCACGCGTCCTCCAGGAGCGCTCACGGGAGTTCGCCGTGCTCGAGTCGCTGAACGGAGGGAAGCCGATCAAGGAGTCGCGCGACGTCGACCTCCCGCTCGCGGCCGCGCACTTCTTCTACTACGCGGGCTGGGCGGACAAGCTCGAGTACGCGTTCCCGAACCGGCGGCCGAAGCCGATCGGCGTCGCCGGGCAGATCATCCCCTGGAACTTCCCGCTCCTGATGCTCGCCTGGAAGATCGCGCCCGCGCTCGCCGCCGGAAACACGGTCGTGCTGAAACCTGCAGAGACGACCCCGCTGACCGCGCTTCTCTTCTGCGACGTCGTCCGCCAGGCGGAGCTGCCGCCCGGGGTCGTGAACATCGTCACCGGCGACGGTCGCACCGGCGCCGCGGTCGTCGCAGGCGACGTCGACAAGGTCGCGTTCACCGGCTCGACCGACGTCGGCAAGGCGATCCAGCGCGAGCTCGCCGGCACCGGAAAGCGCCTGACGCTCGAGCTCGGCGGCAAGGCGGCGAACATCGTCTTCGACGACTGCGCGCTCGACCAGGCGGTCGAGGGGATCGTCAACGGGATCTACTTCAACCAGGGCCACGTCTGCTGCGCGGGCTCGCGGCTCCTCGTCCAGGAGTCCGTGTACGAGGACGTGGTCAAGAAGCTGAAGCGGCGGATGAAGACGCTGCGCGTCGGCGATCCGCTCGACAAGAACACCGACGTCGGTGCGATCAACTCCCTCCAGCAGCTCGAGAAGATCAGGGAGCTCGTCGAGAGCGGCGAGCAGGAGGGCGCGGAGATCTACCAGCCGCCCTGCCGCCTGCCCGAGCAGGGTTACTGGTTCGTGCCGACGGTGTTCACGAACGTGGCGCAGAGCTACCGGATCGCCCAGGAGGAGATCTTCGGGCCGGTGCTGTCGGTGTTGACCTTCCGGACGCCGGCCGAGGCGGTCGAGAAGGCGAACAACACGCCGTACGGGCTCTCGGCCGGGATCTGGACCGAGAAGGGCTCGCGCATCCTCTGGATGGCCGCGCGCCTCCGCGCGGGAGTCGTGTGGGCGAACACGTTCAACCGCTTCGACCCGGCGTCGCCGTTCGGCGGCTACAAGGAGTCGGGGTTCGGGCGCGAGGGCGGCCGCCACGGCCTCGAGCCGTACCTGGAGTTCGAGTGACGATGTTTCGCTTCCGCGACAGCCGGGTCGCTGACACGGCACGGTTTTCCTCCTATGCTCGCGGTGGGGAGGAGGCCGGGTACGCCTTGGACGCCACCCGGCGACCGGCCCCGGCCGCCGCGGGGGCTCTCCGATGAGCCGCCTCCCGATCAAGAAGACCTACAAGCTGTACATCGGGGGCGCGTTCCCGCGCTCCGAGTCCGGTCGCACCTACCTCGCCGAGGGCCAGAACGTCGCCCGCGCCTCCCGCAAGGACCTTCGTGACGCGGTCCGGGCGGCGCGGAAGGCGCAGCCGGGCTGGGCCGGAGCGACCGCGTACAACCGCGGCCAGGTCGTCTACCGCGTCGCCGAGATGCTCGAGCCGCGCCGCGCCGACCTCGGCGCCCTCTGCTCGGGGAAGGCCGAGGTCGACCGGGCGATCGACCGCCTCGTCTGGTACGCCGGCTGGGCGGACAAGCTCGCGCAGGTGCTCGGCGGCACCAATCCCGTCGCCGGCCCGTACTTCAACTTCACGATTCCGGAGCCGACCGGCGTCGTCGGGATCCTCGCGCCCGACGAGCCCGCGCTCGAAGGGCTCGTCTCCCGACTCGCGCCGGCGATCGTCGGCGGCAACGCCGGCGTGGTCATCGCGTCCGAGGCCCACCCGCTCGCGGCGGTCGAGCTGGGGGAGGTGCTCGCCACGTCCGACGTTCCCGGCGGCGTCGTCAACATCCTGACCGGTCACCGAACGGAGCTTGCGCCGTGGCTCGCCGGGCACATGGACGTGAACGCGATCGACGTCACCGGTGCCGACGGCCAGGCGGTCGAGCTCGAGCGTCTCGCAGCGGAGAACGTCAAGCGGGTCGTGCGCGGCCCGGCCGACGGTCAGAGCCCCTGGGAGATCGCCTCGTTCCTCGAGCTGAAGACCGTCTGGCACCCGATCGGCACGTGACGCGCTGCATTAGCATCCCCGGCACGTGACGGGGGGGCGACGCCTCAGCCAGGCGATCTCGGAGGGTGACGGAATCTCGATCATCGCGATCGTCCGCGACGCCGACTCCGCGCGCGACGCGGAGGCGCAGGGCGCCGAGGGGCTCGCCCTGATCGCCGCGACCGGCGGCGTTCGCGGCGCGACCCCGCTCCCGATCCTCTATCGCGTCGACGCCTCACCCGAGGCGGCTCGCGAGTGCGGGGCCGATGCCTGCCTGATCGTCGTCGAGGAGCACGACGAGCAGGAGCGCCTCGAGGAGCTCCATGCCCGCGCGTCGGGGCTCGGGCTCGAGATCGTCGCGGACGTCCACGACGACGAGTCGCTGGTCGCCTCGCTCGAGCGGATCGATCCGGAGATCTTCCTGCTCTCTCCGCGAGATGCGGAGGACGACGAGGCCGACCTCGACAAGATCCTCGATCTCCTCCCCGACGTCCCCGCCGGGAAGCTGGCGATCGCCGACCTGCAGGCGGCGTCGAGGGAGGACGTCGTCGCGCTCGAGCGCGCCGGCGTCGACGCCGTGCTCGTCGGCGCTGCGACGATCGGCCACCTCGTCGGTGGCTCGGCTCCCGAGGTCTAGGGGCGCCTCCGCCCTCGCGGGGCTCCTCTGCCTCGCCGCGGCGCTGCGCCTCGTCGGCATCGAGTACGGGCTGCCCTTCGGCAGCCTGCTGAACCCCGACGAGCAGAACATCGTCCCGCGCGCCTGGGCGATGGTGCACGGCGCCGGGCCAGACCCGCACTGGTTCGACTACCCGACGCTCGTCCTCTACGTGCTCGCGCCCTTCCAGGCCTGGCAGGCCGAGCCGTCCTACCTCGCCGCCCGGCTCGTCGTCGCCGCCTTCGGCGCCGGCGCCGTCGCCGCCGCCTGGTGGCTCGGGCGCGCCGCCTACGGCCGGACGGCCGGGCTCGTCGCCGGCGCCGCCGTCGCGGTCGAGACGATCGGCGTCGCCTATTCGCACATGGCGGTCACGGACGTGCCGATGACGGCGCTGATCGCCGTCTCGCTCGCGCTGGCGGTCTCCGGACGGCTCGAGTGGGCCGGCGTCGCCGCCGGGCTGGCGGCGAGCGCGAAGTACCCTGCCATCTTCCTCGTCGTCCCGCTGGTCGTCGCCGGGTGGGGGCGCTGGCGGCGGCTCGCCGCCTCGGTCGCGCTCGCCGCCGCCGCGTTCCTGGCGACGAGCCCGTACGTGCTCGTCCATCCGGGGCAGGCATGGGACGACGCGACGCGTGTCCAGCGCCTGGCGCGCGAGGGCTGGCTCGGGTTCGAGCACGATTCCTTCGCGCTCTTCTCGTTCACCGGGAGGCTGTGGTCGGGCCTCGGCCCGGCGCTCGCGATCAGCGTGCTCGGCCTCGTTCTGGCGCTTCGCCGCCGTTCCCGGAGCGACCTGATCCTCGCCGCCTTCGTGCTCGCGTATCTGGCCGACCTGCTGACGATCCGAGCCCACTTCGACCGGTACGTCCTCCCGCTCGTCCCGCCGCTGGCCGTGCTCGCCGGACGGCAGAAGCTGCTCGCTCCGCTCACCCTCGGCCTCCTGGTCGTGCCGCTCGTGTGGGCGATCGGCGACGACGTGCGGTTGACGCGCACCGACACGCGCGCGGTCGCGCACGGGTGGATCGTCGCGCACCTTCCGCGCGGCTCGACGGTCGCCGCAGAGTCGTCGACGCCGCCCCTCGACGGCTACCGTGCCGTCGGCCTCGCGCTCCCGGGCCCGGGGCGGCCGTTCGATCCGGATCGCGACGTCGCCCGGCTGCGGAGAGAAGGTGTCGGCTACGCCTTCGTCACCGGCGCGATCGTCGACCGCGTACTGGCGGCACGCGACCGCTACCCGCGCGAGGCGCGGTTCTACGACGACCTGCGAATGCGAACGCAGCGCGTCTACCATGTTCAGGCGGGGCACGGGCTGACCGGGCCCTGGGTGGCTGTCTACCGGCTGTGAAGAAGCTTCTGCTCCCCCTCCTGGCTGCGGCGCTCGTGGCGTCGGCGTCCGCCTGCGGCGGAGGGGGCGGCGCGAGGGAGGAGGCGGCCTCGGCGGCATCGCGCTCCTGCCCGAAGGCGTGGCAGGCAAGCTGGCAGAAGCTCGCGAACAGGATCAAGGCGCCCGTCTACTGCCCGAGCTGGCTGCCGGATCCGCTGACGGGCCAGATCGGCGGCCGCTGGAACAACATCGACTCGACCTCGCCCGACCGCAGCTACCTCGAGGGCTTCGTCTGGCAGGAGCTCGGCCAGGAGATCCACATCAACCTCCGCGGCTACCCCGGCGTGACGAGGGTGCCGACCTGCCGCTCGGTCGAGCTCGTCGGCGGCAAGCAGCACGTGACGAAGGTGCCCTGCTTCGCCGACTCGCGCGGCCAGAAGACGATCGGCGGCTTCCGCGTCACCGAGTACACGGTCAACCAGGACGCCGACCAGTGGCACGTGCTCTACGCCTGGCGACACGACGGCTCGCTGTACACGCTCAGCCAGCACGTCGCCCCCCCGCTCACCTTCCCGATGGTCGTGCGCGATCTGAACCGCATGCTCGGCTCGCTCGTGCTGATCGAGCCCTCGTAGCGTGCGCGTCACGCGGAGGCAACTGCTCGCGGGCGGTGTCGCGGCGAGCGCGCTGACCGCCGGCGGGATCTACGAGCTCGTCGACCGGTTGAGCGGCTCGCCGAGACGACCGGCGGCCGGCGGGCCGACGCCGGAGCAGCATCTGCTCCAGGGCGTGCGCGTCGTCGAGGACAACGGCGTCGAGGTCGTCGTCCCCCCGCTCCACCACCAGCTCGTCACCGCGAAGCTCGAGATCGGAGAGACCAGAAGCGCGCTCGCGGAGGCGCAGGGGGCACTCGAAGACGCGCTCGGAGCGCTCGAGCGGCGGTTCGAGCCGACGCCTGCCGGTCTCGGCGTCCTGGTCGCCTGGGGACTGCCGTACTTCCGCCGGTACGTCCCCGATCTCGCCGCCGCGCACATCCCGGTCGACCTGCGGGCGACGAAGAGCGCGGCGAAGCCGGTGCCGGTGCTCCTCGACGCGAGGCGCTTTCCGAGCGATCCGGCCGAGACGATCCTGGAGTCGAACGACGTCGCCGTTCTGCTCCGGAGCGATTCGCTCGCCCACATCGGCGCGGCGGCGGCGGCGCTGTTCGACGATCTCGGACTGTTCGAGGTGACGAGCATCCGCAAGGGCTTCGCCGGGGGCGGCTTCGAGGGCGGGCAGAGCCTGCCGAAGCGGATGGCGGTCGCTGCGAACGTCGGCGGGTCGTTCCTGATCCCCGACCGCTCCGAGCTGTTCCTCGGCTTCACCTCGACCCAGAAGGCCGGCCTCGGGCCGCCGAAGATCGCGAACGTGGAGGAGCTCGGTTTCAGCCGGGGCGGCTACTTCGCGCAGGGAACGCACCTCGCCGTCTCGCACATCACCGAGGACCTCGAGGCCTGGTACGTGAACTTCGCGCACGACGAGCGGGTCGCAACCGTCTTCCGGCCCGGGCTGAGGGTGGGCGAGAGCGTGCTGACCGTCTCGCAGGGCCCGGACGAGGTCGTCGACGCGGTCCGCGTCCAGCGCGACTTCGCCCGGACGAGGCAGATCGGCCACTCGGAGGCGCTGCAGACGGTGTCGCGTCTTCGGACCACCGCAGTCGGCGCGAGCGGCGCCGTCTACGGGCCGGGCACCGCCATCCCGCACCGCGCCGACTTCAACACGCTCGACAACCCGTTCTTCTGGACCGCCGACCCGGCTCGCGACGCGAAGAGCGCCGAGCCGGCGGCGGGGGTGCACTTCGTCGTCTTCAACCCGTCGAGCGACGACTTCAACCGCGGGCGGCTGGCGATGGACGGCGTGCTGCCGGACGGGACGAAGCTGCCGTTCGCGCCGCGCGACCGAGGCCAGGGCTTCAACTCGATCCTCCGCACGACGCATCGTCAGAACTTCCTCGTCCCGCCGCGGCGGCACCGCTCGTTCCCGCTCGTCGAGCTCATCGGGTGATCCGCCGGGCGACCTCCGACGACGCCGAGGCGCGCTACGAGCGGCTGTCCGGCGGTGGACGAATCGTCACCGCCTCGTATCGGGGTCTGACCCCGTTACGAGAGTGTGTCGCTGGCGCCGTTGCGCCCCGGGACGGGGGCGACGCGGGGAGCGAGCGTCTCGCCGGGCGGCCTCCGACCGGCCGCCCGAGCCGGCTCGCGCGGGAACGGATGCGCGCGGCATCGCGGCCCGGCACAATTCGGAGTCCGCACGACCTGTCCCCAGCGCGCAGGCGCCATGAAAGGAGCCCGCAATGCAGTTTCGCAGAATCGCCATTCTCGCCGTGGCCCTGTCCGCCGCGGCCGCCGCGCTCGCGGCTGTCGCAGTCGCAGCGGCGATCACGCCTCCGCCGAACATCAAGAAGGCGGGGAAGATCGTCTACTGCACCGACGCCACGTATCCGCCCGAGGAGTCTTTCCAGGGCAGGAAGATCGTCGGCTCCGACATCGACTTCGGCACCGAGGTCGCGAAGCAGATGGGGGTCAAGGCGCAGTTCAAGAACACGTCGTTCGACAGCATCATCGCCGCGCTCCTCACCAAGAAGTGCGACGCGATCATCAGCGGCATGAACAACACGGCCGCGCGCCGGAAGAGCGTCGACTTCGTCGACTACCTCGAGGTCGGCCAGTCGCTGATGGTGAAGAAGGGGAATCCCGAGCACATCACCGGCCTCGCGAGCCTGTCCGGGAAGCGCGTGTCGGTGGAGTCCGGGACGACGAACCGGGACTTCCTCATCGCGTCGTCGAAGAGGATCGTCAAGCAGGGCAAGAAGCCGATCACGGTCGTCACCTTCCCCAAGGACACCGACGCCTTCGCGGCTCTGAAGGCCGGGCGGGTGGACGCCTACTTCGCGGATGCGCCGCCGGTCGCCCGCTATGCCGAGCTGGATCGCTCGGTCGAGGTCGGCGGCAAGCCGATCAACCCGATCCCGATCGGGATCGCGATCCGCAAGCGCGATCCGCTCCGGGCCGCAACGCAGCGTGCGATCAACCGGCTGTATGCGAACGGGTCGATGAAGCGGATCGTCGCCAAGTGGGGTATGAGCGGCGCCGTGGTCCTGCTCCGGAAGTAGTCCCGACTCGAAAGGAGCGTCGATGGTCGCCGCGGTCGACTGGCACGTCGTCTGGGAACGGCTGTTCCACCCGGACAGCATCTTCGCCCGAGCGTTGTGGACGACGATCTACATCGCCGTCCTGGCGCAGGTGATGGGCGTCGTCCTGGGACTGATCTCGGCGTTGATGCGGATGTCGCGGATCATGCCGATCCGGGTGCTGTCCGGGCTCTACGTCTGGTTCTTCCGCGGCACCCCGCTGCTCGTCCAGATCTTCTTCATCTACTTCGGCGTGAACCTGCTCCTCGGCTTCACGCTGATCCCGAACAGCCTCGACCTCGGGCTCTTCAAGCTCGACGGTGCGGTCGTCGCCGGCATCCTCGCGCTCGGAACCAACGAGGGCGCCTACATGCGCGAGATCATCCGCTCGGGCATCGACGCGATCGACAAGGGTCAGATGGAGGCGGCACGCTCGCTCGGGATGACCTACCGGCTGGCGATGCGGCGCATCGTCCTGCCGCAGGCCGCTCGGGTGATCGTGCCGCCGCTCGGCAACGAGTTCAACGCGATGCTGAAGAACACGTCGCTCATCTTCACGATCGGCGTGTACGAGATGTTCGCCGACGCCGAGATCCACTACTCGCAGACGTTCAAGCCCGTGGAGCTGTTCGGCGCGGTCGCCGTCTGGTACCTCGTCCTGACGACCGTCTGGACCGTGATCCAGGCGCAGATCGAGCGCAAGCTGGCGGTCAGCGAGCGAGGCGACGAGCTCTCGTTCTGGGAGCGGCTGGTGCAGGCCTGGACACCGATGACGGCGTGGGCTCGCGGAGCTCGTTAGTCCCGCACGCTGCCGGGACGGCGGCGACGGTCGTCGTGCGGGCGGTCGACGTGCAGAAGCACTTCGGCCGCCTGCACGTGCTCAAGGGCGTCGACCTCGAGGTCGGGCGCGGTCAGACCGTGTGCGTGATCGGCCCCTCCGGCTCGGGCAAGTCGACGTTCCTGCGCTGCATCAACCACCTGGAGACGATCGACGGTGGCCGCGTCGAGGTGAACGGCCACCTGATCGGCTACCGGGAGCGTCGCGGCAGGCTGGTCGAGGACTCGCAGGGCTCGATCGCTGGCCAGCGCGCGGAGATCGGGATGGTCTTCCAGCGCTTCAACCTCTTCCCGCACAAGACCGCGCTCGAGAACGTGATCGAGGCGCCGATCCGCGTCCGGCGCATTCCGAAGAAGCAGGCGGTCGCCGCCGGCGAGCTGTTGCTCGAGCGTGTCGGCCTCGCCGACAAGCGCGACGTCTACCCCGGCAAGCTGTCCGGCGGCCAGCAGCAGCGGGTGGCGATCGCCCGCGCCCTTGCGATGAACCCGGCGCTGATGCTGTTCGACGAGGCGACGAGTGCGCTCGACCCGGAGGTGATCGGGGAGGTGCTCGGCGTCATGGAGGAGCTCGCCCGCGAGGGGATGACGATGATCGTGGTCACGCACGAGATGGGCTTCGCGCGCGCCGTCGCCGACCGCGTGGCAATGATGGACGACGGGCGGATCATCGAGGAGGGCCCCCCGGAGCGGTTCTTCGCCGCCCCCGTCCACGAGCGGACTCGACAGTTTCTCTCGAAGATCCTCTGACGCGGTCCGGTCCGGAGCAGCGGCGCAGGCACCGTGCCCTTCCCGCCGCTCAGCCGAAGAACGCCCGCGCGACGTCGTAGCGGTCGGGCGGCACGAACTTCAGCTCCGCGGTCGCCTCCTTCAGCGAGACGTCGACGATCGCGTCGCCGTGCAGCGCCGCCATCCGCCCGAAGCCGCCCTCGTGGACGAGGTCGGCCGCCTTCAGCCCGTACCGGGTGGCGAGGATGCGGTCGCGGGCGGTCGGCGAGCCGCCTCGCTGGACGTGCCCGAGCACGGTGACACGGGTCTCGAACCCGGTGCGCTCCTCGATCTCGCGTGCGAGCTGCTCCCCGACGCCGCCCAGGCGGACATGTCCGAACTGGTCGAGGTCGGCCTCCTGCGTCACCTCGCGCTGCTCGCCCGACCCGTAGGTGAGCTTGTAGCCTTCGCTGACAACGACGATCGAGAAGCTCTTGCCGCGGTCGTGACGCTTCTGGAGCTCCGCGCAGGACTCCTCGACGCTGATCGGCTGCTCGGGGATCAGGATCACGTCGGCTCCGCCGGCGATCCCGCTCATCACCGCGATCCAGCCGGTGTGGCGGCCCATCACCTCGACGACCATCACGCGGTTGTGCGACTCGGCGGTCGTGTGCAGCCGGTCGATCGCCTCCGTGCAGATCGCGACCGCGGTGTCGAAGCCGAAGGTGTAGTCGGTCGCCGAGAGATCGTTGTCGATCGTCTTCGGAACGCCCACGACCGGGAAGCCGTGCTCCTCGAAGAGCCGGGCGGCGACCCCGAGCGTGTCCTCGCCGCCGATCGCAACCAGGGCGTCCAGCTCGGCGCGGGCGAAGGTGTCGAGCACCCGCTCGACCGCCCCTTCGATCTTGTACGGGTTCGTGCGGGAGGTGCCGATGATCGTCCCCCCGCGGGGGAGGAGCCCCGAGACCTCGCGCTCGGTGAGCGCGGTCATGTCGTCCTCGACCAGCCCGCGCCAGCCGTCCCGGACTCCGATCACCTCCCAGCCACGACTGAACGACCGCCGGGCGACGGCGCGAATGACCGCGTTCAGCCCCGGGCAGTCCCCGCCGCCGGTGAGGATGCCGACGCGCTTCATCGGGCCTGAGTCTACGCCGAGCGAACGGCAGGGACAGACCCGGGGTCTGTCCCTGGGGTCGCCGGGCGGGCGGGATGCGGCGGGTGGGACTCGAACCCACACGTCCCAGAGGGACAATGGCTTTTGAGGCCATCGCGTCAACCAGTTGCGCCACCGCCGCGCACCCGAAGTCTAGATGCGGCACCTGCGTCCACCCCTGCCGCGGGACCTCACTCGTAAATCGGGCCGGAGCGCTTTAAGCTTGCCGCTCCTTGGCGACCCAGACCTCCGACGAGGCACTGCCCAGGCTCCGGCGCCGGTATCGCCCCGCGCCGATCCAGCTCCTGTCGCTCGTCTTCGTCGCGATGATCGGCTTCTGGCTGATCCGCAACCTGGTCGACAGCCCGACCCACTGGTTCGACCTGTTCCTCGTCGGTCTGACCTACGGGATGGTCTACGCGCTGATCGCGCTCGGCTACTCGCTCGTGTACGGAATCCTCGAGCTGATCAACTTCGCCCACGGCGACGTCTTCATGCTCGGCGCGATGATGACCGTGACCGCCGTCGCCTGGTTCGGCCTGCACGGCGGCGACTCGATGGCCAGGCTCCTGCCGGCGATCCTGGCGATGCTGGTGATCGTGTCGGTGTTCACGGGCGTGATGAACATCACGATCGAGACGATCGCCTACCGACCGCTGCGGAGCGCTCCCAGGCTCGCGCCCCTGATCACGGCGATCGGCGTCTCGTTCATCCTCCAGACCGTCGGGCTCGTGTGGAAGGGGCCGTCGCCGGTGTCGCTTCCCGACAACATCCTCCCGAACGGCAAGATCTTCACGATCGGCGAGGCCGACTTCGGCTGGAACCAGCTGATCGTGTTCGCGGTCACGATCCCGACGCTGATCGGCCTCGTCTACCTCGTCCAGCGGACGAAGTCGGGCAAGGCGATGCGCGCCGTCGCCCAGGACAAGGAGGCGGCGGCGATGATGGGGATCGACGTCAACAGGACGATCTCGTTCACGTTCCTGATCGCCGGCTTCCTGGCCGGCTTCGCGGGCGTCCTGTACGCGCTCTTCGTGACGAACGTCCAGTTCGACACCGGCTTCCGCCTCGGCCTCTTCGCGTTCACCGCGGCCGTGCTCGGAGGAATCGGCAACCTTCCGGGAGCCGTCCTGGGCGCGATCTGCATCGGCCTGATCGAGAACTTCAACGACGGCCTGACCCGGTACACGCCGGGCAGCGACTGGAAGACGACGATCATCTTCGCGATCCTGATCCTGATCCTCGTCTTCCGGCCGGAAGGCCTGCTCGGCGAGCGGACGCCGGAGGGCGGGTAGTGATCGGCCGGCTCCTGAGCCAGCTCTGGAACCGCCGGCGCGAGCTCGGCGCCCTCTGGTGGCGCGGGCTCGGCAAGGCAGGGCTCGACCGCGAGCGCTTCCACTCGCTACCCGGCTGGCAGCAGCGCGCCGGCAAGGTCTCCGTCGGCGGCGTGATCGCATTCCTGCTCTCGATCCTCGTCAACGTGCTCGAGCACTTCTTCGGGGACACCGGCAACGTCTCGATCCTCACCTTCGACGGCTCCGCCTACCTGACCTTCGCGATCGTCGCGCTCTTGCTCGTCCCCGAGTGGGGCGCCCTCCCGTCCCTGTCGCTCCGGATCGCGATCCCGGCCGCTCTGGTCGTCGCGGGGATCGGCGGCCTGGCGGTCGCGCTGATCACCGACAGCACGCGGAACGGCGTCGTCACGGCGGTCGGCGCTGCCCTCGCCCTCGCGGCGCCGCCGTGGCTCGGCGGGCTCGATCAGCCGCTTCCGACGAAGCGGATGCCGATCGGGAAGAGGGTCGCGCCGCTCGCCGTCCTCGCGCTCGCCCTCACCTTCCCGTACTGGTGGGATCACATGTTCACGATCCCCGTCTTCGGCGAGTTCCCGTCCGTCGAGACCGCGGTCGTGATGCTGATCTTCATCATGATGGCCGTCGGTCTGAACGTCGTCGTCGGTTACGCCGGCCTGCTCGATCTCGGCTACGTCGCCTTCTACGCGATGGGCGCGTACAGCGCAGCCTGGTTCGCATCCCTCCAGTTTCCGCAGCAGACCTTCCATCTCGGCGCGATCGGAATCGATCCGCACCTGCCCGGCATCCACGTGACGATCTGGCTGCTGCTCGTCCTCGCCGGGGTCACGACCGCGCTGATCGGAGTCGTGATCGGACTGCCGACGCTGCGGCTGCGCGGCGACTACCTGGCGATCGTCACCCTCGGCTTCGGCGAGATCATGCCCCAGATCGCGCGCAACGGGAACGACCTGGGAGGGTTCAACCTCACCGGCGGGCCGCAGGGGATCACGCCGATCGACACGCCGGGGTTCGGCAACCGCCTCTCCCACCTCACCGGCGGCTTCCTGCCCGCGAACTACCTGACGCACCCGCAGGGGGCGAACGTCTTCTACTGGACGGCGATCTTCCTGCTCCTGTTCACGATCTTCTGCTGCCTCCGCCTGCGCGACTCCCGCCTCGGGCGCGCCTGGATCGCGATCCGCGAGGACGAGATCGCAGCCTCGGCGATGGGCGTTCCGCTGATGCGGACGAAGACGTGGGCCTACGCCTGCGGTGCCTTCTTCGGCGGGATCGCCGGGGCCTACTTCGCGGCCTTCAAGAGCTCGACGTTCCCGCAGGACTTCTTCTTCAACATCTCCGTGTTCATCCTCTGCATGGTCATCCTCGGCGGGATGGGCAACATCTGGGGGGTGATCCTCGGCGCCGCGTTCCTCGCATACCTGAACCAGGAGGGCCTGGCGAACACGGGGGCGTGGCTGAACCTCCACTTCGGCACCAACATCGACGTGCCGCAGTACTCGGGCGGCATCTACGGTGTGATCATCGTGGTCGTCATGCTGCTCCGGCCGCAGGGCCTGATCCCGAGCGCGAGGCGCAAACGCGAGCTGCAGCTCGGCACCCACGACGAGCCCGCCTACGACGTGGCGCACTGATGGCGGACCTGCTGCTCGAGGCGAAGGGGATGCGGAAGGAGTTCGGCGGCCTCGTCGCCGTCTCCGACGTCGACTTCACGATCCCGCGGGGGGCGATCGTCAGCCTGATCGGACCGAACGGCGCGGGCAAGACCACGTTCTTCAACATGATCACCGGCGTCTACAAGCCGACGCTCGGCACGGTCACCTTCGACGGCGAGGAGATCACCGGCAAGGCGCCGCACGCGGTCACCGAGCGCGGGATCGGCCGGACCTTCCAGAACATCCGCCTCTTCCAGGACATGACCTCGCTCGAGAACGTCCTCGTCGGGATGCACTCGCGGCTGCGCGCCGGGATCATCGGCGGGATCCTGCACACGCCGCGGGTCAAGCGCGAGGAGGCGGAGGCGGCGCGCAAGGCTCACGAGCTGCTCGCGTACTGCTCGCTCGAGGGCCAGGGCGAGAACTTCGCGCGGAACCTGCCGTACGGCGATCAGCGGCGGCTCGAGGTCGCGCGCGCGCTCGCGACCGAGCCGAAGCTCTTGCTCCTCGACGAGCCGACCGCCGGCATGAATCCGCAGGAAACGGCCGAGTTCACCGATTTCGTCCAGGAGCTTCGGGCCGAGCGCGGCCTGACGGTGCTGATGATCGAGCACGACATGCGCGTGGTGATGGGCGTCTCCGACCGCGTCACCGTCCTCGACTACGGAGAGAGGATCGCGGAGGGAACGCCGCAGGAGGTGCAGAAGGACCCGCGCGTGATCGAGGCGTATCTCGGCAAGGCGGCGGTGGCGTCGTGAGACGCGACCGCGTGGAGGGGCCGGGGGGAACCGGGAGGTTCCCCGGTCAGGGTCGGCTTCTCGAAGAAGGGGGTTCGTGGGGGAGACATGGTTTCCGCCACGCGACCGAGCCGAGGGCGAGGGAGGCGGTGGCGTCGTGAGCGAGACGATCAACAGGGGAAACGGCACCGTCCTCGAGCTGGCCGGCGTCCATACCTACTACGGCGCGATCCACGCGCTCAAGGGGGTGACGCTCGAG
>JBBRXG010000043.1:0-22616 GCA_038248655.1 Gaiellales bacterium
CCCGCCTGGACGACGGCGCCTACCCCAAAGACGTCAAAGTCTCAGACGCCGAGCTGGCGGCCGTCAACCTCGAGGGCCACCACTTCCACCCCGAGTGGAACTACACGATCAAACCGCGACTTGATCCCTGACAGGCGCTTAGCTCACTCTTGAGACGCTCATGGGAGAGTCCCACGGCCAGGCCGAGAACGCGGCGTACGTGGGGGGACACGCCGTTACGCGCGGTCAGCACCCCGCTCAAAGAGACCCGATCGATCGACGGGAGCTCGACGATTCTCCGCGCGGCATCGCGAATTTTCTCGTGCTCGGGAGTCTCGGCTAGAGGAGTCCGAACTTGAACTCTGCTCAGGCTTGCCCTGAAGTCTTCAAGCGAGACAGCCTCATCACCGGCGTCCGTCACAGACCGACGATTAGGTATTCGGTTACGGCTGAGCGTGCTGGCGCGACGCGGGCATGGGTGCCAAAGTGATAGCGGTGGTTCCGCTCGTGGACCGTGATCGATGATTTGTAGCGCTCCATCATCTCAACCAAGCTGGCCACATCCGGATATCCGTTGGACGAATAAGAGAGTACGAGGATGCTGTCGGCGAACCGTTGAAAGAGGCGATCAAACGCATCGTCTGCACTGCGTCTGTACGAAAACGGCGTGAAGCGCTTTCGAAGCTTCCGGACTTTGCTGGTCGGGTGAAGCTCGACTCCGTCCCAATACGACGCGAGCCCCTCGAGGAAGTGGTAGCGCTTGATGTAGCAGTTGTCGTCCGCGCGGGGGACGTACGGCGGATCCAAGTAAACGAGGTCGATGCCGCTGGCGTCAAGGTCGAAGACGTCGAAGCGCGTCGCCTGATGACGGTGCCCATTATCAAAGACGAGTCTGTTGAAGACCTCGACAGACTCGCCGAAGTGCTCGGAGAGGGAAAGGCGCAGATCTCGTCTGCCATCGTCATACCGCCCAAGACTCGAGATCGTGAAGACACCGCGCGGCTGTCGCTTGAGGCAGGATCGATAAAGGGATGCCAGCACTAGAGCCTTCTTCGCGGGCGAGAGGTCCCCAAGATGACCCCAAACACGATCGAGAAAGCGGTTGTCCTCATCGGTGAAGAAGATGCCTTTGAAGGTCTCCTCGATGAAGGAGCCGCGTGAAGCAGGTTCCGAGAGCAGATGCTGAACCTCGTCTACATCCAATGTCTCTGACGAGTTTTCAACCGAGGCTCGAGCTAGATCTCGGGTGAACCGTAGGAAGTCATTAGCCCAGACCGACTTGCCCATGACCTTGAGCATGTACGCGACGCAACCTGAGCCCGAGAATGCATCGAGCGCAGTCTGGAAGTGGAGTGGTCCGAGTACGTCCTCAATCCATGGAAGGAGGCGGTACTTCGATCCCATGAACCGTAGCTGCGGATAGTCGAGATAGCGTGGCGTATTCGCCTGCGCTGGGGGAAAGAGTGTTGTCTGGGCGGAAGACGCACGGCTCATAGTCTTGGAACCGTAGCGGCACCCTCGGCCATCAATCGCTGACCGACGCGGTTCGCGGGCTTTCGCTGGCGCTTCGTCTGTCTTTAGCCGGCGGGAGGCGCGATCGCGTACGTGCAGTCGTCGATGCGCACCGGGACGAACGGCAGCCGCCGCTCGCCGATCCAGCTCTCGATCGCGTGGGCGAGCGGCTCCTCGTCACAGTCCTCGACCTGCACCACGATGTGCTCGTGGTCGCCGACGAGCTCGCCCTTCAGCCCGTGCTCGGCGAGCGCGGCGACCAGCTCGGGCCCGTCGGTCTCCCTGGTCAATTCGACGGTCGACATCTCAACCTCCTCGGTGGGTGGCGGTGAACTGATCCTCTTCGGTCGACCCTTTCAGCGCGAGCGTCGAGCTCTCGCCGCCGGAGACCGCTTCGAGCACGCGGTCGAAGTAGCCGGCGCCGACCTCGCGCTGGTGCCGCGTCGCGGTGTAGCCGTGCTCCTCGAGCGCGAACTCGTGCTCCTGCAGCTCGACGTACGCGGGCATTCCCTGCTCGGCGTAGCCACGGGCGAGCTCGAACATTCCGGCGTTCAGGGAGTGGAAGCCGGCGAGGGTGACGAACTGGTACCGGTAGCCGAGCTCCGCCAGCGCCTCGCGGAAGGTCGCGATCTCCGCATCGTCGAGGTGCTTGCGCCAGTTGAAGGACGGCGAGCAGTTGTACGCGAAGAGCTTGCCCGGGAAGCGCTCGTGGATCGCCTGCGCGAACTCACGCGCCTCGCCGAGGTCCGGTGTGGACGTCTCGAACCAGATCAGGTCCGCATAGGGAGCGTAGGCGAGCCCACGGGCGATCGCCGACTCGAGGCCGCACCGGATCCGGAAGAAGCCCTCGAGCGTGCGCTCGCCGGTGGCGAACGCCGCGTCGGCCTCGTCGACGTCGCTGGTCAGCAGGGTGGCCGACAGCGAGTCGGTGCGGGCGACGAGCACGGTCGGGACGTCGAGGACGTCGGCTGCCAGGCGCGCGGCGACGAGGGTGCGGATGAACTGGCTGGTGGGAACGAGCACCTTTCCGCCGAGGTGGCCGCACTTCTTCTCCGAGGCGAGCTGGTCCTCGAAGTGCACCCCCGAGGCGCCGGCCTCGATCATCGCCTTCATCAGCTCGAAGGCGTTGAGCGGCCCGCCGAACCCGGCCTCGGCGTCGGCGACGATCGGCGCCAGCCAGTGCGTGTCGCCACCGCCCTCGCCGTGCTCGATCTGGTCGGCGCGCAGCAGCGCGTTGTTCAGGCGCTTGACGAGCGCCGGCGCCGAGGTCGCCGGGTAGAGGCTCTGGTCCGGGTAGGTCTGCCCGGCGAGGTTCGCGTCGGCTGCGACCTGCCAGCCGGAGAGGTAGATCGACTTGAGGCCCGCCTTGACCATCTGGACGGCCTGGCCGCCGGTCATCGCCCCGAGGGCGGCGAGGTACGGCTCGGAGTGGAGGAGCGACCGGAGCCGCTCCGCGCCGAGCCGCGCGACCGTGTGCTCGATCCGGATCGATCCCCGGAGCCGCTCGACGTCGGCCGGTGCATACGGCCTCTCGATCCCAGCCCAGCGGTCGCCCGCAGGCCCGTGTCCGTTCGAGCTCACGTGAGCCTCCTATTCGTTGTCGTGGTCGCGCTCGCAGAAGTCCGGGCAGGTGCACTCGGCCAGAGTGGCAGCCGGAAGCACCGGCTGGCGAGGATACGAGGCAGCACCATTTCGGATCCTAGAGCGGCGAAAGTAGTGGACGAATCGTCTGTATGCGGCCATCTTGGATCCAGTGTTGCACAAACTTGGATCCAAGTAAACACGGCGGATCGGACGGCGGCGTCCGTAGAATCGGGGTCATGGAGCCGCTGTACAGGCCGGACGGCGTCGAGGAGCGCTGGCAGCGCACGTGGGAGGCGGAGGGTCTGTACGCGACGGAGCCGGATCCAGGGCGAACGAGCTGGGTCTACGCGTTCCCGCCTCCGAACGTGACCGGCGAGCTCCACCTCGGCCACGCCCTCCAGCTGTCCCTCGGTGATGCGCTCGTCCGCATGAAGCGCATGCAGGGGATCAACGTCCTCTTCCAGGGCGGATACGACCATGCGGGGATCTCGACGCAGTCCGTCGTCGAGAAGGAGCTCCTCCGCGAGGGCACGTCGCGGCAGGAGCTGGGTCGCGCGGCGTTCGAGGCGCGCATCTGGGAGTGGCTGCACGAGTACGGCGGCAAGATCATGAGCCAGTTTCGCCGGATGGGCGCCTCGATGGACTACCGGCGCGAGCGCTTCACGATGGACGATCGCTATGTCCGCGCGGTGATGACGTTCTTCGTCCACCTCTGGGATCGGGGGTGGATCTACCGGGCGAACCGGATCGTGAACTGGTGTCCGCAACACCAGACCTCGCTCTCCGATCTCGAGCTCGAGCACGAAGAGGTGGACGACGCTCTCACGTACGTTCGGTACCCGTTTGCCGATGGCTCCGGTTCGATCACGGTCGCGACGGCGCGGCCGGCGACGATCCTCGCCGACGTCGCGGTCGCCGTGCACCCGGACGACGAGCGCTACCGCGACCTGGTCGGAGAAGACGTGGTCGTCCCGGTCGTCGAGCGCCGCGTGCCGGTGATCGCCGACGAGCGCGTCGAGCCCGGGTTCGGCACCGGTGCGCTGAAGGTGACGCCCGGCCACGACCCGATCGACTTCGCGATCGGTCGCGACCGCGGGCTCGACGAGCTGAGCGTGATCGGCCCCGACGGGCGGATGAACGAGGCGGCGGGCGCGCTGGCGGGTCTGACGCAGGCGGAGGCGGAGGATCGCGTGATCGGCTGGCTGAAGGAGCACGGCCAGCTCGAGAAGCGCGAGCGCCACCGCCACTCGGTCGCCACCTGCGAGCGGTGCGGGACGCGGATCGAGCCGCTGATCTCGCTCCAGTGGTGGTGTGCGATGGACGCGCTGAAGCAGCCCGCGCTGGCCGCTCTCCGCGAGCGGCGCGTCCGCTACCACCCCGAGTCGCAGCATCGGTTTGCGATCGAGTCGCTCGAATCCGCGCCGGATTGGAACATCTCGCGCCAGCTCTGGTGGGGCCATCAGCTGCCGGTGTGGGAGTGTCCGGACGGTCACACGACCTGTGCTGTCGACCCACCGGCGGCCTGTGACGAGTGCGGGTCGGACGAGCTCACGCGCAGCGAGGACGTGCTCGACACCTGGTTCTCGTCGGCGCTCTGGCCGTTCGCGACCCTCGGCTGGCCCGAGGAGACCGACGACCTGAAGGCGTTCTACCCCGGCGACCTCCAAACGACGGCCCGCGAGATCATCCGCCTCTGGGAGAATCGGATGATCTTCTCCGGGCTCGAGCTGCTCGGCCGCGAGCCGTTTCGCGACGTCGTCATCCATTCGACCGTCCTTGCGCGCGACGGGCGGCGGATGTCGAAGAGCCTCGGCACCGGTGTCGACCCGGTCGAGATCATCGACGTGCACGGCGCGGACGCGACGCGCTACGGGCTGACCAAGATGTCCTCGACGCAGGACGTGCGGTTCTCCGACGGCTTCGTCGAGGAGGGGCGCAAGCTCGCCAACAAGCTCTGGAACGTCGCGCGGCTGATCCTCGCCAACGTCGGCGACGAGGCAGCGGCCGAACGGCCGCGCGATCTCGAAGAGCGCTGGATCCTCGCCCGGCTCTCGTCGTCGCAGCTCGACATCGAGCGCGCGTTCGCCGAGTTCGACTTCGCCGGGGCCGCCCAGGTGCTCTACCACCTGACCTTCGACGACTTCTGCGACTGGTATGCCGAGGCGATCAAGCCGCGGCTCTACGGCGGCGACGCGGACGCCCGTGCGACCGCGCTGGCGGCGCTGGAGCACCTGCTGAAGCTCCTGCATCCGGTGATGCCGCACGTGACGGAGGAGATCTGGACGAATCTGCCCGGCCGTGAGACGCGACTGATCGTCGCGCCGTGGCCGGTTCCCGGCGACCGGGCCGAGGCCGGCGCGCTCGACCGGGTCCAGGCGGCGGCGGCGACCTTCCGGCGCAGCGGTGTGCTCGTCCCGCTCGAGGACGAGGAGCGGCGCATCTTCGAGGTCGTGGTCAAGCCGGAGCGGCAAAGGGCGAACGGCAACGTCGAGGTCGAACGCGAGCGTCTCCGCAACGAGATCGCGAGAGGAGAGGCGATGCTCGCGAACGAGCGGTTCACGGCCAAGGCGCCGCCCGAGGTCGTCCAGGCCGAGCGTGAAAAGCTCGAGCGCTACCGGCGCGACCTCGATGCGCTCGGCGACTGACTGGGTCGCCTCGCTCTCGCCCTGGCCCGAGCAGTTCGGGCTCGACCGGATGCGGGCGCTGCTCGTAGAGCTCGGCGACCCGCAGCAGGCATTCCCGTCGGTGCACGTCGTCGGCACGAACGGCAAGTCGACGACGACGCGGCTGACAGCGGCCCTCCTCCGTGGCGAGGGACTGCGCGTCGGGGCCTACACGTCGCCGCACGTCGCTGGGTGGCACGAGCGGCTCGACGCCGACCCGGAGAGCTTCGAGCGCGCGGTCGCGCGCGTACGCCCGGCAGCCGAGCGCGTCGGCGCAACCCAGTTCGAGGCGCTCACCGCGGCGGCCCTCGACGAGTTCGCCGGACAGGGCGTCGACGTTGCGGTCGTCGAGGCGGGGCTCGGCGGCCGGCTCGACGCGACGAACGTTCTCCGCGCGCCGGTGGTCGTGCTCACCAACGTCGGGCTCGAGCACACCGAGCAGCTCGGCGGGACGCGCGAGGCGATTGCCGGCGAGAAGCTCGCGGTCGTGCGCGAGGGGGCGACCGTCGTCCTCTCCGAGCCGGAGTGGCAGCTGCTCGCCTGCTCGTTGGGTGCGGCGACGACAGTCCTCACCGGCCGGAGCAACCTGGCGCTCGCGATCGCGGCCGCCGAGACGTTCCTCGGCCGGCCGGTCGATCCCGCTGCCGCCGAGCCCGTGCGGCTGCCCGGCCGTCTCGAGCAGCGGGCCGACTCTCCGCTCGAGATCTGGGACGGTGCGCACAACCTCGACGCGATCGGCTGGCTGCTTCCCCGTCTGCCCGATCGCCGCTTCGTCGTCGTCGCGTCGATCCTCCGGGACAAGGAGGCCGAGAAGATGCTCGCCGCGCTCGCCGCCGTCGGCGACACTATGGTTGCGACCGCCTCGGCCCAGCCCCGAGCGCTGTCCGCCGATGAGCTTGCGACCCTTGCGAGGCGATGGTTCGAGAGGACGGAGACGGTACGGGACCCAGGCGCCGCGCTCGCGCGCGCACGGTCGATCGCGGGCCCGGGCGGCGCCGTCCTCGTCGCGGGGTCGCTGTACCTGCTCGCAGACCTCGCAGCGCTCCCCGAAGACGTACCATCAGGCACGGGACGCGACTCAGCGTCTACGTGTTCGCCGCGATCCTGATCGCCGCATTTGCAGGAATCGCGTTCGCCGCAGGGTACGTCGTGGGAAAGCTGCTCCTGTAACGATGATCCACTTCCTCTTCGCCGACACGACGACGACGAACTCGAACGACGGGTTGTTCGGCGGCGTCAACGACTTCTTCAACTCGAGCACCTGGCTCGTGATCAGGAATCTGGCGATCTTCCTGGTCGCGGTGTTCTGGCTGGCGAGCATCTACTGGGTCTACAAGGATGCGCGCCGCCGGATCGCCGATCCCTGGCTGGTCGCGATGGCGACCGTTCTCGGCGCGGTCCCGTTCGTCGGCCCGCTCATCTACCTGTTCTTCCGTCCGCCGGAGTATCTCGAGGACGTGCGCGAGCGTGAGCTCGAGATCCTTGCGATGGAGCAGCGGCTGGGTCGCCGGGACGCGCACTGCCCGGTCTGTCGTGCCGCGGTCGAGCCCGAGTACCTGATCTGCCCCGTGTGCACGACCAAGCTCAAGCAGGCGTGCGTGACGTGCAAGTCGCCGCTCGAGCCGCTCTGGCAGGTCTGCCCGTACTGCGAGACGCCGATCGCCAAGCGGCCGTCCGTCTACGACGAGACGGTGGCGCTCTCGCCGGAAGCGCGGCGCAGGCCGCTGCGGGCCCCGCGCCGCCGGGGCCGCGGCGTCGACGAAGACACCGCCGAGAACCTGGCGAGCGACCAGTAGACTGGCCGGCCGTGGGGCTCGAGCGCACCCTCGTCCTGATCAAGCCGGATGCCGTCCAGCGCGGGCTGGCGGGCGAGATCCTGGGCCGGTTCGAGGCGCGTGGCCTGACGATGCGTGCCGCGAGGCTCCTGAAGGTCGATCGCGAGCTCGCCGAGCGACACTACGCGGAGCACGCCGAGAAGCCTTTCTTCGGCGAGCTGGTCGCGTTCATCACCTCGGCGCCCACGCTCGCGCTCGTGCTCGAGGGCGAAGGGGCGATCGCCGTCGTCCGCTCGACGATGGGGTCGACGAACCCGGCTGACTCGGCGCCGGGGACGATCCGCGGCGACCTCGCGCTCTCGATGCCGGACAACCTCGTGCACGGATCCGACTCGCCGGAGTCGGCCGCCCGCGAGGTCGCGCTGTGGTTCGGCAACGATGGGCTCGTCTGACGCGGCCCGTAACCGCGCATCGTGGGATGCGCGCAGCGACGAGTATCAGGCACCGAACGCCGAGTTCATCGGGCGCCAGGACGAGCCGCGCTGGGGGATGTGGCAGCTGCCGGAGTCGGAGCTCCGGATCCTCGGCGATGTGGCCGGCAAGGACGTGCTCGAGCTCGGTTGCGGCGCCGCCCAGTGGTCGATCCTGCTCGCGAAGGCGGGCGCCCGGGTCGTCGGGTTGGACAACTCGGCGCGGCAGCTCGAGCACGCGCGCCGGCTGATGGCGGCGGCCGGGGTCGACTTTCCGCTCGTCCACTCGGGCGCGGAGGAGGTGCCCCTGCCCGCCGCGAGCTTCGACGTCGTCTTCTGCGACCACGGAGCGATGTCCTTCGCCGATCCGTACCGTACCGTGCCCGAGGTCGCGCGGCTGCTGCGCTCCGGCGGGCTGCTCGCCTTCTCGCACTCGACGCCGCTCTCGATGTGTTGCTGGAACGACGAGACCGACACGATCGAGCGGCGGCTGGTGGGCACGTACTTCGACATGTGCCGCTTCGCAGAGCTGCCGGACGAGCCGGTTGAGTTCAACCTTCCATACGGCGAGTGGGTCCGGCTCTTCGGCGAGAGCGGTTTCCGGGTGGAGGCGCTCGTCGAGATCCGTCCTCCCGAAGGAGCCGAGTCGACGTATCGCACGCCCGAGGAGACCGAGTGGGCTCGTTCGTGGCCGATGGAGGAGGTCTGGAAGGTGCGCAAGATTCACGTCTTGGACCACACATGAGCGCACCTCCGCCGCCGCCGATCCTCCTCGCCTCGACCTCGCCTCAGCGGCGCGCGATCCTCACGCAGCTCGGACTTCCGTTCGAGGCCGTCGCTCCCGAGTACGAGGAGCACGACCCATCGGACGCCGACCCGGTCGAGCTCGTCCGCGCGCACGCGCGCGGGAAGGCCCGATCCGCCGTCGGAGGCGCCGGGGAGCGGCCCGTCCTCGGGGTCGACACGACCGTCGTCTGCGGCGGCCGCGTCTACGGGAAGGCGGCCGGGCCGGAGGAGGCCGCCGCGATGCTCGGGGCGCTGGGGGGAACGACGCACGAGGTCGTGTCCGGTTTGTGCCTGCTCACGCCAGGGTGGGAAGAGCTCGAGCACGAGGTCACGCGAGTCACCTTTCGCTCGCTGACCGCACGCGACATCGCTGCGTACGTCGCCTCGGGCGAGTGGCAGGGCCGCGCGGGCGCGTACGCGATCCAGGGGCTCGGCGCGACGCTCGTCGAAGGTATCGCCGGCGACTACCTGA
Source organism: Gaiellales bacterium (assembly GCA_038248655.1). Lineage (GTDB taxonomy): Bacteria > Actinomycetota > Thermoleophilia > Gaiellales > Gaiellaceae > DATBLE01. Next base: position 9,242 of record JBBRXG010000043.1, read on the forward strand.
ACGTCGTCGGCCTACCGGCCGCCCTCCTCGTGCGACTCCTCGCCGAGCGATTCCCAGGGCTGTACGGAGTCGGCTGACGGGGCCATGTCAGGGGTCAGACCCCTGACATGGCGATAACGGTCACGCAGCCCGGTCGAGCCGGTCTTCGACGAACGCGAGATAGCGCTCCCGCGCCGCTTCCAACGTGGGGCCGAACTGGTGCAGGAGCCAGCCGATACTGAGGAAGTCCGGCTTGCTCACGAGGCCGAGTGTCGCCCGGCAGCTGCTCCACCTCCACCCGAGCGGGTGATCGCAAAGTCCGGCGCGTACGGGATTGAGATGCAGGTAGCGGGCGAGCTCGAGCAGGTGGCCCTCTCCTTCGACGAGGACCGAATGAAAACGTCCCTGGAAGACGTGCCCGGAAAGGCCGTGCCGGGCGTTGAAAACCTGCGCGTACAGCCCGTTCAATACCTGCATGCCGTGGGAGAGGTTCGGCTGTGGTGTCCGGATCAGCAGGTGGAAGTGATTGGGCATGTGGCAGAAGACGTGGCACTCCCATTCGTGCTCGGCGACCACCTTGTTCAGGCACCAGACGTGGAAGCGGTGGTCGTCGGAGTCGAGAAACGTCGGCTGCCTGCGGTTGCCGCGGCAGGTGACGTGGTAGATCCCGCCGGGGATCTGGACGCGGAGAGGACGCGGCATCTCCCGACCGTAGCGGCGGTCCGACCGGGGCTCGCCGCGGAGGGGCCGATCGGCACGAAGTCGCCACACCCGGAGCCATGTCAGGGGTCAGACCCCTGACATGGCTCGTTCGGCGCACCACGCGGGACGCCTCTCTGGAGGCGGGTAGACTCGTTCCGGCCTGATGGGTCTCTTCGATCACCTGACCGGCTTCGGGGGCCGCGACATGGCCGTCGACCTCGGCACCGCGAACACGCTCGTGTACGTGCGCGGGCGCGGGATCGTGCTCTCCGAGCCTTCCGTGGTCGCGATCGACCAGCGCTCCGGCGAGGTTCACGCCGTGGGGGTCGAGGCGAAGCGCATGCTCGGCCGCACGCCGGGGACGATCACGGCGATCCGGCCGCTGAAGGACGGCGTCATCGCCGACTTCGACGTCACCGAGCAGATGCTCCGCCACTTCATCCAGAAGGTCCACCAGAATCGCTTCGCCCACCCGCGCGTCGTCGTCTGCGTTCCGAGCGGCGTCACCGGCGTCGAGCGCCGGGCCGTCGAGGAGGCGACCCTCTCGGCAGGCGCCCGCCAGGCCTACCTGATCGAGGAGCCGATGGCCGCCGCGATCGGCGCCGGCCTGCCGATCAGCGAGCCGACCGGGAACATGATCGTCGACATCGGCGGCGGCACGACGGAGGTCGCCGTGATCTCGCTCGGCGGCATCGTCGTCTCGCAGAGCCTCCGGGTCGGCGGTGACGAGATGGACGAGGCGATCATCAACTACGTCAAGCGCGAGTACAAGCTGCTCGTCGGCCAGCAGACGGCGGAGGAGATCAAGCTCGAGGTCGGCTCGGCGTGGGGGATGCGCGAGGAGGTGCAGGCGGAGGTTCGCGGCCGCGACCTGGTCAGCGGCCTGCCCAAGACGATCATCCTCTCCTCCGAGGAGGTCCGCCACGCGCTCGAGGATCCGGTCAACCAGATCGTCGACGCGATCAAGTCGACCCTGGACAAGACCCCCCCGGAGCTCTCGGCCGACATCATGGACCGCGGGATCGTGCTCGCCGGCGGCGGTGCCCTCCTCCACGGACTCGACGAGCGGCTTCGTCACGAGACTCACATGCCGATGCACCTGGCCGAGTCGCCGCTCACGTGCGTCGCGGTCGGCTCCGGCCGCAGCCTCGAGGAGTTCGAGGTGATCCACCGGACGCAGCGGAAGCGCGGCACCCGCAGCGTCTACAGCGGCAACCACCGCTAGTCGCGCAGGTGGGCCGGGCGACCCGCCGGGTCCTCGCCTACACTAAGGCGTTCGGTGCCCCGCAACAGGTCAGTGCGCGTGGCGGCGATCGGCTCCCCCGCCCAGCGGCCCGGCTCGTCCACGCAGTCGATACGTCCGAGTCCGGCCGGGAGGCGGCGACTCGTCGTCGCCGTGCTCACGATCCTCTCGCTGCTGCTCGTCACGGTCTACTTCCGGGAGTCGGACGGCGGCGTCCTGCACGGCTTCCAGTCGACCTGGTCGACGATCCTGCGCCCGTTCGAGGTGGGCGCGGAGCGGCTCGCGCGCCCGTTTCGCGACGCCGCCGGCTGGTTCGGCGGCCTCCTCGACGCGAAGTCGGAGAACGAGAAGCTGAAGGCGGAGGTCGAGGCCCTCCGGCAGGAGAAGATCCTCAACCAGGCGGCGCTCCGGGAGAACGCCCAGCTGAAGGCGCTGCTCGCATACCGTGAGGGGCCGCGGTTCCCGCAGGACTACCGCTCGATCGCCGCGAGCGTGATCGCCCGCGCGCCGAGTCAGTTCGAGCAGCAGATCGTGGTCTCCGTCGGGAAGAACGACGGCGTCTCCAAGCACGACGCGGTCATCACCGCCGACGGGCTCGTCGGCGAGGTGACGAAGCCCGCCTCCAACGTCGCCCAGGTCACGCTCCTGACCGACGAGACGAGCGGCGTCTCCGCCCTCGACGTCGTCACGAACGCCGCCGGGATCGTCCAGGTGAACTCGGCCGGCGCGCTCGTCGTCGACCGCGTCACGAAGGACCAGGTCGTCAATCCGGGGGACGTGGTCGTGACGTCGGGCTTCCGCTCCGGAGACCTGACCTCGCTCTACCCGCGCGGGATTCCGGTCTGCGGGGTGACCAGCGTCGGCCAGTCCGACACCGACGAGTTCAAGCAGATCCTCTGCGATCCGTTCGTCGACACCTCGACGCTCGAGGCCGTGATCGTCCTCGCCAAGAAGCCGGAGGCGAAGTAGTGCTGCTCGACGGAGCCAAGGCGTTCGCCGTCGTCTTCGTCGCAGCAATCCTGCAGGTATCCGTCTTCGCGACGGTGTCGATCCTGAACGGCACGCCCGATCTGCTCCTCGTGTCGATCATCTGCATCGCGCTCCTGCGCGGGCCGGTCGTCGGCGCGGTGATCGGCTTCTGGGGCGGGCTCGTCGTCGACACGGCGAACCTCGGGACGCTGGGCTTCACGTCGCTGCTCCTGACGATCGCCGGCTACTGGGTCGGCCGTTACGGTGAGACGACCGGCCGTGAGCGCGCACACGCCCCGTTCGTGTCGGTCGCGGTGATCTCCCTGCTCTATGCCATCGGGTCGCTCGCCTTCCGGTTCGTGCTCGGCGACCCGGCTCCCGCCCGCACGGTGCTGTGGAGCACCCTCTTCCAGGGGATCGCGCTGAACCTGATCCTCACGTGGCCGGTCTACGCGCTCACTCGCATCATCCTTCCGGCGCTCTAGCGGCGCGATCGGATCGAGAGGATCCACGCGCTTGGCTAGCAGCGGAAACCGCGCCGGCCGCTTCCTTCCGCCCGATCCCCGGGTCGAGGAGCCGTACCTCTTCTCTCCGAAGATGGCCCTGCGGGTCGCGATCCTCGGCGGCGTCGCGCTCGCCGTGTTCGCCGTCCTCCTGCTGCGCCTCTGGTCGCTCCAGATCCTCTCTGCGACGAAGTACGAGGCCGCGGCGCTCGACAACCAGCTGCGGACGAGGCGGATCGAGGCCCCGCGCGGCCCGATTCTCGACCGGGAGGGGCGGACTCTCGTCACGAACGTCGTCGCCACCGCCGTCGACGTCACGCTCGCCGACCTGCCGAAGCAGGGACGGTACACCGAGATGAGGCGGCTCGCCGACGTGCTGAATGTGCCCCTTCCCCGCGTCATCGCCAAGCTCGACCGGCACAAGAACGACCCGTTGACGCCGATCACGATCCAAGTCGCCGTGCACGAGCCGCAGGTCGACTACCTGCGCGAGCGCGCACGGGAGTTCCAGGGCGTGCACACGCACACGACCTTCCTGCGCAAGTACAAGGCCGGGGCGCTGCTCGCCCACGTGCTCGGCTACGTCGGCTCGATCTCCCCGGCCCAGCTCGAGAAGCTCCACGCAGACGGGTACGAGAGCGGGGACCGGATCGGTCAGACGGGCGTCGAGCTCGCGTACGACCAGGATCTGCGCGGAAAGCCCGGCGTCGTCGACGTGCACGTCGACGCCCGCGGCGTCCAGCAGGGCGAGCCGAAAGTGGCCAAGGCGGCGCTCGCCGGGAACGCCGTCCGTCTGACGATCGACATCTCGCTCCAGCGGGCGGCCGAGCGCGCGCTCCAGTACGGGATCCGCCTCGCGCACGAGGACAACCACTGGCTGGCGGACGGGGGGGCGATCGTCGCCCTGAACCCGAACGACGGCGAGATCCTGGCGATGGCGTCCTCGCCGACCTTCAAGCCGAGCGTCTTCGTCGGCCGGACCGACCCGAAGAAGCTTGCCCCGCTGCTCGATCCCGCCGTTGCCAAGAAGGACAACTATCCCGGCCTGAACCGCGCCACCGCCGGGCTCTACCCGCCCGGCTCGACGTTCAAGCCCGTCACCGCGCTGGCCGGCCTGCGAGAGAAGCTGTTCTCGCCGTTCCAGACGATCCAGTGCACCCCGACGTTCGACGTCCGCGACCCGAGCGGCCACGTCACGCAGGTGTTCAAGAACTGGGATCCGTATACGAACGAGCCGATGACGCTCGCCCAGGCGATCGGCGCCTCCTGCGACACGTACTTCTACAACCTCGGCTACGCTTTCTATGCGCTGCCGCCGCTCCGCGGCCACCCCCTGCAGGGCTGGGCGAGCCGCTTCGGCTTCGGGCAGCCGACGGGGATCGACATCGGCCCCGAGCAGCGCGGCCTCCTGCCGACGCCCGAATGGCGCCAGGCGACCTATACGAAGAAGACCGACCCGTGCTGCTGGCGGGTCGATCGGCTCTGGAAGCCCGGCGACTCGATCCAGCTCGCGATCGGCCAGAAGGACCTGCTCGTCACCCCCCTGCAGATGGCGCGGTTCTACGCGGTGATCGCGAACGGCGGCTACCTGGTCACGCCGCACGTCGTCAGCTCGATCTAGGAGCCGGGGAGCCAGAACCAACCGGGGAAGGTGCTGCAACGCTTCAATCCTCCGATCCCGAAGCGGGTGTTCGACAACGCGAGCGACCTCGCGGTCGTCCGAGACGGCCTCTACCGCGCAACCCATTTCTCCTACGGGACGGCGACCTCTGTGTTCGGCAGCTTCCCGATCGCGATCGCGGGGAAGACGGGGACGGCGGAGAAGGTCGTCCAGCCGCCCGGGTACGCGAAGCCGCTCCTGCAGGACCAGTCGTGGTGGTGCGGCTACGGGCCGGCTGACAAGCCCAAGGCCGAGATCGTCGTGTGCGCCGTGATCGAGAACGGCGGTCACGGCGGTACGGCCGCAGCGCCGGCGGCGCTGAAGGTCTTCGAGCACTTCTTCAACGTCAAGGCGCCTCCGATCGGGACGATCTACTCCGACTGATGGCCGATCTCGTCTACCGCACCGACTCGAGAGCGAGGGCACGGGCCAGGCGCCGCGAGCTCGCCGAGGTCGCGCCGCTCGCTGCGCGGCTCGACTGGGTGATGCTGCTCGCGGTGGGCGGCATCGTCGCCTTCGGCCTCTGGGTGATCGCCGGGATCACTCGCGACGACGTGCCGGGCGACTCGACCTACTACGTCTACCGGCAGTTCGTGTTCGTCGCCATCGGCATGGTCGGGCTCGTCGTCGCGATGGTCGTCGATCCGGACCTGTACCGCCGCTACCACCGGCACATCTACGTCGGCACGCTCATTCTCTTCGCGGTCGTCTTCCTCGCCGGGACGGTCGCCCGCGGCTCGAAGCGGTGGATCGACCTCGGCTTCTACCGCTTCCAGCCGACCGAGTTCGGGAAGCTCCTCGTCGTCCTCGCGCTGGCCGGCTACCTGGCTGACCGCTACCGGCAGGTCGGCAACCCGCGCACCGTGCTCGGGACGATCGCGCTGGCGGTACCCCCGATGGTCCTGGTGTTCATCCAGCCGGACATCGGCTCGGCGCTCGTCTACATCGCCGCGCTCGGTGCGGTCCTGTTCGTCTGCGGGACCCGCTGGTCGCACCTCGCGATCGTGTGGGGGGTGGCAGCGCTCGTGATCATCTCGGTCCTGTGGCTCTTGCCGGCCTCCGGCGTCAACGTGCTCAAGCCGTACCAGCAGAAGCGCATCACCGGGTTCCTCCACCCCGACCAGGACCCGCGCGGCGCGACCTACAACGTCAACCAGTCGATCACGGCGGTCGGGTCCGGGGCAGCCGGCGGGCGGGGGGTCCAGGTGGCGACGCAGACGAACCTCAACTACCTGCCCGAGCACGCGACCGACTTCGCGTTCGCCTCGCTGGCGGAGCAGCGGGGTTTCCTGGGCGCAGGCTTCCTGCTCATGCTCTACCTGCTCGTCGTGTGGCGGGGGTTGAAGGTGGTGACGGTCGCACGGGACGCCTTCTCGGCGATCGCCGCCGCCGGGATCGTCTTCGCCTTCCTGTTCCAGGTCTTCGTCAACGTCGGGATGACGATCGGCATCGCGCCGGTGACGGGCATCCCATTGCCGATGGTCAGTGTCGGCGGCTCGTCGATGGTCGCCAATCTGCTCGCGATCGGCGTGCTGCAGGCGATCAACGCCCGCGGTCGGAGACGCGGGCACACCGGACGCTGGTAGTGCCGGCAACATCGCTTCCCGTCAAGCCCGGCGCAGTCCTCGGCATCCTCAGGGAGCTCCGCGCATCGGCGAAGGAGGACGCGCCGCTCGTCGTCTCCGGAGCGAAGGAGCTCGCCGGCGTCCTCGTCCGCGAGCTGACGCGCGGGGGCGTGCGGAGCGCGGTCCGGGAGCAGGGGCCGCTCGCGGGAGCGGCGGCGCTCGTCCACGTGCTCGCCGGCACGCTCGCCCCGGACGAGGAAGGGCTCCTGAAGGAGGCGGCGCGGGCGCGGATCCCGATCATCGCCGTGGCCGCGGGGCCGGATGTCGCCGGGCACGTGCCGTTCGTCCTCGACGAGAACGTCGTCCGGGTGGGAAGCGGAACCGCCTTTCCGCTCGACGAGATCGCCGTGCGCCTGGCGCGGACGCTCGGGGAGGCGGGTACCCCGCTTGCCGCGCGGCTCCCTGTGCTTCGCCGCGCCGTGTGCGAGGAGCTGATCCGCAGGTTCTCCCGGCGCAACGGGCTGGTCGGGGTCGCCGTCTTCGTCCCGGGCGCGGACCTGCCCGTGCTGACCCTGAACCAGATGCGACTCGTCCTTCGGATCGCCGATGCGTACGGGTTTGAGATCGACAGGGAGCGGTGGCCCGAGGTGCTCGGCGTCGTCGGTTCTGGCCTCGGGTTCCGGGCGATCGCGAGGCGCGCGCTCGGCCTGGTTCCAATCGTCGGCTGGGCCGTGAAGGGCGCCGTCGCCTACACCGGGACGCGGGCCGTCGGCGAGGCGGCGATGCGGTATTTCGAGCGCCGCGCGCCCCTGACGCGTGTGGCCGGCGGCCGAGCGCTGTTCCCCCGCTGACCGCGCTCCGTCCGACGCAGGTCCTAGCATCGCGGCCGTCAGCGAGCGACCAGTGGAGGTGCCCCGCGATGCCGGATACGAACGAGGCCGAGGAGCTGCTCATGATCGAGGAGGCCGATGCCTGGTTCGAGTACCTCGAGTCGACGCGGAACCAGTCCGAGACCCGCTACCGGGAGCTCGAGCCCTGGGCCTGGGCGAGGCTGAACCAGCGCCTGCGCGCGATCCGCACGCGCCGGGCGAAGCTCAGGCCGGCCGCCGCCTGAGCGCCGCGCGCCGGGGGTCTCCGCCCCTGCTGCTAGGCTGACGGGCGAGGCACGATGCCACGCTCTTTCACCCACTACCTGCTGCGCGCCGGCGCCCCGTCGAGGGCCGTGGCCGCGCGCGCGCACGACAAGGAGAATTCATTTGCCCCTGCCATGGTTTCGCAGGAAGACCCGGACACAGGAGCAGCCCGCCACCGAAGAGGCGCCGGCTGTCGTCGAAGGACCTAGGGCCGAAGGACCTAAGGCCGAGGATCGGCCCGCCGCGCCCCCACAGGGCGAGGCCCCACGGAAACGGCGTCGCGGCAGTCGCGGCGGGAGGAACCGGCGCAAGCCGGCCGCGACGACCGCGGACTCGACGCCGCCCAGGCAGCAGCCGGCCCGCGCTCCGAAGACGCAGAAGGAGGATTCCAAGCCCGACCGGCAGCGCCGGCCGAATACGCGCCGGCGCCAGGCCCCGCGCCGCGCGCCCCTGCCTGCCGCGAAGCGGGAGCTCCTCGTCTCGGTCGATGTGACCGAGAAGCGCGTCGCGGTCCTCGAGGACGATCGTGTCGCCGAGGTCTACCTGGAGCGGCCGGAGCGTCGCTCGATCGCCGGGAACATCTACAAGGGCGTCGTCGACAACGTCCTGCCCGGCATGGAGGCGGCGTTCGTCGAGATTGGCCTCGAGAAGAACGGGTTTCTGTTCGTCGACGAGATCGTCGGTCCCGAGCTGTAGGGACGTCGACCGCGCGGCCGCCGCATCACCGATCTGATCAGCCGCGGCGAGGAGGTGCTCGTCCAGGCGGTCAAGGATCCAATGAAGACGAAGGGCGCGCGCCTCACGACCGAGATCTCGCTCCCCGGCCGGTTCGTCGTCTACGTCCCGCACGGCGAGGGCCTGGGCGTCTCGCGTCGGCTCGACGACGACGAGCGGTCCCGGCTCAAGGAGATTCTCAAGAGCATCGCACCCAAGCAGGGCGGCGTGATCGTCCGCACGGCAGCCGAGGGCGCATCAGCCGAGGACGTTCACCTCGACCTCGACTTCCTGACCAAGCTCTGGAAGCAGATCCAGGCGAGGGCCAAGGACTCGAAAGCGCCGTCGCTCCTCTTCGAGGAGGCCGAGTTGCCGCTCCGGGTCACTCGCGACCTGTTCACCGGCGACTTCGAGCGGGCGCTCGTCGACGACGACAGGACGCTGAAGCGGATCCAGGGGTACCTGAAGAAGACCTCGCCGCACATGGCCGAGCGTGTCTCTCGTTACCGTGAGAAGACGCCCCTGTTCGAGGCCTACGGGGTCGATGCCGAGATCCGCTCGACGCTCTCGCGCCGCGTCGACCTACCCTCCGGCGGATACCTGATCTTCGACTACGCCGAGGCGTTCACGGTCATCGACGTGAACACCGGCCGCTTCGTCGGCTCGCGCTCGAAGTCGTCGGGGGCGCGGCTCGAGGACACCGTGACGAAGAACAACCTGGAGGCGGTGAAGGAGGTCGTCCGCCAGCTCCGGCTCCGGGACATCGGGGGGATCATCGTCATCGACTTCATCGACATGGCCAACCCGAAGAACCGCGAGTCGGTCGAGGCGGCGCTCCAGCAGGAGCTCGAGCGCGACCGGACGAAGACCTACGTCGTCGAGATCTCGCCGCTCGGACTCGTCGAGATGACCCGTCAGAACGTCACCGACGGCCCTCGCGAGATCCTCACGCGCAAGTGTCCGTCCTGCGCCGGTGAGGGGGTCGTCGTCTCGGAGGCGACGGCGGTCGTCGATGCCGAGCGGCGCCTGCGCGCGCTGGCCGCGTCGAAGCCGCGCACCAGGGCGTTCAGGGTCGAGCTCAACTCGCACGTGGCCGATCTGCTGATCGGCCCCGGCGCCGCACGCCTCGAAGAGATCGAGGCCTCCACCCGGCGCCGGTTCGACGTCCAGGGGAAGGCGGGCGTGCCCCACGACCACTTCGCCGTGCTCGACGAGGGCACGCTCGAGAAGCTCGCGGTCGCAGGCGCACCGGTCAGCGAGGGCCAGACTCTCGAGCTGAAGCTGGTCGAGGTCGGCCGTCACGACGCGAGCTCCGGTGTCGGCAAGCTGGACGGCTGGGCGATCGCGGTCGGAGGGTCCGGCAAGCTGATCGGCAAGAAGGTGAAGATCCGGGTCGCGCGTGTGCTCGACGGGACGGCCTACGCCACGCTCGTCGACGGGGCGCCGACGGCTCCTCTCGCCCCGATCACCGCCGAGGCGCAGGCCGAGAAGCCGACCCGCGCCTCGCGCGCGAAGAAGGCCGAGCCGGAAACCGTCGAGCCCGAGGTCGTGCTCGAGGGAGAGGACGCCGCGGAGGCGCGAGCGGAGGTCGAAGCGGAGGCCGAGAAGGGTGCCGTCTCCGAGGCGCCGCCGCCATCGGCGGACACGCCGGCGAGGAAGCGTACGCGGCGCGGCTCCCGCGGCGGTCGAGGTCGCAAGCGACCGGCCGCGTCGACAACGACCCCAGCGGCCGCAGCACCAGGCGCTGCGCCGTCGATCGATCCGCCGGAGGCCGGGGAGGATTCCGAGGGTGCTGCCCCGGACGTCGGCGCCGATGAGCCGGTCGAGAGCCAGCCGCCGAAGAAGAAGACCAGGCGTGGCTCGCGCGGCGGCCGGGGCAGGAAGAAGCCCGCTGCGGCGGCCGCGGCGACGAACGGGCAGGGAGAGGCGCCGCCCCCCTCGCCGCCCGCTCCGACGATCCACGTGCCCGATCCGGCGCTGGGCAAGGAGGCGACGAGCACGAACGGAGAACAGGCGCCCGCGCCGCGCAAGAAGACGAGACGAGGCTCGCGTGGAGGCAGGCGCAGGCGCAAGCCGGCCGGTGCCGCGGTCGAGTCTCCGGCCGAGACCGCCTCGGACGAGAGCTAGGTCGAAGGCGACGGCGGGCACCGCATCTGGCTAGAATGCCTGCTCCGCGGGCGCTGCCCGCGGTTCCTATGACGTACGCGATCGTGAAACTCGGCGGCAAGCAGTACCGCGTCCAGGAGGGCGAGAAGCTCACCGTGGACCGGCTCGCCGTGGACGAGAACGCGAGCTTCCATCCGGAGGTGCTGTTCATCGGCGGCGAAGGCCAGGCCGAGCTCGCACCGAAGGGCGTGCAGGTGACGGCCACGGTTGTCGGCCACGTCCTCGGGGACAAGATCCGGATCGGCAAGTACAAGAAGCGGACGGGCTACAGGCGCCACAACGGCTTCCGCGCGCGGCTCTCTCAGGTGCAGATCGAGACGATCGGCAAGAAAGCGGCGCGCGCAGCCGCGTCCACGACGACTGCGGAGCCGAAGCCCAAGGCGGAGCCGAAGCCGAAGGCGGCGCCGAAGCCACGGACGGCTGCCGCCGCGAAGCCGAAGAGGCCGGCGAAGCCCGCCTCGAAGACATCTGCGACGAAGAAGGCGGACTAGATGGCGCACAAGAAGGGACTCGGTTCCTCGCGCAACGGGCGCGACTCGAACCCGAAGATGCTCGGGGTGAAGATCTTCGCCGGCCAGCAGGTCAAGGCCGGCATGATCATCGTCCGCCAGCGCGGCACGCGGTTCCGGCCCGGGGCCGGCGTCGGCATCGGCCGTGACGACACGATCTTCGCCACGCAGGACGGGAAGGTCGAGTTCGGCACGAGCGGCGAGCGCCGCACCATCTCCGTCGTCGACGCCGCCTGACGTAGACGGGACGATGCCGATCGAAGCCTGTCTGGCCGCGATCGCGCGGTTCCGCGTCGTCTGCGAGCGGGATCCGCTGGTCACGGCCGCCTTCCTCGGGGGCTCGTTCGCCGCTGGCAGGGCAACCGAGACGTCCGATGTCGATGTCTACGTCGTCTCGGCCGAGGAAGAGTACGAGCGGCTCTGGGGCGACCGGATGCGCCACGTCGAGGCGATGGGCCGACCGGAGCGCACCCTGGATGTCCCCGACTTCGAGGGCCTCGGCTTTCGACCTCGTTCACTTCGAGCTCGAGGGCGGCGTCACGGGCGAAGTCGCCTACGGGCACACCGGGAACTTCACGGAGATGCACGGCGGGCCGTACGAGGTGCTCGTCGATCGGACCGGCCTCCTCGAGGGCGTCACGTTCCCGCTGCTCTAGCCTGAGGCACGATGTTTCACGATCGGGCGCAGATCCATGTGCAGGCGGGCCGGGGCGGAGACGGCGGTCTCAGCTTCCGCCGCGAGAAGTACGTGCCGAAGGGCGGGCCGGACGGGGGCGACGGCGGTCGAGGCGGCGATGTCGTACTCGTCGCCGACCCGGACCTGCGCGACCTCTCGCCCTTCCGCTCCAAGCGAGCCTTCGAGGCGGCACGGGGCGGCCCGGGGCGGGGGAGCGGGAAGCACGGCGCCAATGGACCCGACGTCGAGCTGCGCGTGCCGGTCGGGACGCAGGTGCTCGACGGTGCCGAGCAGGTCGTCGCCGACCTCGCAGCGCCGGGCTCGCGGGTGGTCGTCGCCCGCGGTGGCTCCGGCGGCCGCGGCAACCGGCGCTTCGCAACGCCGACGCACCAGACGCCGCGGTTCGCCGAGACCGGGCTTCCGGGCGAGGGCGCCGAGCTCGACCTGCGGCTGAAGCTCGTCGCCGACGCGGCGCTCGTCGGGCTGCCGAACGCCGGCAAGTCGTCGCTTCTGCGCAGGATCTCGAACGCGAGGCCGAAGGTCGCCGACTATCCGTTCACAACCCTCCAGCCGGTGCTCGGGACGGTCGACGCTCCGGACGGACGTCAGTTGACGGTCGCCGACGTGCCGGGTCTGATCGAAGGGGCGAGCCGCGGCCTCGGGCTGGGACACGAGTTTCTCGCGCACCTCGAGCGGGCCCGCTTGCTCCTGCACGTGATCGACGCGGCAGCGGGCGACCCCGCCGGGCAGTTCCGCCTGATCGACCGCGAGCTCGCGGCGTACGGGACGGGCCTCGACGAACGCAGCCAGGCGGTCGTCCTGAACAAGGTCGACCTGCTCGCCGAGGCACCCGTCCTGGCACTCGACGACGAGCGGATCGTCGCGGTCTTCTCGATCTCGGCCGTGACCGGGAGCGGCGTCGAGGAGCTCAAGCGGAAGCTGTTCGAGCTCTGTCCGCCCGCGCCCTCCGTCGAGGCCGATCGGGACGGCCTCGCGGAGTTCCTCGTCTACCGCCCGCAGCCCCGTGCGACGAGGTACCGGATCTTGCGGACCGATCGGGGCTTCCGGGTGACCGGGGAGGTTCCGCCGGCGAGCGAGCTCGAGGCCGCCCTGCGTGCGGCCGGGGCACGCACGGGCAGCGAGGTCGAGGTGGGGGAGGAGACGCTGGTGCTGTCGTGACCGGCCTCCTCGGCGGCGCGTTCGACCCGCCGCACATCGGCCACGTCGAGCTCGCCGACGCCGCCGAGCGCCGGCTCGGCCTGGACCGTGTGGTCGTGGTCGTCGTCGCCGAACCCGGCCACAAGGACGTTCACTGCACCGCCGAGACCCGGCTCGAGCTCGCGCGCGCGGCGTTCACCGGCCGAGAGGTCGTGCTCGACCGCCATGCCCGGACCGTGGACATGCTGCGGGACGGATGCTGGGACGACCCGGTGTTCCTGATCGGCGCCGACGAGTTTGCGGCGTTCCCGGGCTGGAAGGAGCCGGACGAGGTGCTCGAGCTCGCGAGGCTCGGCGTCGCGAGCCGCCCCGGGTATCCGCGCGAGCGGCTCGAGGAG
>JBBRXG010000044.1:0-22358 GCA_038248655.1 Gaiellales bacterium
GGGGGGGGTGGGCTCTGGTGGGGGGGGCGGCCCCGCCCCCCCTTCCACCCCGCCCCGTGCGTTTTTGGGGGGGGGCCCCCCCCCCGGGGCGCCCCCTTCTCCTTCGTGCTGAGCGGCTAGCAGTTCGGCAGCAAGAGCCGGTAGGCCCCACGGCCGTGGGTCGCCGCCCACAGCACCTGCTTGTTGCCGGCGTCGGCGAGCGTCAAGCCGTAGATCGCAACCGGCGGCAGGCCGCTACCTGCGGGCGTCCAGTTCGAGCCGGCCCCGCGCCGGAACACGCCCCAGTCGGTCGACACGTACAGCTTGTCGCCGCAGCGGTCGTACGCGATGTCGAGCACCGGCTGGTCGCCGATGTCGAAGTCGATGTTCCGCCACGTGGCCGCGCACGTCGTCGCGGTGCAGTTGTTCGGATCGACCATGACCGAGAAGATGTGTCTCTCGGCCGTCCCGGCCGCATCGGCGTAGACGTTGTAGCCCGAGTAGGTGACGTACGCCTCGTACGGGTTCTTCTTGTTGACATAGATCCCGCTGACGAAGCGCTCGGGCTGCGCGGGACCGTCGATCCGGTAGAACGTCACGTCCGCCGGATCCGCTGCGTCCGCGTTCTTCGAGATGAAGACGCGGCCGCGGCGCAGGCCCGCCCACAGCGTGCTCGAGTCCTGCCCGCGACTGAGGCGAACGACGTAGTTGTTCGCCGCGTCGTCGGCCAGCTTGTCGGAGCCATAGAACGACTCGTCGAGCCCGTGGGTTCCGAGCTCCTGCCAGTCGCCGCAGGCGCCGGTGAACAGCTCCGCGCCGAACACCGTGGTGCAGTTCGCCTCCAGGAACGACTGATCACCGCCGATGTCGGTCGTCCGCCACACGTGGTTCGTGCCGAAGAACCGCTGACCACCGGTGACCGGGTCCTGCAGCTGCGGCGGGTAGAAGCTCACACCCTCGCCGCCGAGGGAGACCGCGAACACGATCGGGTCGCTCGTCCACAACCAGTGGAGCGGATCGACGCCGTGGAAGTTCGTGTCGCCTGCGTACAGCGAGTAGTAGCTGTGGAACCGCGTGTTCGAGTCCGCAGCGTCGGTGCCGGACGCGCCGCCGTCGCCCGTCATTCCGAGGAACCAGAGCTGGTTCCCCTGGTAGGCCGGCGTGCCGTTGTCCTGCGTGCCGCCGAGGAGCGAACCGGTGGCGTTCGCCGGGTCGACGGAGAGGCTCTGGCACTGGAGCGTGCCGAGCCCCTTGTTCATCGGGTTGAGCTTCTTCGGAACCCGTGCCGCTCGAGGCGTCCTTGTAGCTGCCGTTCGAGCTGATCATCCCGCCGTCGGAACCGACGTAGAAGACGTCCGGGTTCGACGGGTTGAACACGATCGCGTGCTGGTCGGGATGCATCGCCTCGTACGGGAAGAAGAACGCGCCCCCGCGCGGCGTGAAGTCGCTGGTCAGTCGACGGCGATCGAGCCGATCGCGCGGTCCTTGCTGATCGGCACGCTGGCGGAGACGACCGACCAGGACTTGCCGCCGTCGGTCGACTTGTACAGACCGACACCGGCCTCGCTGTCGCCGGCAGCAGCCTCGTCCGAGAGCGGTGGAAGATCGTTCCCGCGGTCGGGTACACGTGGTGACCGCAGTACTGACACGAGTAGGCCGAGCGCCCGGTGATCCGGTGAAAGCGCGAGGGCTTCCCGCACGCCGGGCACGCCGTGCCCGCCGGATACCGACGCTCCTTGAGGAATGCGAGGCACGCGTCGTCGTCCGGGAGGCGCTCCCTGAACTCGGCAAGACTCACCCGCCGCTCCGGTCCACGACCGGTCGACGGCACAGGTACGTGTCATCGCTCCGGAACCCTCTGCGCCGCCTCGCCCGTAGCCGGACGGCGACACAGGACAGGTACGTGTCCTCAATCCACTCTCTCGGCCCGGCATCCTCGGGCTTTCGGATGATCAGGTCAAGTGCGAGCCGCTACGCGTTCGGCCTGGCCATCTTGCGGTAGTCGAGCGCCTCGTCCAGGACGGACGTCGCGACGCCCGCTTCGCGGGCGACCTCGCGCAGCGGACGCCCGGTCCGCGCCGCTTCCCTGACGATCTCCGAGGCCTTGTCGTAGCCGATGTGCGGATTGAGCGCGGTCGCGGCCGAGAGGGTGAGCTCGGCGTAGTGCTCGGCGACCTCCCGGTTCGCCTCGATCCCGTCCACGCACTTCTCGGCGAGCAGGCGGCAGGCGCTGGCGAGGAGCTTGATCGAGTCGAGTAGGTTGCGGGCGATCAGGGGGACGAAGACGTTCAGCTCGAAGTGGCCCTGCATGCCGCCGATCGCGATCGCGGCGTCGTTGCCGATCACCTGCGCGGCAACCTGGGTCACCACCTCCGGGATCACCGGGTTGACCTTGCCCGGCATGATCGAGCTGCCCTTCTGGAGCTCCGGCAGGAAGATCTCGGCGAGGCCGGCGCGCGGCCCGGAGCCCATGAAGCGAAGATCGTTGGCGATCTTCGTCAGCGAGACCGCGACCGTTCTCAGAGCGCCCGACGCCTCGACGAGCGCGTCGCGCGCCGCCTGGGCCTCGAACGGGTCGGCCGGAGGAAGGATGTCGAGCCCGGTTGCGGCCGAGAGCCGCTCGCGGACCCGGGCGGCGAACTCGGGATGGGTGTTCAGCCCGGTGCCGACGGCGGTGCCGCCGAGGGGGATCTCGCCGACCCGCCCGAGCGTCGCCTCGACGCGAGCGACGCCCTGCCGGACCTGGGCGGCGTAGCCGCCGAACTCCTGTCCGAGCGTGACGGGAACGGCATCCATCCAGTGCGTCCGCCCGGACTTGACGACGTCCTCGAACTCGCGTGCCTTTCCGTCCAGCGCGTCGCCGAGCCGTCGCATTGCCGGCAGCAGGTCGTTCGTCAGCTCGTCGAGGGCCGCGAGATGAACAGCAGAGGGAAAGACGTCGTTGGACGACTGGCCCAGGTTGACGTCGTCGTTCGGGTGCACGTCTTCGCCCGCGAGGGTTGCGATCACCTCGTTCGCGTTCATGTTCGACGAGGTGCCGGAGCCGGTCTGGAAGACGTCGATCGGAAACTGGTCGTCGAGCTCGCCGGAGGCGATCCGCCGGCCGGCGGCCGCGATGCGCTCGGCCCTACCCGAATCGAGCAGACCGAGCTCTGCGTTGACTTCTGCTGCGGCAGCCTTGATCCGGCCGAGCCAGCGGGCGACCGGCGCCGGGATCGGCTCGCCCGAGACGGGGAAGTTGGCGACCGCTTTCGTGGTCTCGCCGCCCCAGAGCTCGCCGGGTTCGTCGTCTCCCGCCACGCCCCGAGTCTAGTGCCCGGTGGAGGCGGTGGCGAAGGTCAGACTGCGTGCAGGCGTCGCTGCGCGACCGGCCGGTCGCGCAGCTGGCGGCGGGTCTGCTCGGAGAGCTCGGCGCTCGAGGCCCAGCCGACGTACTGACACTTCGGACACTCGTCGAGAGCGGAGCGCCGCTCGTCGTGGCGAACCGTGCGACGGTACCCGCAGCTCAAGCACTCGACGGAGCGCAGTCGATCCTCCATGAGCAGGGAATCGGCGCCCCACGCCGGGGCGCACGTCCCTCGAAGGAGGGAAGGGACGCCTAGCTGCGCGCGGAGACGGTCCGCGCCGTCTCGACGAGCTCGTCCCAGGTCGCGAGCTTGATCCGCGGCCGGCTCTGGGGCCCGCCGCGCCGCTGCTCCTCGGCGTCGATCGCCTCCCAGCCGATGTACGTGACCGGCTCGACGCCGCGGGAGGACAGAAGCTCGTCCACGCTCCCGGCGGTGGCGGCCGGGTCTCCGCGCTCGAGCAGGCCGGCGCGCGCATCCGCGAGCAGGAGGTCGATCGTCTCGGTCGCGTCCTTCTTGTTCGTGCCGATCACCCCGGTCGGGCCCCGCTTGATCCAGCCTGCGCAGTACACCCGGGGCCCGTCGGCGACCCGGCCGCCTTCGTTGGGGATCGTCGTCCGCCGCTCGTCGAACGGCAGGCCGGGCAGCGGGAGGGCCAGGTAGCCGACGCTTCGGAAGGCGATCGAGCACGGAATCGTCTCGCGCTCGTCGGTCGGAACGGCGCGGACCACGCCGTGGTCGTCGACGAGCTCGTTCCTGACGATCTCGACGCCCTCGACACGATCCTCGCCGAGGATCGCGACCGGCGAGACTGCGAAGCGAAGGCGAATCGCGCGCCTCCTCCCGGCGGGCGAACGTGCGGCGAAGTCGCGCAGAACCTCGACGTTCCTGCGGGCGTTCGTATCGTGCTCGAGCGCAGCCTCGCTGGCCGGGTCGAGCTCGAGCTCGACCGGATCGACGAGGACGTCCGCGTCGGCGAGCGCGCCCAGCTCCTTCAGCTCGGGCGTCGTGAAGGCTGCCTGCGCCGGCCCACGGCGCGCCAGCAAGACGATCTCCCGCAGGCCCGAGCCGAGGATCGCGCCGATCGCCGCGTCGGTCGTGTCGGTCGGCCGGATCTCCTCCGGGGAGAGCGCGAGCATGCGCACGACGTCGAGGGCGACGTTCCCCGCCCCGATCACCACCGCCCGCTCCCCGGACAGGTCGAACTCGAGGTGCTGGTAGTCGGGGTGGCCGTTGTACCAGGCGACCAGCTCCGTCGCCGCCCACGAGCCGGGGAGATCCTCGCCCGGGATCCCCAGCCGCCTGTCGGTCTGCGCCCCGACCGCATAGACGACGGCGTCGTAGAGACGGAGGAGATCGTCGTGTGTGAGGTCGCGGCCGACCGCGACGTTGCCCAGGAAGCGGAAACCCGGCTGCGCCGCGATCCGCTCGAATGCGCGCGAGACCGCCTTGATCTTCGGATGATCGGGCGCGACGCCCAGGCGGACGAGCCCCCAGGGGGTGGGCAGGCGCTCGATCAGATCGACCTCGACGGGTAGGTCGGCGGCGAGCAGGTGGCCGGCGGCGTAGAAGCCGGCCGGCCCCGAACCGACCACGGCGACGCGCAGCGGCGAATCGCTCATCGCGCTGATCCTAGGACGCGGCGGGACTCAGCCGACGGCGCGGGCGCTCCGCGACGAGGCGAAGGCGAGCGAGCCGACGAGGCCGGCGATCAGGAACGCGACGAGCGGGTGGAAGATCCCGACGATCGGGTGACCCTCGCCTCCCCACGCCAGCAGGATCTGAATCACGACGAGGACGAGAAGGCCGAGCGTCTGCAGCACTCGTTGCTTCCCCAGCCGGGCGCCGAACGCAATCAGGCACAGGATCACGGCGCCGAGGAAGATGATGTACCCGAAGCCGTTGTGGAAATTGAAGCCGTCGTCGAAGGCGTTCTTCGCGAGCGGCCCCGGGTCGGACTTGTCCGCAGCATTGAAGGCGCCGTACCCTGACGCCCCGATCTGGACGAGCACGGCCGCGAACAGAAGCGCGACCCAGTAGCGGTAGATCGTCCGCAGCGCCTGCACGGGCAAGACTCTAGGACATGCCGGGGACGATTTCTAGGCTTTCGCGCAGCGAAAGCCTAGTGCGAGCAGCCACCACTGACGCGCTTGCGCGTCAGTGCGAACAACCGGAGCCGCAGCCGCCGATTGTCTCGGGGGTGGCACCCTCTTCGACCTGGAAGGAGTGGCCGCAGCCGCACGCGGAGGAGACGTTCGGGTTCTCGATCTTGAACCCGGACTCCTGGAGCCCATCGAGGAAGTCGATCCGGGCGCCCTGCAGGTACGGCGCGCTGAACGGGTCGACGACGACCCGGACGCCGAAGGCCTCGAGCTCGTGGTCGCCCTCCTGGGCGCCGCGGTCGAAGCCGAGCGCGTACTCGAACCCCGAGCAACCGCCGCCCTGCACCGCGACGCGAAGCACCGAGGCGTCGCCGTCCGGTTCCTCGACCTGCAGCTCCTTGATCTTGGCTGCCGCACGCTCCGTGAGCGCGACGACGGTGGTGGGCTCCTCCAGGGTGGCCATGCCCGCTCATCGTAGCAGCCGGTCCCGCGGCCGCGCCCGGCCCCGAAACAGGAGACTTTGTAACACCTGACTCGGGCTTCGTTAAGCGGTTTCTCCGTCGCTTCGTGCGCTCGGGCGACTGGTGCTAATGTCCGGCCGCGGAGGGGCGGAAGGACAAGGAGGCTCGGGCGTCGATGGACAGGTGGTTGCCGTTCCTGATCTATGGGGTGCTGGCCGCCGCGATCCCGGCCTCGATGGTCGTCTTCTCGTTCGTCTTCTCGACGCGGCCGACCCGCCGCACGCGCGCCCGGATCGTGCCGTTCGAGTCCGGCGTCTCGACCGGACCGCCGCCTCGGCAGCGCTTCACGGTCAGCTTCTACCTGACGGCGATGCTCTTCATCGTCTTCGACATCGAGATCGTCTTTCTCTATCCGCTGGCGGTGACGCTGAACGCGCTCGCCTGGTTCGGCTTCTTCGAGCTCCTCTTCTTCGTCCTCATCCTCGCGCTCGCCTACGTGTACATCTGGCGCAAGGGAGCGCTCGAATGGCGGTGAAGCGCCTCCGCGACTACGGGCTCCAGTCCGAGCGTCTGCTCTGGCCGGCGAAGGGGCCCGGCGTCTTCGAGCGGGAGGTCGGCGTCGAGGAGCTCGAGAGCAAGCTGATGCTGACCACGCTCGAGAAGGCGGTCCTCTGGGCCCAGTCGAAGTCGATGTGGCCCGACACGTTCGGGCTCGCCTGCTGCGCGATCGAGATGATGTCGATCGTCTCCTCGCGGTACGACATCGCCCGCTTCGGGATGGAGGCGTTCCGCTCGTCGCCGCGCCAGGCCGACCTGTTGATCGTCTCTGGCCGGGTGGCGCACAAGATGGCGCCGCCGCTCCGCCAGATCTACGACCAGATGCTGGAGCCGAAGTGGGTGATCGCGATGGGCGCCTGCGCCAGCTCAGGGGGGATGTTCAACAACTACGCGATCCTCCAGGGGGTGGACAAGATCGTCCCGGTCGACATCCACGTGCCCGGCTGCCCACCCCGGCCGGAAGCGCTGATGGAGGGGATCGTGCGCCTCCACGAGAAGATCGCCGCCGGGGTGCCGCCCGCGTACGAGATCAGGAGCGTGGCCTCCTGACGTACGAGGGCGTACCCGGCATCGTCGAGACGAAGGATGCGCACGGGGAGACGACGCTGGTCGTCGACCCGGCCCGCCTTGTCGAGGCGTGCACCTACCTGCGGGACGAGCTCGGCTTCCGCTTACTCTCGGACGTCAGCGCCGCCGACTACCTCGGCTGGGGGTCGCAGGTCCCGGCGGGCTACTACGGCACGTCGGGGGGACGCGACCTCAACTCGCCGGGCACGACCGCCTTGGCGCGGGTCCCGGCGCCGAAGCCGAAGCGGTTCTCGATGAGCTACCACCTGCTCCGCCTGGAGCCGAGCCTCCGCCTGCGCGTTCAGGTCTGGCTCGACGACGGCGAGCCGGTGCCGAGCGTGATCGGCGTCTGGCCAACCGCCGACTGGCACGAGCGCGAGGCATGGGACATGATGGGCATCCGCGTCGAGTGGCACCCGTCCCTGAAGAGGATCCTGATGGAGGACGACTGGGACGGGCACCCGCTGCGCAAGGACTACCCGATCGGCGGCGAGCCGGTCCGCTTCTCGGGGGAGGAGTAGTGGCGTTCGCGCCCCCCCGCAGAAACGGAATCCAAGCCAGAGCAAGCTCTGGCACGGATGCAGTCATTTATCCGGGCACGCGGATCCCGTCGCCGATCCCGACGATACTCCGGGCTTCGCCGGATCTCGAGGACGTCCTCACGGTCAACTTCGGGCCGAACCACCCGTCTACGCACGGCGTCCTGCGCCTGATCGTCGACCTGAACGGCGAGGACGTAGTCGGCCTCGAGGCGGTCGTCGGCTACCTGCACACGGGCTTCGAGAAGAACATGGAGCAGAAGACGTGGTGGAAAGCGATCACGTACCCGGAGCGGATCGACTACGTCTCCTTCCAGTACAACGAGCTCGTCTTCGTGCTCGCGATCGAAACGCTGCTCGAGCTGGAGGTCCCTCCGAAGGCGGCCTGGATGCGCACGCTGCTTTGCGAACTGAACCGGATCCACTCCCACCTGATCTGGCTGGGCACGTCGGCGCTCGAGCTCGGAGCGATCTCGATGTTCTGGTACGCGTTCCGCGAGCGCGACCTGATCCTCGACCTGTTCGAGCTGGTCGGCGGCGCGCGGATGCACACGCGCTACTTTCAGGCCGGCGGGCTGGCCGAGGACATTCCTCGCGGGTTCTTCCCCGAGTGCAGGAAGCTCGTCGACTGGATGCCGCAGGCGATCGACGAGTACGAGGCAATCCTCAGCCGCAACCAGATCTGGCGCGAGCGGACGAAGGGGATCGGGCTGCTCTCGGCGGACGACGCGATCGCGCTCGGCCAGTCCGGACCCGTGCTACGGGCCTCCGGGGTGGACTGGGACCTGCGCAAGGCCCAGCCCTACCTCGCCTACGCCGCCCTCGACTTCGACGTCCCGGTCTACCCGAACGGCGACGTCTACGACCGCTACCGGGTGCGCATGGACGAGATGCGGCAGTCGGTGCGGATCGTCGAGCAGTGCCTCGACGGGATGCCCGGCGGGGCGTGGATCGCCCACGACCGCAAGGTCGTCCTGCCGCCCCGGCATGAGCTGCACACCTCGATGGAGTCGCTGATCTACCACTTCAAGATCGTCACCGAGGGCTACCGGGTGCCCGAGGGCGAGGTCTACGTCGCGGTCGAGTCGCCGCGGGGAGAGCTCGGCTGCTACGTCGTCTCCGACGGCGGGCCGAAGCCGTGGCGGGTCAAGTTCCGCGCCCCGTCGTTCGTGGCGCTCGAGGCGACGGCGACCTGCATGAGCGACGCGCTCGTCGCCGACATGATCGCGATCGTCGGCTCGCTCGACACCGTGATGGGCGAGGTCGATCGATGATCGGCGAAAGTCCTCCGGACTTTCGCCGACAGGTGGCGGACATCGCGACCCGGTATCCCGACGCTCGCTCGGCGATCCTGCCGGCGCTGCGTCTCGCTCAGGGGCGCCACGATGGTTGGCTGCCTCCGGAGGCGCTGCGCGAGGTCGCGGACGCGCTCGACCAGACGCCCGCCTACTGCCAGGCGGTCGCGTCGTTCTACGACATGTTCCACCTCGAGCCGGTGGGCAGGCACATGGTCGAGATCTGCACCAACCTTTCGTGTGCACTGGTCGGAGCGCAGCGGGTCGTCGAGGCGTTCGAGTCCACCCTCGGGATCGAGGGAGGGGAGACGACCGCGGACGGCGAGATCACCTTCCGCGCGGTCGAGTGCCTGGGCGGCTGCGGGTATGCGCCCGTGGTCGCGATCGACAACCGCCAGCGGTACCACGTCGGGCCCGAGGACGTCACCGGGATCGTGGAGGAGCTCCGTGGCGCTTCTTAGCGAGCTCCTGAAAGGCGCCCACGAGCACGACCTCACGAAGCTCTCGGAGTACCAGGCCGTCGGCGGCTATGCCGCGCTTGCCAGAGCGCGGCAGATGACGCCCGACGCGCTGATCGAGGAGATGAGCAAGGCGAACCTTCGCGGACGTGGCGGCGCCGGCTTCCCGATCGGCCGCAAGGCGTCGCTGATCGCCCGCGACTCCCCGAAGCCGAAGTACGTGGTCGTCAACGCCGACGAGTCCGAGCCGGGCGCGTTCAAGGACCGCGAGGTGATGAACACCGTGCCGCACCGGCTGATCGAAGGCTCCCTGATCGCCGCGCACGCGATCGAGTCGACGGACGTGTTCGTCTACATCCGGGGCGAGTACCTGGCCGAGTACGAGGTGCTGCAGGCTGCCGCCGACGAGGCCGACGCGGCCGGGATCCTCGGCGACGTGCGCCTGGTCGTCCACCGCGGCGCCGGCGCGTACATCTGCGGCGAGGAGACGGCCCTGCTCGACTCGCTCGAAGGCCGCCGCGGCCAGCCACGCCCCCGTCCGCCGTTCCCGCCGGTGCAGGGACTGTACGGCGCGCCGACGCAGGTCAACAACGTCTGCACGATCGCGACCCTGCCGATCGTGATCGAGATGGGCGCGGAGGCGTTCGCGAAGACGGGCGTCGAGACCGCTCCCGGCACCGCGATCTTCTCGATCTCCGGCAACGTCGAGCGCCCGGGCAACTACGAGCTCGAGCTGGGCACGCCGATGCGCGAGCTGATCTACGACCACGCGGGCGGCATCGCCGGAGGCCGCAAGCTGAAGGCGGTCCTCCCGGGCGGCTCCTCGGTGCCGGCGCTGACGGCCGACCAGATCGACGTGCCGCTCGACTACGACTCGCTCGCCGAGCTGAAGACCTTCTTCGGCGCCGCCTCGCTGATCGTCGTCGACGACCGCTGCTGCATGGTGCAGCTCGCGCTGCGCTCCACCCAGTTCTACATGCACGAATCGTGCGGCAAGTGCACGCCGTGCCGCGAGGGGACGCGCTGGATGGTGCAGATCCTGGAGAAGATCGAGCGCGGCGACGGCGAGATGTCCGACCTGGAGCTGCTCGAGTCGATCAACGGCCGGATCCTCGGGAAGGTGCTCTGCGCACTGGGCGAGTTCGCCGTGTACCCCGTTGCGAGCTACATCGCCGAGTGGCGCGACGAGTTCATTGCCCACATCCAGCAGGGCCGCTGCCCGTACGGCGGCAACTCCTCGATCGAGGGGATCCTCGCTCCG
Organism: Gaiellales bacterium; assembly: GCA_038248655.1. Lineage (GTDB taxonomy): Bacteria > Actinomycetota > Thermoleophilia > Gaiellales > Gaiellaceae > DATBLE01. Next base: position 10,565 of record JBBRXG010000044.1, read on the forward strand.
AGCGAGCAGCACAGCCATTCGGGCGAGCGCGAATCGCTGGAGAAGGCTCATGCCTAGCGGAGGCGGCGGCAATCTCGTCACCCTCAGCATCGACGGACGCGAGGTCCGGGTGGCCGAAGGAACTGGATTGGTCGAGGCCGCCGCCTCTGCTGGGATCGAGATTCCGGTCTTCTGCTACGAGCCGCGGCTCGGCCCGCCCGTCGGCGCCTGCCGCATGTGCCTGTGCGAGGTCGCGCCGGGGCCGCCGAAGCCGCAGGCTGCCTGCACCCTGACCGCCGCCGACGGGATGGTCGTCAAGACCGCGGCGACGTCCGAGCTCGCCCGCGAGGCACAGGACGCGACGCTCGAGTTCATCCTCGTCAACCATCCGCTCGACTGCCCCGTGTGCGACAAGGGCGGCGAGTGCCCGCTCCAGGACCTGACCTTCCGGTTCGGGCCGGGGAACACGCGGATGACGTTCGCCAAGCGCACCTTCGAGAAGCCGATCCCGATCTCGCCGACGATCGCGCTCGACCGGGAGCGCTGCATCTTCTGCTACCGCTGCACCCGGTTCTCGGAGGGGGTCGCCGAGGACGGCCAGCTCGTGATGCGCGAGCGGGGCGCGCAGCAGTTCATCGACACCTTCGAGGACGAGCCGTATCGGGCGCCGTTCTCCGGGAACGTGATCGAGCTCTGCCCGGTCGGCGCGCTGACCTCGACGCAGTACCGCTTCGAGGCGCGCCCGTGGGAGATCCAGAACGTCCCGTCCGTCTGCTGGCTGTGCCCGGTCGGCTGCAACATCTCGACGACGATCCGCGAAGGCAAGGTGAAGCGGATCCTCTCGCGCAACCACCCCGAGGTAGACGAGGGCTGGCTGTGCGACAAGGGCCGCTTCGGGTTCGCGCACCTGTACGCGCCCGACCGGGTCCGGGATCCCCTGGCGAAGGTCGGCAAGCGGCGCTTCGAGGAGCTCCCCTGGGACGACGCGCTCGACCGGGCCGAACAGCTGCTCTCGAGCGGGCCCGTGCTGCTCGCCCTGTCGGGCTCCGAGACCGTCGAGCAGGCCGAGGCGCTGTCGAGGCTCGTCCGGCAAGGGCTCGGCTCGGACGCGGTGATCCTGCCCGAGCTCACCTCGAACGCGCTCGATGCGTTTCGCGCCCCGCTGTCGTCGATCCGCGACGCCGACCTCGTCGTCGTGATCGGCGACGACCCCGTCGAGGAGCGCGCACCGGTCGTCTCGCTCTGGATCAAGGCGGCGCGCCGGCACGGCGCCGAGGTGGTCACGGTCGGCGCGTCGGGCTCGGTGCAGGCCGCTCCCGCAACCGCCGGGAAGGTCGTCCGCGAGGAGCTTGGCGAGCGGATCCGTGGTGCAGAGCGCGCCGTGCTGATCTGGTCCGGGCCGGCCGGCGCGGGTGGCGGGAAGCTGGCGCAGCTCGCCGCCGAGCTCGGCGCGGCAGCGGCGTTCTACCTCCCGGCAACACCGAACGGACGCGCGGTCGCCGAGGCCTGGCACGCGGCGGGCGCAGGGGCTCCGCAGCGTCCCGACGCGGTCGCCTGCCTCCTGGTCTCCGGTGATGAGGCTGCCGCCGACCCGAGCGTCCGCTCGTTGGGGCAGCGAGCGGACGCTGTGATCGCGATCGGCATGTTCGCCGATCCCCTGCGCGGCTGGGTCGACCTCGTCCTGCCCGGGACGAGCTACCTCGAGCGCGAGGGGACGATGGTCAACCTGGAAGGACGCCCGCAGCGTCTCCGGCGGGCGGTGATCCCGCCCGCGCCCGACGAGCTCGCCTGGATCGCGAAGCTCGGCGAGCGCTTCGGGGTCGAGATCGACCCGCACGCACGAGCCGTGCCGGCCGAGGAGCAAGCGCCGTTGCCGCCACGCCTGGAGCCGACCGGCGTCGCGGTAGTGGTCGCCGAGCGACCGCAGGCTACTGCGAAAGGCGGCCCGCTCCGCCTCCTCCGGTACCGACCGCTCTTCTCCGGGCCGGCAGTCGAGCGCGTCCCGGAGCTCCAGTTCCAGCGGCCCGAGCCGGCGATCGAGCTTTCGAGGCACGACGCCGACATCCGGGGTATCGCTTCGGGCGAGACGGTCACGGTCAGCTCGAACGGCACGGCTCTCGAGCTCCGCGCCAGGGTCAACAAGCGCCTGGTGCAGGGGGTCGTCCGTGCAGCCGAAGAGCACGTTCGGCAACTCGATGGAGCGGTAGAGATAACCCGGTCCACGAGCCAAATCGCGACCGGAGGGAGCGAATTGGCATGAGCGAGCCCTGGTGGATCGGCCTGATCAAGGCCGTGCTCATCATCAACCTGCTGATGGGCGCTTTCGCCTACCTGACCTGGCTGGAGCGGAAGGTGCTCGGCCGGATGCAGCTTCGGTACGGCCCGAACCGCGCCGGCCCGTACGGCCTGCTCCAGCCGATCGCCGACCTGATCAAGCTGATCCGCAAGGAGGCGTTCGCCCCGGTGGCGGCGATCGACGTCCTCTACATCGCTGCCCCCGCGGTGTCTGCGTTCACCGCGCTCGCGGCCTTCAGCGTGATCCCCTTCGGCGCCGGCTGGCACATCTGGAAGTGGCACGTCAACGGTGTCGTCGCCGACGTACCGATCTCGCTGATCCTGCTCTTCGCGCTCGGCTCGATTGGGATCTACGGCTTTATCGTCGGCGGCTGGGCGTCCGAGTCGAAGTTCTCGCTCCTCGGCTCGATGCGCACGTGCGCGCAGATGGTCTCGTACGAGGTCTCGCTCGCGCTCTCTGTGCTCGGGGTCGTGATCATGGGCCAGTCGCTCTCGCTCGTCGACATCGTCCACAAGCAGATCGAGACCGTTTGGTTCGCCGCCCCGCAGCTCGTCGGGCTGGTGATCTTCTTCATCGCCGGAGTGGCGGAGACGAACCGTGCTCCCTTCGACCTGCCAGAGGCGGAGAGCGAGCTCGTCGCCGGCTACCACACCGAGTACAGCGGCATGCGCTGGGGGTTGTTCCAGACCGCCGAGTACATCAACATGCTCACCCTCTCGGCGCTCGCGGTCACGCTCTTCTTCGGCGGCTGGGAAGGGCCGTGGGCGCCGCTTGGCCCGCTGTGGTTTCTGATCAAGCTCGGGATCGCCGTCTTCGTCTTCATCTGGCTGCGCGCGACCCTGCCGCGGCTCCGGTACGACCAGCTGATGCGCTTCGGCTGGAAGATCCTCTTACCGCTCGCAACCGCTAACGCTGTCGCGACGGCCCTCGTAGTCGTCTGGGTGAAGTAATGAGTCCACAACCACTCGAGAGCCTCAAGGGGTTCGGCGTCACGTTCCGGCAGATTCTCAAGAAGCCGATCACGCAGCAGTACCCGGAGTACAAGCGGCCGGTGTACCCGCGCTTCCGCGGCCGCCACCGCCTCTGGCGCCACGAGAACGGCCTCGAGAAGTGCGTCGGCTGCTCGCTCTGCGCCGCCGCCTGCCCGGCCGACTGCATCCGCGTCGTCGCCGCGGAGAACACGCCGGACAACCGCGTCTCCGCCGGCGAGCGCTACGCCCGGATCTACGAGATCAACATGAGCCGCTGCATCTTCTGCGGCTACTGCGAGCTCGCCTGCCCGTTCGACGCGATCACGCTCGGCAACGAGTACGAGATCTCCGAGTACTCGCGCGACGACCTGATCTACACGAAGGACATGCTCCTCGCCGAGCCGATCAAGAAGATGCCAGTCGCCGACCGGGACGAGTTCGACACTCCGATCCCCTACTACCAGAGCCACTCGTGACCCCACCCCAGAAAATGCTGCGCTCCCGGGGGCCCCGGAGTTGATCGTCGCCTCAGCAGGCAACGTGGTGGTCTGGATCGTCTGGGTCGTGGCGGCGTTCGCATGCCTCGGCTCGGCGGTCGCCGTCGTCAGCTTCTCGAACCCCTTCTACTCCGCCCTCGCCCTGATCGGGAACCTCGGCTCGCTCGCCGTGCTCTACCTGCTCCTGTCGGCCGAGTTCGTCGCCGCCGCGCAGGTGCTCGTCTACGCGGGCGCGGTGATGGTCATGTTCCTGTTCGTGATCGCCTACCTGGGTGGGCGGGCGGACGCCCCCTGGGCGGGCTCGCACTGGCACGCCTGGACGGCGGTGACCGCGGCCGCCGCGATCCTGGTCGAGGTCGTGGTCGTGATCGCCTCGAAGGCCGACGGCTCGCTGTCAGGCTCGGCCGAGATCACGCGCTCGTTCGGAAGCCCGGCCGAGGTCGGGCGCCTGTTCCTGACCGACCACCTGCTCGCGTTCGAGATCACGTCGGTCGTGCTGCTCGTCGCCGCCGTCGGCGGGGTGATCCTCGGAAGCGACGCGAAGGAGGGCGAAGGCGATGCTCGGGCCTGACGTCGCCGGCTACCTGATCGTCGCCGCGTTCCTGTTCGCGACGGGCGCCCTCGGCGTGTTGATCCGGCGGAGCCCGTTGATCGTCCTGCTCTCGCTCGAGATCATGCTCAACGGCGCGAACCTCGCCCTGATCGCGTTCTCGCGTCAGTTCGGACGCGGCGACGGGCAGATCTTCGCGCTCGCGGTGATGGCCGTCGCTGCCTCCGAGGTGGTGGTCGGGCTCGGCCTGATCGTCGCGATGGCGAGGCGGCGGCTCGACCTCGACGTCGACAAGCTCTCGACCCTGCGCGGATGACGCCGTGACCGCCGCCGCCTGGATCTGCCTATTCCTGCCGCTCGCCTCGGCCGCCGCGATCACCCTGCTCGGCACGTCGATCACGCGGCGGGCAGCCGGGTGGATCGCGACCGTCTCCTGCACCGGCGCGTTCGCCGCCGCGATCGTCGCCTTCTGCTCGATGCTGGGACGGGAGCCCGAGCGGCGCACCGAGGTCTCGACCGCCTGGACGTGGCTCGCGGCCGGGGACTTCCGGATCGGCTTCTCGATCCTCACCGACCCTTTGGCGGTGTTCATGATGCTCGTCGTCGCCGGGGTCAGCTCGCTGATCATCGGCTACTCGATCGGGTACATGGACGGCGACGACGAGGAGCGGCGCTACTTCGCGTACATGTCGTTCTTCGTCTTCTCGATGCTGATGCTGGTCCAGGGCGGGAACCTGCTCCTCCTGCTCGTCGGCTGGGGCCTCGTCGGCCTCTCGTCGTACCTGCTGATCGGGTTCCACCACGAGCGGCCGAGCGCGGTCGCCGCTGCCAAGAAAGCGTTCGTGATGAACGCGGTCGGCGACGCGACGATGGTGCTCGCCTTCTTCCTGCTGATCCAGAAGACCGGCACGCTCGACTACGGGCTCGCGTTCTCGAACGCGCACGGGCTGAGCTCGACGACGCTGAACCTGGTCGCGCTCGGCCTGCTCGGCGGGGCGGTCGCGAAGTCGGCGCAGCTCCCGCTCCAGACCTGGTTGCCCGACGCGATGGAGGGCCCGACGCCTGTCAGCGCGCTGATCCACGCGGCGACGATGGTCACCGCGGGCGTCTACCTGATCGTGCGCGCGCATCCGCTGTTCGAGCTCGCGCCGCGCGTGCAGGACGTCGCGGCCGGGCTGGGGGCGGCAACGCTCCTGATCACGGGGTTGATCGCGCTCGTCCAGACCGACATCAAGCGCGTGATCGCGTACTCGACGATGTCCCAGATCGGCTACATGTTCCTCGGAGCCGGTCTCGGCGCGTACGCGAACGCGATGTTCCACCTGATGACGCACGCGTTCTTCAAGGCGCTCCTCTTCCTCGGCGCGGGCCTCGTCATCCACGCGCTGGCGGGAGAGCAGGACATCCGCAAGATGGGCGGGCTCGGCAGGCTGATGCCGAAGACGTGGTGGGCGATGCTCGTCGGCGGGCTCGCGCTCACCGGCATCCCCCCGCTGTCCGGGTTCTTCTCCAAGGACTCGATCCTCGCGGTGGCGCTCGACCGCGGGGCCTACGGGGACGTGCTGTTCGCGGTCGGGATGATCGGGGCGTTCCTGACCGGGCTGTACACGTTCCGGATGCTGTTCGTCGTCTTCGGCGGCGAGCCGTCGGGGTACGTGCAGGAGCATCCGCCGCACGCGCACGGCGACCGGGTCGCGCAGCGGTCGATGGGCTGGGCGGTCGGCGCGCTCGCGGTGCTGGCCGCGGGCGGCGGTTGGCTCCAGTTCGCCGGCGTATGGACGCCGGTCTCCGACTTCCTCGAGCCCGTTGCCCGGCCGCTCGTCGAGGCGAGCGGGACGCAGGAGACGATCGCCAGCGTCCTCGCGGTCGTCCTGGGCGCCGCCGGGATCGGCGTCGCGTGGTGGATCTACGCGGCGCGGAGAATGGGCGCCCCGAGGCCGTGGCGGCTGCTCGAGCGGAAGTTCTGGTTCGACGAGCTCTACCAGGGTCTCTTCTACTGGCCGGCGGTCGGGCTCTCTCGATCCCTCTCCGCGGTCGTCGAAGGCCCGCTCGTCGGCGGGTCGATCACCGCGGTGACCGGGCTCGCCCGCCGGGGCGGAGGGCTCGCCCGCGCGCTCCAGACCGGGCTCGTCCGCATGTATGTCTTCGCGCTCGCCGCCGGCCTCGCGATCCTCGTCCTCGTCTTCGTGGCGGTGAGGTGATGGCGTCTTCCAACGCAAGATCTAGCCATTTCCCGACCAACGGGAGGGAAATGGCATGAACGCGCACGGCTGGATCACGACCACGCTGATCCTGCTCCCGTTCGGGGGGGCGCTCCTCCTCTGGCTCGTGCCGATGCCGCGGGTGTGGATCGCGCCCACCGCCCTCCTGATCTCCCTGGTCGAGATCGGCTTCTGGATCGAGGCGCTCGTCCACTTCGACTTCGACCGGGGCGGCCTCCAGGAGTCGAGCCGCCTGACCTGGTTCAAGGACCTCGGGGTCTCCTATCACGTCGGCATGTTCGAGGGCTTCTCGGTCTGGCTCGTCGGCCTCGCGACGATCGTGATGGCCGCCTCGGTCGCCTACGGGATGTGGGCCGGGCGGGACCGGCCGCGCGCCTACTACGGGCTGATGCTGTTCCTGACCGGCGCGATCGTCGGCGTCTTCACCGCCCAGGACCTGCTCCTCTTCTACGTCTTCTGGGAGGCGATGCTGATCCCGCTGTATGTCCTGATCGGCGCCTGGGGCGGCCCGGGCCGGCTCAGGGCGACGATCACGTTCGTCGTCTACACGATGGTCGGCTCGCTGCTGATGCTCGGCGCGGTGATCGTCTACGGCCTCCAGGCGGGGACGTTCTCGATGATCGAGGGCGGGACGAACGCGAGCGACTGGGTCTTCCTCGGCTTCGCCGCCGCCTTCGCCGTCAAGGCGCCGCTCTTTCCCTTCCACGGCTGGCTCCCGGCCGCCTACCGCGAGTCGCCGGCGGAGGTATCGGCCGTCCTGTCGGGCCTGGTCTCGAAGGCGGCTGCGTTCGGCTTTCTGCGGATCGGCTTCTCGCTCTTCCCTGTCGGCGTCCACGACTTCCGGACGCCGATCCTGGTCCTCGCGGCGGTCGGGCTCGTCTACGGGTCGCTCCTCGCGTTCCGGGCGCCCGACCTCCGCGGCGTGATCGCCTACTCGTCGCTGGCGCAGCTCGGGCTCGTCACGCTCGGCCTGTTCGCGACGAACGACCTCGGGATCGACGGCGCCGTCCTCCAGATGGTCAACCACGGCCTGATCTCGGCGATCCTGTTCCTGCTCGCGGGCGCAATCGAGCGGCGCGCCGCGACCGGCGACTTCGACCGGCTCGGCGGCTTCGCCCGCGGCCGCCCCGCGCTCGCGACGGTACTGATGGTCACGGGGGTGATCGCGCTCGCTGTCCCGGGCTCGTCCGCGTTCGCGGGCGAGTTCGCGATCCTCGCCGGCGTCTTCAGTCAGGGCTGGTTCTACGCCGTGATCGGCGCGGTCGCGATCGTCCTGGCGGCGATGTACGTGCTGCGGATGATCTCGGCGGTGCTGCACGAGAAGCGCGGGCCCTCGGTGCACAGGGACGCCCTCGACCTGCGAGCCGGCGAGCTCGCGATCCTCGTTCCGCTCGTCGCGATCCTGCTCGTCCTGTCGGCGTGGCCGGCGGCGATCAGCGACAGGGTGACCGGGGGCTGACGTGATCGCCGCTCTCTCCCGCCCGCATATCGACTGGTTCGCGCTCTCGCCGTCACTCGCGCTCCTCGCCTCCGCGGGCGCCTGCATGATGATCGCCGTCCTCGCGCCGCAGACGGCGCGCAAGACCGCCGCCGCGACCGTCTGCGCAGGCGGGTTCGCGACCGCGTTCGTCCTCGCCGCCTTCCTGTACGACCGGAGCCCCGTCGGCACCGGCGTGATCGCCGAGGCGATCCGCCGGGACCGCCTCGCCGCGCTCGCCGCGCTGATCGTCGCCGGGGCCGGCCTCGCGGCCGTCGCCGTCTCCTACGGCGAGCGCCACAGGGGCAACGGCGCCGAGTACTACGTCCTTCTCTCCGCCGCCGGGGGCGGGATGATCTTCCTCGCCGCCGCCTCGAACCTGATGACGCTGTTCCTCGGGCTCGAGTGGTTCTCGATCTCGCTCTACGTCCTCTGCGCGATCGACGCCGAGCGGGAGCGCTCGCTCGAGGCCGGCCTCAAGTACCTGATCGTCGGAGGGTTCGGCTCGGCGGTGCTCCTCTTCGGCTCTGCGCTCGTCTACGGCGCCACCGGCGAGCTGAGCTTCGACCGCATCGCCGCGTCGGTGTCCGCGCACGGGCTCACCCACGACACGCTGCTTCTCACCGGCCTGGCGATGATCATCGTCGGGCTCGGCTACAAGGTCTCCGCTGCACCCTTCCACATGTGGACGCCCGACGTCTACGAGGGGGCGCCGACCTCGGTCACCGGGTTCATGGCCGCGGCGACCAAGGTCGCCGGCCTCGTGCTCGCGCTGCGCATCCTCGAGACCGCCTTCGCCCGGGAGGCCCGCCTGTGGACGGTCGCGATCGCGGTGATCGCCTGCGCCTCGCTCGCGGTCGGCAACCTCGCCGCGCTCGTCCAGCGGGACCTGAAGCGGCTGCTCGCCTACTCGTCGATCTCGCACGCCGGCTTCATGCTGATCGCGGTCGCCGCGAACAGCGCGCTCGGCGGCCGCGCGCTCCTCTACTACCTGATCCCGTACGCGGCGATGTCGATCGGCGCGTTCGCCGTGGTCGCCGCCCGTGAGCGGGAGCTCGGTCGCGCGGCGACGCTGGACAACCTCGCCGGGATGGGCTGGGAGCGCCCGATGCTCGGGGCCGCGCTCTGGACGTTCATGCTCGGCTTCGCGGGGCTACCGCCGACGGGCGGCTTCCTCGGCAAATTCTACGTCTTCTCCGCCGCCTACCGGCACGGCTGGCTGTGGCTCGTGATCGTCGGGCTCGTCGCGACCGCGGTCAGCCTCTACTACTACCTGGCCGTGATCCGGGCGCTCTACCTGCGGCCGACGGCGGAGCTCCAGTTCGCCGCCGGCGGGCAGCCGCCGCGCGAGCTCCTCCTCCAGACCGCGGTCCTGGGCTGCCTGGCGGTCGCGGTCGGATCGTTCTTCGGCGTACAGCCGCTGATCGACCTGGCCAGGCACGCGGTCGCCGCGCTGCCGGTCTAGATGATTGATCGATGAATCGACCAATCATCTAGCTGGAGCCGGAATTCGAGGTCCCAGGGCAATGGCACAAGCGCTAGGGCAGGGCTCAGCGCCGCCAAGTCGAGTCACATCACCTGCTGGGGGGCGGCGATCTCGGAGGCCGGCTGCTCGACCGTGCCCGGCATGCGGACGACCCCGCGACGAATCGCCGGGACCGCTCCGATCGCGGCCTGGATCGCGAAGACGAAGATGCACGCGAATACCGCGGAGACGGCGGCCTGCGGCACCGTGCCCTCCGCGCGGAGCGGCGCCCGTAGCGCGGCGGCGACGAGGACGAGGATCAGCGTGACGACGTGCAGCATTCCGACCACGCGGCGGTGTGGCAGCGCCCCGGGCTGGAGCAGCTCCTCGAGCGCGGCGAGCCCCGCGACGACGATCGCCGGGATCGCGCCGAGCAGAAGGTAGAAGGAGAGCGACGGGGCGCCTGCGGCGTCGGTCAGGGCGACGAGGAGGACGAGCGTCACCGGAACGAGCTCACGACGCGTCACGGCGCTAGCTTCGCCGCCGGATCGGACGTTCCTTCGTTAGATTCCGGCCAAGAAATGGGACTGCCGCTCACCTGGCTCGGGCACGCGAGCTTCCGGCTGGACACGCCCGGGGGCACGCGGCTGTACGTCGATCCGTGGCTGACCGAGAATCCGTCCTGCCCGGAGGCGGAGAAGGAGCCCGAGCGCGTCGACCTGATCGCGCTCACGCACGGCCACGGCGACCACCTCGGCGACACGGTCGCGCTCTGGGAGCGCTTCAAGCCGCCGGTCGTCGCGCTCGTCGAGCTGCGCGGCTGGCTCGCCTCGCAGGGGCTGGAGGCGAACATGACCGAGGCGCCGAACAAGGGCGGCACCGTCCGGATCGACGACGTCGAGCTCACGTTTACGCACGCCCACCACTCGAGCAGCACGCCGGACGGGACCTATGCCGGCGAGCCGGCCGGGATCGTGGTCGCGGTCGAGAACGCGGTCACGATCTACTTCGCCGGGGACACGAACGCGTTCATGGACATGCAGCTGATCGGACGGATCTACGAGCCGGATGTCGCCGTGCTGCCGATCGGCGACCACTTCACGATGGGCCCGAAGGAGGCCGCGGTCGCGCTCGAGCTCCTCGGCGCCGAGCGCTGCATCCCCTGCCACTACGGCACGTTCCCGCTCCTCACCGGGACGCCCGACGAGCTGCGCAGGCTCGCCCCCGACGTCGAGGTCGTCGTGCCCGAGCCGGGGGAGACGGTCGAGCTGTGAGGGAGCGCTGGCTCGGGGCGACCGGCATCCGCGTCCCCGAGATCGCCGTCGAAGGAGAGCTGGAGCTTCCGGACGACGTGCTCTGGGCCGAGCGGGCCGGCGCCGGCGAGCTCAGGTCCGCCCATGCCGCGGGACGGCCGGTCGCCGCCCACGCCGCCACCCCGGACGGGGTGAAGGCCGCGCTCGCCCGGCCGGAAGTCGCCTGCGTGCTCGTGCCACCGGATCGGCGCGACCTGCTCGAGCTCGACCTAACGGAGCTCACCTACGGCTGCGAGCGGGGGGGAACCCATGATTCCCCCACGGACGCCCTCCTTCACCGCGTCGATCCATGAACCGCAGGATGCCTCCCGCCGGGCAGAGCCCGGCTCCGGCGACAACTCGCAGCCGCATAAATCCCGGGGGAAACCTCTCACCCCGTCACGGGTCCGCGAGACGAAGAACGGTCAACCGGCAGCCGATCGCAACGTACTCGATCGTCGCCTGCGACCTCGACGCCGACCAGTGGGGTGTCGCCGTGCAGTCGAAGTTCCTCGCGGTCGGCTCGGTCGTGCCCTGGGCGGAGCCGCACGCCGGCGCGATCGCGACCCAGTCGTACGCGAACCCGAGCTACGGCCCGGACGGCCTGGGGCTGCTGCGCGACGGCCTCTCTGCCGAGGACGTCGTCCTCCGGCTGACCGGCGCGGACGACGGCCGAGAGCAGCGCCAGCTCGGCATCGTCGACGGGCAGGGCCGCGCGGCGAGCTTCACCGGCACCGGCTGCCACGACTGGGCGGGCGGCCGGACGGGCGCCGGTTACGCCGCGCAGGGGAACATCCTCGTCTCGGGCGAGACCGTGGACGCCCTCGCAAGGACGTTCGAGGCAACGGCCTGCCGGCCGCTCGCCGAGCGGTTACTCGACTGCCTCGCGGCCGCCCAGGCCGCCGGAGGCGATCGCCGCGGCCAGCAGTCCGCAGCGCTGCTCGTCGTCGAGCAGGGCGGTGGCTATGCGGGACTCTCGGACGTGCTGGTCGACCTGCGCGTCGACGACAATGCACGGCCGGTCGAGGAGCTCCGCCGCCTGTAC
>JBBRXG010000045.1:0-22265 GCA_038248655.1 Gaiellales bacterium
CCACGCGACCGAGCCGAGGGCGAGGGAGGCGGTGGCGTCGTGAGCGAGACGATCAACAGGGGAAACGGCACCGTCCTCGAGCTGGCCGGCGTCCATACCTACTACGGCGCGATCCACGCGCTCAAGGGGGTGACGCTCGAGGTGCGGGAGGGCGAGATCGTCACCCTGCTCGGCGCGAACGGCGCGGGCAAGTCGACGACGCTCCGCTCGATCAACGGCCTCAACCACCCGCGCCGCGGCCGGATCATCTTCCGGGGTGACGACATCACCTTCTCGGCCCCGCACGATATCGTCGCCCGCGGCGTTGCGCAGTCGCCCGAAGGACGGAAGCTCTTCCCGCGGATGACCGTGATCGAGAACCTAGAGATGGGCGCCTTCCAGCGCAAGGACAGGTCGGGCCTGAAGCAGGACCTGGAGCGCGTGTTCACGCTCTTTCCGCGGCTCGCCGAGCGCAGGACCCAGAAGGCCGGCACCATGTCCGGCGGCGAGCAGCAGATGTGCGCGATCGGGCGCGCGCTGATGGCCCACCCGAACCTGCTCCTCCTCGACGAGCCCTCCATGGGCCTCGCGCCGATCTTCGTCGAGAAGATCTTCGAGATCATCGTCGAGATCAACAAGCAGGGCACGACGATCCTCCTCGTCGAGCAGAACGCGCTGATGGCGCTCGACGTCGCCGACCGCGGCTACGTCCTCGAGACCGGTGTGATCGCGCTCACCGACGACGCGAAGTCCCTGCGCCAGAACGAGCAGGTGCGGAAGACCTACCTCGGCGAGGAGTAGGCCTCAGCTCAGGAGCGACAGGCGTGAGCCTGTCACGGGTTCACACGCAGCGGGAAGTAGGGCGGCGAGAGCAGAAAGCCGATCCTGGCCTCGCTGCCGGCCCGCCCGCGCGCCATCTCGAGCGCGGACGCGATCCCGTGGCTGGGGACGAAGCCAAGTTGCCGCGCCGCGACCGCGTCCCGGCAGCCGGCGACGACGACCGCTCCCAACCGGTCGAGGGCCGGTCGGCACCCGTCCCAGTCGGCGAAGGGCTGCCGGGGATGGCACGTGCGCCCGGCCCGGTAGGCGGCGAGGCCGCCGGGGTTGGCGGCCGCGGCGCGCTCGGCTGCCGCGAGCACGTCCGGGTCACGCCGCGAGCGGGTGGCCTGGAAGAACGCCCGGTAGGGCGTCTGGGTCGGGTGCGCGAACCGCCGGCGGAACGGGCTGATCAGGATCGCCGTGCCACCGTCGCGGACGGGGAAGGAGTCGCGCCACAGGCGGAGCGCATAGCCGAGCCCGAGCCACGCGGCGATCAGCGGGTTCGGCCGCTCGCGGGGCAGGAACGGGGTCGTTCGCGGGACGCCGATGCAGATCGCGTCGAGCTGACCGGCGATCGCGCTCGACTCCGTGTCGACGCTCCGCACGAGCGCCTCCGAATGCGCCACCGACGGGGAACCGGCGTGCGCCGCCGACGCCGTCAGCTCGACCGAGAGCGAGGCGAGCATTCGCGAGCGGACCGATGCGGGCAGGAGACCGAACGCCCGGGCGAGCCGGGAGCCGGCGACGCGTGCGACCGCGTCCGGCTCGTACGGATAGCCACGGAGAGCCCGCGAGAGCCGCGGCAGGTCGAGCGTCAGCGAGGCGCCGAGCAGCGGTACCCGTGCACCGACGGCCTGCTCCAGGGCGAGCGCGAGCTCCCACCCCGGCGCCAGGTGCGCCTCGAGCAGCGAGTCGGCCGGCGCGGCCCGCTGGCTCTCCGCGGATGAAGCCGCGACGAGCGTCGCCGGCCCTCCGTGCAGCACTGTCGTCGCAGCGGTGACGGTCACGACCGCGTCGGTCTCGACGAGCGCCGGGTTCACCCGCAGCGGAACGCCCGCGTGAGCGCCGACCTCGACCAGGCCGGGGTCCTCGGCGTCGTGGACCACGAGCTCGCCGTGAAAGCGAAGGGCGAACTCGGGGACGACCAGGCTCTCGAGCGTCCTGCGGCCGGGCTTCCGGGCGAGCCCGGCCGCGACGAGAATCGTCTGACGCTCGCTCGGCACTCCGATCCGCTCGAGCTCGTCTGCCGCGGCGACGAGCGCCGCCTGGCGCGGATCCCTGGCGGCGGCGGGAATCGGCAGCGCCGGCGGCTCGACCAGGATCGTCACCCGGCCGCCGCGGGGAACGAGGGATTCGAGCGGGTCGCCGACGAGCGGGAAGCGCAGAGCGTCGCGCACGGCGGCGCCGACGTCGTCGACCGGCTCGGGCGGCGGCGGCGGGGCGACGACGACTGAGCCCGCGCCGGCGGCGGCGGTGACGAGCCGCGAGCCGTAGAGGAGCGGAACGCGGCGGGCGGTACGCACGAGGCGGAGAATAGAGTTGGAGCGTGTCGCCCAAGACGCTGACCGGAGCAGAGCTGGAGCTCGACGACGCACCGGCGCGTGAATGCGAGCTCTTCCTCGTCGACGGGAACAACCTCGCCTACCGCGCGTTCTTCGCCCTGCCGGAGGAGCTGGCGACGAGTGAGGGGTTCGCGACCGGCGCTCTGCTCGGCTTCACGAACATGCTCTTCAAGCTCCTTGCCGACTACCGGCCGAAAGGCGTCGCCGTTGCCTGGGACACGAGGCCCGTGCACCGGGCCGAGCTCTCGGAGACGTACAAGGAGGGCCGCCGGCCGATGCCGGATCTCCTTCGCGAGCAGTTCCCCTACTTCCGGCCGATCGTCGAGGCGTTCGGCTATCGCAACCTCGAGTTCGAGGGCTGGGAAGCGGACGACGTGATCGCGACCCTCGCCACCCGGGCCGACGCGGCCGGAGTTCGGACGTGCGTCGTCTCCACCGACCGCGACGCGTTCCAGCTCGTCACTCCGAACATCTGCCTGATGATGACGCCGCGCGGCGTCGCCGACGTGAACGTCTACACCCCGGAGCGGGTCGAGGCCCGCCTCGGGATCACCCCCGATCGGGTGCCGGACTTCATCGGTCTGAAAGGCGATCCCTCGGACAACATCGCGGGCGTCCCGGGGATCGGCGACAAGACCGCCTCGCAGCTGATCGCCAGATACGGCTCCCTGGAGGAGGTGCTCGCGCACATCGACGAGCTGACACCCGCGCGGGCGAAGGCGATCAGGGAGCACGCCGAGCAGGCCACGCAGTCGAAGGAGCTCGCGACCATGCGGCGCAACCTCGAGATCGACTGCGACCCGGCCGAGCTCGTGCTCAGCCCGCCCGACCGATCGCAGCTGACGGAGATGTTCCGCCGTTTCGAGTTCCGCGGCCTGCTCCAGCGGGTGGACACGCTCGACGACGCGCTCCCTGCCGCGGCCCCGCGCCCAGTCGAGGGCGAGGAGGTGACGTGGAGCGAGGGAAGCACAAGTAACAGACTGTTACAAGGCGCGACGGCCGGCTTCGCTTCGGACGAGAGCCGTGTTGCGATCGCGTTCGACGACAACACGGTCGTGGTCGGCGAGCGTCCAAGTAACAGTCTGTTACAAGAACTCGACCTGGTCGTCCACGACGCCAAGACTCTGCGGGTGCGGCCGCAGGACGACACGCTGCTGGCTGCGTACCTGATCGAGCCCGGGCGTGCTGCGTACGAGCTCGACGACCTCGCCGCCGAGTACGGCGTCGGGATCCGGCTCACGCCCGACGCCGACGAGGAGACGACGGCCCTGATCCGGCGCGCCGCGGTGCCTCCACGCATCGTCCCGGCGATGCGCGCCCGCCTGGCCGAGCGCGGCAACCTCGAGCTCTACGAGACGATCGAGCTGCCGCTGACAGCGGTGCTGGCGGTGATGGAGGACGCAGGCGTCCGCATCGACACCTACCGCATGGGCGAGATCACGGCACGGCTCGCCGACCGCGTCGAGGAGCTCGAATCGAAGGCGTACGAGCTCGCCGGCGAGGAGTTCATGCTCGGCTCGACCCAGCAGGTGGCGCGAATCCTGTTCGAGAAGCTCGGCCTCACCCCGGGGCGGAAGGGCAAGACGGGGTATTCGACGGACACGCGCGTTCTCCGTGCGATCCGCGGCGAGCACGAGCTGGTCGGCGTGGTCGAGGAGTGGCGTGAGCTGTCGAAGCTGATCAACACCTACCTGGGCCCGCTTCCGACCCTGATCGGCGCCGACGGTCGCCTGCACACGACCTTCAACCAGGCGGTCGCCGCCACGGGCCGGCTCTCGACCTCGAACCCGAACCTCCAGGCGATCCCGATCCGCACCGAGCTTGGCCGCGAGATCCGTTCGGCGTTCGTCGCGGAGCCTGGCTCGCGCCTCGTCTCCGCCGACTACTCGCAGATCGAGCTGAGGATCCTCGCCCACGTCTCGGGCGAGCCGAAGCTGCGGGCGGCGTTCGAGCGGGGCGAGGACATCCACACCGCAACCGCCGCGGAGGTGCTCGGGAGGGACCCGGCGACGCTGACGAAGAGCGAGCGCGCGGTGGCGAAGATGATCAACTTCGGGATCGTGTACGGAATCTCGGCGTTCGGGCTCTCGGAGAACCTCGAGATCCCCCGCGAGCAGGCGCAGGAGTACATCGACGCATACCTCGCCCGCTTCCCCCACGTCCAGGACTTCATCGCGCGGACGATCGAGCAGGCGGCCCGGGACGGCTACGTCACCTCGCTGCTCGGACGCCGCCGCCCGGTACCCGAGATCCGCGCCTCGAGCCGGCAGACGCGCTCGCTCGGCGAGCGGCTGGCGGTCAACTTCGTCATGCAGGGCTCGAACGCCGATATCATCAAGGTGGCGATGCTCGGGATCCACCGCCGCCTGCGCGACGAGGGGCGCAGCGCGCGGCTCGTGCTCCAGGTCCACGACGAGCTCCTGCTCGAGGCCCCCGAGGCGGAGGTCTCCGCGGTCAAGGAGCTCGTCCGCTCCGAGATGTGCGGGGCCTACGAGATCGATCCGCCGCTCGCGGTCGACGTCGGCGCCGGCAGGGACTGGAACGAGGCCAAGTCCTAGCCGTGGGTTAGGAACCGGCTGCCGCCGGGAACACGCTCGGAATGCTCGGAGGCAGGGGGCGAGCGATGACGCGGTTGACGGCGGCCGCGGTCGCGCTGGGTTGCGCGGCGACGCTCGGGCTCGTCAGCAGCGGGCAGGCGGGTGCGCGCGCGGAGAAGGGGACGGTCGACGTCCAGCTGCTCGCGATCAACGACTTCCACGGCAACCTCGAGCCGCCGTCAGGGTCGGGAGGCCTCATCAACGGGGTTCCCGCCGGCGGCGTGGAGTACCTCGCGGCGCACCTCGAACAGGACGTGGCCGAGAACCCGAACTCGCTCGTCGTCGCCGGCGGCGACCTGATCGGCGCGTCCCCGCTGATCTCCGGCCTCTTCCACGACGAGCCGGCGATCGAGGCGATGAACGCGCTGAAGCTCGCGGTCACCTCGGTCGGAAACCACGAGTTCGACGAGGGCGCAGCCGAGCTCCTGCGGATGCAGCGCGGCGGGTGTCATCCGAAGGACGGCTGCCAGGACGGCAGCCCGTTCGCGGGCGCCAGGTTCGCGTACCTCTCGGCCAACGTGCTCAGGAACCCGACGCCGGTGCAGATCGCCGCCGTCAACCGGTACAACGCGGCGCAGCGCGCCAAGCTCAGAAGGCATCAGCTCTACTGCAAGGCCAAGGCGCACAGGAAGCAGGCGACCTGCAAGCGGACCTTCAGGATCGTGCTGAGGCCCAAGCCGAAGCCGGCGCCGCTCCTGCCGCCGACCGCGGTGCGGACGATCGGCGGCGTCAAGGTCGGCTTCATCGGCGAGACGCTGAAGGGCACGCCGGAGATCGTCACTCCGACCGGGGTCGCCGGCCTCAGGTTCCTCGACGAGGCGACGACCGCCAACGCCTACGCGGCACAGCTGAAGAAACAGGGTGTGAACGCGATCGTCCTGCTCATCCACCAGGGTGGTCAGCAGAAAGGCGGCACCGATCCGAACGGCTGTGCGGACCTGACCGGCGACATCCTGCCGATCGTCTCCCGCCTCTCGAACGACATCTCGGTGGTCGTCAGCGCCCACACGCACCAGTTCTACAACTGCACGATCGGAGGCAAGCTGGTGACGAGCGCCAGCTCGTTCGGGAGGATGATCACCCGGATCAAGCTGACGATCGACAGCGTCAGCGGCGTGATCACGGCGAAGACCGCGGTGAATCAGGTCGTCACCCGTGATCTCGCCCCGGATCCGGCCGAGACCGCGATCGTCTCGAAGTACAAGGCGCTGTCCGCCCCTCTCGCCAACAAGGTGATCGGCGCGATCTCGGCCGATCTGACCCGTGTGACGACCTCCGCCGGCGAGTCCGTGCTCGGCGACGTGATCGCGGACGGGCAGCTCGAGGCGACGAGGCCGGCGGCGAAGGGCGGCGCGGTTGTCGCGTTCATGAACCCGGGCGGGATCCGCGCCGATCTCCCCCTCGGTCAGCAAACGGGTGGGGAGACCCCCGGCCAGGTCACGCACGGCGAGGCGTTCACCGTCCAGCCGTTCTCCAACGTGCTGAACGTGGAGACGCTCACAGGCGACCAGATCAAGCGCCTGCTCGAGCAGCAGTTCGACAACCCGGCCGCGGGACAGAGCAGGATCCTCCAGGTCTCGCAGGGCTTCACGTATGGCTACGACCTGACCAGGCCGGCCGGCAACCGCGTCGATGCGGCGTCGATTCGGATCGGCGGGATACCCGTGGCGGCGTCGCAGCCGTACCGCGTGGCGATGAACAACTTCCTCCAGGGTGGCGGCGACGGCTTCACCGTCTTCAAGGAGGGCACCAATCTTCTCGGAGGCGACGTCGACATCGATGCGTTCGTCGCGTACTTCGGGGCGCACAACCCGGTCTCGCCGACGTCGCGAAACCGGATCTCCCGCACCGGTTAGCACCGCTGGCGCTAACCGGAGCTCGGCCTGAGCGTCCAACAAGGCGTCGGTATACTGACCGGCCCCCAATGGCCAACGACACAATTGATACGAGCGAAGCCGGGGTCTGGACGACCGGACCCGATGGCGAGTTGATCCCCGACTACGAATCGACCTTCCCGACGATCAACGAGGGCGAGGTCGTGCACGGCACCGTCGTCCGCGTGGACAAGGACGAGGTGCTGGTCGACATCGGCTACAAGTCGGAGGGCGTCATCCCCGTCTCCGAGCTCTCGATCCGCCGCTCGATCAACCCGGCCGACGAGGTCGACGTCGGCGACGAGATCGACGCGCTCGTCCTGACCAAGGAGGACGCCGAGGGCCGGCTGATCCTGTCGAAGAAGCGCGCCCGCTTCGAGCTCGCCTGGAAGGCGATCGAGTCCGCGGCCGAGAGCGGCCAGCCCGTGACCGGGAGGGTGATCGAGGTCGTGAAGGGCGGCCTGATCCTCGATCTCGGCGTGCGCGGGTTCTTGCCCGCCTCCCTGGTCGACATCCGCCGCGTCCAGGATCTCGACGAGTTTCTCGCCAAGGAGCTTCGCTGCAAGGTGATCGAGCTCAACCGCTCGCGGAACAACGTCGTCCTCTCCCGTCGCGCCGTCCTCGAGGACGAGCGCAAGGAGATGCGCCAGGCGATCCTCGACCGGCTCTCGCCCGGCGACGTCGTCGAGGGCCAGATCTCCAACATCGTCGACTTCGGCGCCTTCGTCGACCTGGACGGGATGGACGGGCTGATCCACATCTCCGAGCTGTCCTGGAGCCACGTCAACCACCCGTCCGAAGTGCTCGAGATCGGGCAGACGGTCGAGGTGAAGGTGCTCGACATCGACCGCGACCGCCAGCGCATCTCACTCGGCCTGAAGCAGACGCAGTCCGATCCGTGGCAGCAGGTGCTGGACAGCTACGGCGAGGGCGACGTCGTCCAGGGACGCGTGACGAAGGTGGTCACGTTCGGCGCCTTCGTCGAGATCCTGCCCGGGGTCGAGGGGCTCGTCCACATCTCCGAGCTCGCCCAGCATCACGTCGAGAATCCGCGCGAGGTCGTCTCGCAGGGCGACGTCGTCAACGCGAAGATCATCGAGGTCGACGCCGAGCGGCGGCGCCTGTCGCTGTCGCTCAAGCGCATCGAGGACGGCGAGGCGACGCAGCCGTTGCCGGAGGGCGCCGAGCCGATCCGCCCGCAGATCGACCTCTCCGAAGAGGTCTTCGCCGATGCGCCGGCCGCGGAGCCGCTCGAGGATCCTGCTGCCGAGACGGAGGGCGACGGGTCCGAGCCCGAGCCGGCCGACGAGGCGACGCTCGAGTCCGTCGCGCAGGCCGAGGCCGAGGTCGCCGACGAGGCTCCTGTCGAGGCTCCTGCCGAGGAGTCCGAGCTCGGCGACGCCCCCTCCGAGGGCGCAGCCTAGGGCTGCCGTGCCGCTCGCCGTCGCCGTCACCGGCGGCATCGGGGCGGGCAAGAGCGAAGCGCTGCGGGCGTTCGCGCGGCGGGGCATCCCGACGCTCTCCGCGGACGACGTCGTCCATCGCCTGATCGCCGAGGACGGCGAGGTGCGCGCGGCGCTGGAAGGGCGCTTCGGCACGACCGATCGCGTCGAGATCGCGGAGGTCGTGTTCGCCGATCCCGAGGAGCTCGCCTGGCTCGAGTCGCTGCTCCACCCCCGGGTGCTGGCGGCCGAGCAGGCGTGGTTCGAGGACGTCGACGGCGACATCGCCGTCACCGAGATCCCGCTCCTCTACGAGACCGGCGGCGACGCACGCTTCGACGCCGTCGTCGTGATCTCCGCGCCCGAGCCGGTGCGGGGCGCCAGGAGCGAGGCTGCCCGCGCCGAGCGCGAGCGGCGATTGCTCCCCGACGCGGAGAAGGCGGCCAGGGCAGACTTCTCCTACGTGAACGACGGCACGCTCGCGCAGCTGGACGAGTTCGTCGGTGGTGTGCTGGACGAGCTCCGCGCCCGGTGAGGTCCCGGTCGGGCAGGCTCGTGCTCGGTCTCGCCGTGATCGCGGCGCTCGCGATCGGCTTCGGCACCGTGCACCTGACGCGCCCCGCCTGGTACGAGCGGCTCTGGCACCCACTCAGCTACCAGGAGATCGTCCTCGGGCACGCGCGCAACTACCGCCTCGATCCCGCGCTGCTCGCCGCGGTCATCTACCAGGAGAGCAGGTTCGACGCCGATGCCCGATCGAGCCGCGGCGCGATCGGGCTGATGCAGCTCCTGCCCGGCACCGCGAAGGGGATCGCCGTGCGTACCGGGGGCTCCAGGTTCCGCGTCTCGGATCTCTACGACCCCGAGCTGAACGTCCGCTACGGCGCCTGGTACCTGCGTCATCTCCTGGACAAGTACGGCTCGGAACGGCTCGCGCTCGCGGCGTACAACGCCGGCCAGGCGAACGTCGACGGCTGGCGAAAGCGCGGTGTGGAGATCCAGTTCGACGAGACGCGGGAGTTCGTGAACCATGTCGAGAGCCTGAAGAAGACGTATCGCCGCGCCTACCCGTCGCTTCGACTTCATACTGACACTTGACAAGCATCGAAGTGATGTCATAATGATGTCGCAATGCAGCTGGAGACGCATGTGGAGGCGCTTCGGGCCGAGCTCGTGTCGCTCGCGAGCCTCGGCGACGAGCACGTCGCGGCCGCCGGCGAGCGCCTGAGCCAGGCGCTCGGCTCCACGCTGAGGCTGCGGCTCCTGGACATGCTGTCCGAAGCGGCGCTCGAGGTCAGCGCGCAGCTTCCGTCGGGCCACGTCGAGGTGCGGCTGGCCGGGCAGGAGCCGTCGCTCGTCCATGTCGCCGCCGAGGACGCGCCTTCCGCGCCGGCGGCGGAGGACGGTCTCGGCGCCCGGATCAGCCTGCGCTTGCCGGATTCGCTGAAGGCATCGCTCGAGGCGGCCGCGTCCCGCGACGGCGTCTCCGTCAACACCTGGATCGTCAAGACGCTGGCCAGGGGGCTTGCAGCGGCGGTGGCGCCGCGGATCGGCAGCCGTCTGACCGGCTTCGGCGAGAGCTAGAGGAGGCACGATGCGATTTTTCCCTGGACTGTTCGACCACTCGAGCGAGTGGCGGGTCGATCGGCGCGATCCGCGTCCGCCGCGCCTCGCGGTCGAGAGCATGCTGCGCGAGCGGAGACCGCGACGTTGAGGTACGAGTTCGCCACGGTCGAGCCGCCGAAGCTGCGGGTCGGGATCGCCGCCGGCCGGGTCGAGGTCGAGACCGCCGAGACGGTCGAGACGGTGATCGAGGTCGAGGCGGCGAGCGGCAACCTGGACGCGCTTCGCGTCGAGCAGCGGGGGCGCGAGATCGTCGTCGAGCACCGTACGCGCTTCGGCCTCGTCCGGGACGAGTACGACGCACGAATCCGCACCGTACGCGGCGCCGACGCGGAGCTCGACGTCGGCTCGGCCACCGCCAGCATCGCAGGGGTCCTCGGCTCGGTCGAGGTCACCGCCGCCTCCGGCGACGTGGAGATCGAGCAGGTCGAGCGGGACGCTCGGGTTCGCTCGGCGAGCGGAGACGTCCGGCTCGGCTCGGTCGGCGGCCGCGCCGCCGTCACCACCGCTTCCGGCGATGTCGCGCTCGGCCAGGTCGGCGGCGCGGTCACGGTGCGGACCGCGTCCGGGGACGTCCGGGTCGGGGAGGCGGCCGCCGGGGCAAGCATCTACACGGCGTCCGGCGACCAGGAGATCGGCTCGGCTGCTCGCGGCGTGGTCGACCTCAAATCCGCCTCCGGGGACATCCGGATCGGCATCCGCCGCGGCGCCCGCGTCCACGTCGACGCCCGGTCGATGAGCGGCGAGACGAGCTCCGAGCTCGAGCTGGACCCGGTCGCGCCGAGCATCGAGGGGCCGCTGGTCGAGCTGAAGGCGGCGACGATGAGCGGCGACATCCGCATCGTCCGCGCGTGATCCCGCCCCTGCTGCGCGAGAACCGGCCGTTCGGGATCTACTTCGCGGGGCAGGCGATCTCGCTCTTCGGCGACCAGGTCTCGACGATCGCGCTCCCGCTCGTCGGCGTGCTGGTGCTGCACGCGTCGCCCGCCGAGATGGGCTACCTGATGGCGGCGATGCTGCTCCCGAACCTGCTCTTCTCGCTGCACGCCGGCGCCTGGGTCGACCGACGCGGCCGGCGCCGCCAGACGATGATCGCCGCCGATCTCGCCCGCGCCGCGCTGCTCGTGACGATCCCGATCGCGTACGCGTTCGACGTGCTCACGTTCGCGCAGCTCTACGTGGTCGGGTCCCTGATCGGGACGTGCAGCGTGTTCTTCAACGTCTCCGCGAGCACGCTCTTCATCTCACTCGTCCCGCGGGAGCGCTACGTCGAGGCGAACGCGCTCGAGAACGGCAGTCGCGCAGCGTCGTTCGTCGGCGGACCGAGCGTCGGCGGCGTGCTCGTCCACCTCCTTTCGGCGCCGGCGACGCTGCTCGTCGACGCAGTCTCCTTCCTGGGCTCCGCGCTCTCGCTGGCGCGGATCAACCCTGTCGAGCCGGAGGTGGAGCGGGTGGAGCGTGGTCACCTCACCGCCGGCATCCGCTACGTGCTCGGCTCCCCGATCGTCCGCCCCGCGCTCGGCGCGACGACGACGATCAACTTCTTCAACTTCGCGTTCTTCGCGCTCTTCGCGCTGTACGCGATCCGCAACCTGCACGTGCAGCCGAGCGTGCTCGGGGCCGTCCTCGGGGCCGGCGCGGTCGGCGGTGTGCTCGGCGCGTTCCTCACCGGCCGAATCGTCTGGCGGATCGGCGTCGGGCCGGCCTTCATCCTCGGCTGCGTGCTCTTTCCCGTGCCGCTCGTGCTCGTGCCGCTCGCGGGCGGGCCGAGGTGGGTCGTGCTCGGGTGCCTCTTCCTCGCGGAGTTCGGGTCCGGCTTCGGCGTGATGCTGCTGGACATCAGCTACGGCTCGATCAGCGCCGCGCTGATCCCGCACCGGCTGCGCGCGCGGGTATCGGGCTCGTTCAACGTCGTCAACTACGGCAGCCGGCCGGTCGGCGCATTCGCCGGCGGGCTGCTCGGCAGCGCGATCGGAGTGCGCGAGACGCTCTGGATCGCCACCGTCGGCGCGATCGCGGGCTTCCTCTGGCTGCTGCCCTCGCCGCTGCCGGCGATGAAGGAGCTGCCCGAGGGAGACGTCTAGACGATTGATCGATGAATCGACCAATCGTCTAGACCCTGAAGCCGGAATGCGAGGTCTCACGGGCAGTGCACAACGCGACGGCAGGGTTCACCGACGCCAAGTCGAGTCACATCACCTGCTGGATAATTGATCGATGAATCTCCGATCGATTATCTAGGGCCGGCTGAGCCGGGCCCAGAGGTTCTCGAGCAGCTGCCGAACCGGAGGCATGACCGCCGAGCCGCCGAAGTCGAGCGTGCCGGCGGCGAAGACTTTCGCGCCGGCCGCCGTCTCGTAGTAGGTCATCTGGGCGGTCAGGCCGGGGCCGTAGAGATCCGGGATCTCGGCGAGCACGATCGTCCCCGGCGGCGAGTCGGCGCTCGTGTGGTCGATCTCGATCCCGTACCCGCCGAACGCCTCGCCGAAGGTCGAGCCGGTGGTGAGCCCGGTTCCCGGCCAGAGCCACGGCGCCGCGGCATCTCCGACCGTGTAGGCGCCCTGGCGCTCGCCCCGGTCGTTGGCGAGGTACTGGACGCCGATCAGCCTGGCCTCGGGCCGGCCGAGGTCCCGCCACTGCGTCGTCCTCGTCAGCACCGGTCCGGCAGAGAGCACCCGCCAGAAGAAGTTGTTCGCCGAGAGGAAGATCAGGTTCCCGCCCAGGTCGCGGTAGCGCTGCACGACGTCGTACTCGTGGTCGGTGACGTACTCGGTGTGACCCGGGAAGACGATCAGGTCGTAGTACCTCGCCAGGTCCTCGCCCGAGCGCGCGTCCAGATCCGGCTCGGCCAGGAAGTCGACCGTCTTGTGCGTCCAGTACAGCCAGTGGAGCAACCCCTGGTCGTAGCGGTAGAAGAACGGCGGCACGCCGCGGTGCAGGTACGGGCGGTCGAGCGCCACATGCTGGAGCGGCGGGCCCGCGTACCACGTGTCGCCCCAGCCGTCGCCGTCGGCGTCGTAGAAGTTGTACGCCTGCCACGTGTTCGTCGGGAGAACGACGGCAACGCGTGACGCCGTCCCGAGCGCGCCGGGGCGCACGACGAAGGGGGCATAGCCGATCCGGTCGTCCGGGGCGGTCAGCTTCACGAAGTACAGACCGCTCGGCCAGTCGCCGATCGACACCGCCATCGTCCGCGGGCCGTCGCCGCGTCGAGACCAGTCGATCGTCTGCGGCTCCGTCACCGGCTCTCCCTCGAGCAGGCTGTCGGAGTAGGTGACCAGCCGCTCCGGACCGGTTCGAAACACCTGGAGAGCGAGGGACGGCGCGTCGGTCGAGACGCGGAGAGAACCCAGGCTGCCGGGCGCGTAGCTCTGCCTCAGGAACGTCGCGTCGATCCCCTGTACGCGCACGACCGGCGCGCGCGGGTATCGCCGGACGAACGGATCGGGCGACCCGTAGGTGATCGAGTTGCCGACGGCGTCCTCCGTGGTCAGCGAGAGCACGTAGGTGCGCGCCGACGTGCTCGTCGCCGGCGACCAGGCGAGCGTGTGCGCGCCCGCGCGAAGCTGCCACGTGCGCGAGTAGATCGTCGTCGGCTCGGCCGCCGTTCGCTGGACGTCGAGCGTCACGCGGGCGAACTCCCTCAGCTCGAAGTGGATCTGGACGTTGTCGCGGAAGCCGTCGTCGTTCGGCGACACCGTCGTCAGGAAGGGTCCGTCGCCGGCGAACGGCGAGCCACCGTTCGAGACGCGCAGGCGATCGAGCAGCGCAGGGCGGCTGTCGAGTCGGAACCCGGCCGCAGCAGCCACGCGCCCGCCGACGACGAGCTCGACCCGGTAGAAGCCGTCACGGACGGTTCGGTCGCCGAGGCGTCCGTCCCAGACCACGATCACCTGGCGCCGCGGGGCGGGACGGTCGAGCCAGCCGAGCGGCCGTCCGTGCAGGTTCGCGAGCCGGACTCCGACCCGGAGCCGAGGGCCGACCCGGCCCTCGATCGTCAGCGGCGAGGCGTTCGGCGAGAACGCCCTCGACGAGATCTCGATCGACGCGGCGTTCGCGGCGGGCGCGAGGGCGAGCGCAGCCAGGACGACGACGACCACCCTCACGTTGAGACGTTAGCGTAGTGCCGTGGACGAGCTTCGGTCGCCGGCCGACGTCGAGGCCGCGCTCCGGGCCGAGGGCTTCTTCGAGGGGGGAGCCGCGGGGCTCGTCGCCGACGTCTACCTCGGCTACCGGCTCGGTGGCGTGCTGCGGCGGACGGACGTCCCCGACCCCCCCGAGCCCTGCTCACTTCCGGCCGCCGCCGTTCGGATCCGCCCGGCGGACGAGGAGCCGCCCGCGGCGGGCGGGTTCGAGATCGGCCGCTGGGAGCGGACCTGGAGCGACGACGAGCACGGCGCCGCGGTCGAGGCCGTGCGGGCGGCGATCGCCGCCGGGGACGTCTATCAGGTCAATCTCGTCCAGCATCTCTCCGCGCCGTTTCGCGGCGATCCCGGCGGCCTGGCAGCGGCGCTCGCACCGCTCCGGCCGCTCGAGCCGAGGCCGTTCACGGGCGACGGCTGGACGGTCGTCTCCGCCTCGCCCGAGCTCTTCCTCGCCCGCCGCGGCCGGCGGGTCTGGACGATGCCGATCAAGGGCACCCGGCCGCTCGACTCGGGGGACGATCTCGGCTCCTCCGCCAAGGACGCGGCCGAGCACGTGATGATCGTCGACCTCGAGCGCAACGACCTCTCTCGCGTCTCGGAGCCGGGGAGCGTCCGTTGGCCGGAGCTGATGGCCGAGCGCGAGCAGGGAGGGGTCAGGCACCTGACGAGCCTGATCGAGGGCCGGCTGCGCGAGGACGTCGGGCTGACGGAGCTGCTCGAGGCGATGTTCCCCGGCGGGTCGGTGACCGGTGCACCGAAGGTCTCGGCGATCG
Source organism: Gaiellales bacterium (assembly GCA_038248655.1). GTDB lineage: Bacteria > Actinomycetota > Thermoleophilia > Gaiellales > Gaiellaceae > DATBLE01. The sequence goes on from JBBRXG010000045.1 coordinate 14,815, forward strand.
ACCACATCGCCGCGCTCGAGCCGGTCGGGCGGGGCGCCTCGATGGGCGCGCTCGGCCGGATCCACCCGAACGGCGACCTCGACCTGGCGCTGACGATCCGCACCTTCGCGGTCGCGGACGGGCGAATCCACCTCTGGGTCGGCGGCGGGATCGTCTGGGACTCGGAGCCCGACGCCGAGATCGAGGAGTCGCTCGTCAAGGCGCGGCCGTTACTCGAGCTGATCGGTGCGCCGCTCGCCGAGCCGGTCGCTCGGTGAGCCTGCTCGCGGTCGCCGTCTCGGGGCGCGGTCTCGTCTCGCCCGACGAGCCGGTGCTGCTCGCCGACGACGAGGCGCTCCTGCGCGGCCGCGCCGCCTTCGAGACGCTGCGCGTCTACGGGGGGCGGCCCTTCCGGATCCGCGAGCATCTCGTACGCATGCAGGCTTCGGCGGCCCGGCTCGGAGTCGAGTGGCCCGGCGGGTTCGAGGAGCTCGCCGATCGGGCTCTCGCCGGCGCCGGAGTGCGCGATGCGGTCCTTCGCCTCTACCTGACGCCCGGTCGCGAGGGCTCGGGGCGGCCGGTCTCGCTCGCGCTGGTCAGCTCGCTCCCGGACGATCTCGAGGCGCGCCGCGCTCGAGGCATCGCGCTGATCTCGCTGCTCGGCGTCAGAGCCGAGGCGCCGTGGCTGCTCGGCGGGGTGAAGTCGACGAGCTACGCCGTGAACATGGCTGCCGAGGCCGAGGCGCGTGCCCGCGCCGCCGACGACGCGGTGTTCGTCCGCGACGACGAGGTCGTGCTCGAGGGGCCGATGACGAACGTCTGGTGGCGACGGGGGCGGACGCTCTACACGCCGTCGACCGACCTCGGGATCCTCCCGGGCGTGACGAGGGCCGTTCTGATCGACGCCGCCTCGCTGTCGGCCCGTCGGGTGGAGCAGGGCCACTATGCTCTCGGCGAGCTGCTCGAAGCCGAGGAGGTGTTCACCTCCTCGTCCGTACGGGAGGTGATGCCGGTGACCGCGGTTGATGGGACCTCGTTCGAGCTCGGCCCGGCGGCGTCCGAGCTACAGGCCACGCTGCGGGACCTGGCGCGTCGATGAAACGGCTCGTCATGCGTGCGATGAGCGCTCTGAACGTCGCGGTCTACCGGGCTACCGGCGGCCGGGTCGGCGGCCGGATGGGGAAGGCGCCCATCCTCCTCTTGACCGTCACCGGCCGGAAGTCGGGCAAGCGCCGGACAACGCCGCTCCTGTACAGCCGCTCGGGAGACGACCACGTCGTGATCGCCTCGAAGGGCGGCGCGCCGAAGCACCCCGCCTGGTATCTCAACCTGCAGGGGCGGGAGGCGGAGATGCTTGTCGGCCGCGAGCGTCATCGGGTGACGGCTCGAGACGCAGAGGGAGAGGAGCGCGACCGCCTCTGGGCGCAGATGGTCGCGATCTATCCGCCCTACGAGTCGTACCAGGGCAAGACCTCGCGGCAAATCCCGGTCGTCGTGCTCGAGCCGGTCGGCTAGAGCGCAGGGCCCGGCTGGGCGCCGCAGGCGAAGCGCATCGGCCTGAGCCACGCCGCCCGGCTCCCGTTGCTCCCGACCGCGCGAACGAGGTACAGCCCGCAGGAACCGACCCGGAGACCGGTGAAGCGCGTCACGAACCGGCCGGTCGCGCTCGCGCGGACGGGGTGGATGCTCGATCGGCCGTGGAGCACCGAGACCGCCACCCGCTCGTTCGGGCGGAAGTGGAGCCCGCGGACCGTGAACGGCAGCGTGGTCGTCACGGTCAGGATCGGCGGCAGCGGAGCGGCGGTCGCCCCCGTCCCGAGAACGAGCGCGAGCGCTCCGAGAAAGACCGCTGCCCGCATGCCCCAAGTATGCCCGCGAGCGGACGGTTTCCAACTACGGGCTCCCGGCCGCGCGCTCGAGCTCCGACGCCTTGTGCGCGAGCGCGGCGAAGCCCGCCTGGAGGACGTCGTTGATCCCGGCGGCGCCGAGCGACCAGGTGAGGAGGCGGCCGAAGCGGGGCGCGAGAACCTGCGTCGCCGCGAGGCCGGCGGCCGCCCAGGTGCCCACGCAGCGGCTGCACGTGACGAGCTCGCCGAGCGCCTGGTGGACGTCGCCGCTCTCCACCGGCTCCTCGCCGCCGGAATGCGCTTCGCCCTCGACGAACGGGGCGCGAAGGAAGCCCGTCACCTCGTCGCAGGCGAGGGTGCGGGCCGTCTTGAAGGTCGCCGCCGACAGGACGACGAGGTCGAGCGCGCTCTGACACTGCGGGTCGCGGTCGAGGAGACGGCTCAGCGCTCCCGCCGCCGCCAGCGACCCCACGAACGTTCCCATGATCGCCGCGTAGGCAGGGTAGGGCGGAGGCCGATCCGCTGAGGAGGCCGCGGGCATCGCTCTCGCGTTTCCCGCTTCCCGCGCGTCGCGAAACACCGGTGGCGCCGGGCCGCCGGGCGGAGAGCGGAAGGTACCGTGTCGCCGGTGGGCGAGTTCAAGACCGCGGACACGTACCGGCCGACCGGAGACCAGCCGCAGGCGATCGAGACCCTGGTCGACTCGATCGCGGCCGGGAACCGCTACCAGACGCTGCTCGGCGCGACCGGGACCGGCAAGACGGCGACGATGGCCTGGATCATCGAGCAGGCGCGCCGGCCGGCGCTCGTGATCGCCCACAACAAGACGCTGGCCGCCCAGCTCTGCAACGAGTTCCGCGAGTTCTTCCCCGACAACGCGGTCGAGTACTTCGTCTCCTACTACGACTACTACCAGCCCGAGGCGTACGTTCCGCAGGCCGATCTGTACATCGAGAAGGACTCCTCGCGGAACGACGACATCTCGCGCCTGCGGCTCGCGGCGACCTCCGCGCTGTTCACGCGCCGCGACGTGATCGTCGTCGCCTCCGTCTCGTGCATCTACGGGCTCGGCTCGCCGGAGGAGTGGCGCGGCCGGGTGCTGATCCTCGACGTCGGCGGGTCGATCGACCGCGACGAGGTCTTGAGGATGCTGATCGAGAGCCAGTACGTGCGCAACGACAGCGTTCTCGCCCGGGGCCGCTTCCGCGTGAAGGGGGACCTGGTCGAGGTGCAGCCGGCGAACTCGGAGACCGCCTACCGCGTCTCGTTCTTCGGAGACGAGGTCGAGTCGATCTCGCACTTCGACTCGCTCACCGGCGAGATCTACGCGCGGCTCGACAATCTCGTCATCTGGCCCGCGACCGAGTACGTGACGTCGACCCCGACGATCGAGCGGGCGGTCGACGACATCCGGCACGAGCTCGAGGAGCAGGTGCGCGGGTTCGAGTCGCAGGGAAAGCTGCTCGAGGCCCACCGGCTGAGGCAGCGCACCGAGTACGATCTCGAGCTGATGCAGGAGCTCGGCTTCTGCTCGGGGATCGAGAACTACTCACGTCATCTCGAGGGGCGGCCGACGGGATCGCATCCGTTCACCCTGCTCGACTACTTCCCCGACGACTTCGTCGTCTTCGTCGACGAGTCCCACCAGACCGTCCCGCAGCTCGGTGGCATGTACGAGGGCGACCGCTCGCGCAAGCAGACGCTCGTCGACTTCGGGTTCCGGCTCCCGTCCGCGCTCGACAACCGGCCGCTGCGCTTCGACGAGTTCCTCCAGCGGGTGCCGCAGCTCGTGTTCGTCTCGGCAACGCCGGGGCCGTTCGAGCTCCGCCATTCGCAGGTAGTCGCCGAGCAGCTGATCCGGCCCACCTACCTCGTCGACCCGGAGGTCGAGGTACGCGCGACGAAGAACCAGATCGACGACCTCCTGAACGAGATCCGCCGTCGTGAGGAGGCAGGGGAGCGCGTCCTCGTCACGACGCTGACGAAGAAGATGGCCGAGGACCTGACCGACTACCTGCTCGAGGCGGGCGTCAAGGCGCGCTACCTGCACTCGGAGATCGACACGATCGAGCGGATCCAGATCATCCGCGGGCTGCGCCTGGGCGAGTACGACGTGCTCGTCGGCGTCAACCTGCTCCGCGAGGGCCTCGACCTGCCGGAGGTGTCGCTCGTCGCGATCCTCGACGCGGACAAGGAAGGCTTCCTGCGCGGCAAGACCGCGCTGATCCAGACGATCGGCCGTGCCGCACGGCACGTGAACGGGCGCGTCCTACTCTACGCCGACAAGCACACCGAGGCGATCCAGGGCGCGCTCGAGGAGACGAACCGGCGGCGGGCGAAGCAGCTCGCCTACAACGAGGAGCACGGGATCACCCCGGAATCGATCGTCAAGGGCGTCTCCGACATCGCCGAGTTCCTGATGCTCGAGTCGCCGACGGTGCCGTCCCGTCGGCGGCGGGGAAAGACCGAGGTCGAGGGGATGAAACCCGAGGAGATCGAGCGGCTGATCATCACGCTCGAGGAGGAGATGTTCACCGCCGCCGAGGAGCTGCGGTTCGAGTACGCGGCCAAGCTCCGGGACGAGATCAAGGAGCTCCGCCGCGAGCTCCTCGCGGTGACGGCGGTCTGAGCCTAGTCCGAGCGATCTCGGGCGCGAGCCTCCTCTTGCTCCCGCGCCTTCGCCTCGTGGTAGGCGATCCGCTCGCGAGCCCACTGCTGGTGCAGCTCGCGCTGTGCGATCTCCTCAGGCGTCATCTTCTGGAGCTTCTTCTTCCCCGCCATCCTCTATCCTCGAGTAGGTGTCGAATCCGCGCAACGTCGTGCTGGATGTCGGCAAGCAAGCCCATGATAGTCGTCACGTCCTGGTGTTCGATCGGCGGCTCGATCCGCGACATGGTCGCGGCAGCTCGCTCCCGCCGCAATTGCCGGACCAGGCGTAGGCTCTGACGACCGCCACCGAAGAGGAGGGCCCATGTGTCGGAACATCCGCACGCTCTACAACTTCGACCCGCCCGCCACGGAGGAGGAGATCGAGGCGGCCGCGCTCCAGTACGTCCGCAAGATCAGTGGTCAGGCGAAGCCGTCGACGGTGAACGAGGCCGCGTTCGTGCGGGCTGTCGACGAGGTCGCGCAGGCGTCGAGCAGGCTGCTCGCCTCGCTCGTGACGCACGCGCCGCCGCGGGACCGGGAGGTCGAGGCCGCGCGCGCGAGGGCGCGGGCGGCCCAGCGGTTCGGGGTGGCCGGCGCGTAGAGCCCCAGGGACAGCCTCGGGCTCTCCCGACCTTGCGCCGCTTCAGGCACCGATGGTTCAGTCGAGGTCGAGCGCGATCCGGAGGGCCGTGTTCAGCTCGCGTCGCTCTTCAGTCCCCAGCGAGCCGCGAGCGTGCGTAAGCGCTCGCTTCGGGATCGTGAAGATGTTGTCACAGTTGGCGACGCAGTCCCGAGCCAGGCCCTGAGCCTGCCCGAGCGGGACCTCCGTGGGGAGGCCGCGGATCGTGCTGGTCACTGCGACCACGCAGACGTTGCGAAGGTGTGTGATCGCCCGATCACGCGTCACGATCACTGCCGGATGCCTCCCTCCGGGCAGATCGACGTCGTAGACGTCGCCTCGGTTCAAAGCGGCTCGCGGTCCTTCTCGGCCGCGATCGCGTCGGCAAAGGCGGCGAGTCCGGCCTCGCCGATCCATTCCTCCTGGGGCTGAGCTCCGTACCCGCGGCGGTAGGCCCCCTCGATCTCGCGCTCGCGTTCCTCGTGCAGCAACCGCCGAAGGCCCTCGCGCAGCGCCGCCGCGCGGTTCGGGAAGCGCCCGCGCGCGATCGCGTCGTCGAGCGCGCCCAGGTCGGTTTCTGGGAGTCGAATCGCTATCTGCTGAGACATGCATGAAGCATACCGAATCGGGATGGGCAACTTTCGGACGCCCGGCTCGAGGAGCTGCGGAGGGGATGACAAATCCCGCTACCTCTCGTCCACGGCGCGCGGGAACGACGTGGCGATCGCTCACGTACGCTTTCGGGTCATGGCCGCTTGCGCGGAGTGCGGCAACGAGAACGCCGCGGGCGCGCGATTCTGCTCGAGCTGCGGCGAGCCGGTCGTGGCGCGCCGGCCCGAGCGGCGCAAGGTTGCGACGCTCCTCTTCTGCGACGTCGTCGGCTCGACGGCGCTGGCGGAGCGGGTCGACGCCGAGGCCGTCCGCGAGATCATGGTCAGCTACTTCGAGCGGTCGCGGGCCGCGATCGAACGCCACGGGGGCGTGGTCGAGAAGTTCGTCGGCGACGCCGTCGTTGCGGTCTTCGGCGTGCCGGTCGCCCACGAGGACGACGCCGCCCGGGCCGTCCGCGCCGCGTCCGAGCTCCAGGCGGGGATGGCCGAGCTCAATCGGGAGCTCGAAGCCCGCCACGGCCGCGGGATCGCGCTGCGCATCGGCCTGAACACGGACGAGGTGGTCACCGGCGACGCCAGCGCCCGGCAGAGCGTGGTGGTCGGCGACGCCGTGAACGTCGCCGCCCGTCTCGAGCAGCACGCAGCCGCCGGCGAGACGCTCCTCGGCGAGAGCACCCACAGGCTCGTCCGCGACGTGGTCGAGGTCGAGCCCGTCGACCCGATTCCGGCGAAGGGAAAATCGGCGCCGGTCCGTGCGGTTCGGCTGCTCTCGGTTCGAGGCGCGCGCGCTCCGCGCGCGGGGCGTCTAGACGTCCCGATGATCGGCCGCGAGCCGGAGCTCGCCGCGCTCCGCCGGGCGTTCGACGAGGCGGTCGCCCGGGACTCCTGCAGGTTCGTTGCCCTCGTCGGCGAGCCGGGCGTCGGCAAGTCGAGGCTCGCCGACGAGCTGTCGGCGTCCCTGGCCGGCGAGGCGACCATGATCTCCGGCCGCTGCCTCTCCTACGGGAGGGGACGACGTACTGGCCGTTGCGCGAGATCCTCGAGCAGGCGACAGGGCTCCAGGAGACAGTCTCGACGGAAGGTGCGCTCGAGAGCGTCGTCGCGCTCCTGGCGGACGCCGACCGCGGCCAGGAAGCAGCGTCGGCGCTTGCACAGGCGGTCGGCCTCGGTGTCGGTGCGGCGTCCGCGGACGAGATCGCGTGGGCCGCTCGCCGGCTGTTCGAGACGCTGGCGCAGAGGCGGCCGCTCGTCGTCCAGCTCGAGGATCTCCACTGGGCGGAACCTGCGTTCCTCGATCTCGTCGAGGGCGCCGCCGAGCGTGCCGGCGGCGCGATTCTGATCCTCGGCCTCGGGCGCTCCGAGCTCGTCGATCAGCGGCCCGACTGGCCCGTGTTGCGCCTCGCGCCGTTGCGCCCCGCCGAGTCGGGCCGGCTTGTCGAGAGCCTGCTCGCCGAGTCCGAGCTGCCGGCCGAGGCGCGCCGACCCTGGAGGCGCTGCTCGCCGCGCGTCTCGATCGCCTGCCGGAGGACGAGCGGGCGGTGGCCGAGCGTGCTGCGGTGGAAGGAGAGGTCTTCCACCGTGGGGCGGTCGAGGAGCAGTCCCGCCCGCCCGTGTGGGCGGCCGCGCCCCCCCCGACCGGGGCTGGTTACCAGCCGAGCGCCTCGATGGCGTCGTAGATCAGGCTCACGGGAGGCATGACACCGGGGTGCTCGCCCTCCCACGACCAGGCGATCGTGCCATCAGCGG
>JBBRXG010000046.1:0-21969 GCA_038248655.1 Gaiellales bacterium
CAAGCCGCGCTCGTCCAACTCGCCCGCCAAAAGCCGGAACCGATCGCCGACCGCCGCCTCGTCCGCCACACAACCATATTCGCCGCCGCCACCACGGACCCTTCCCCAAACCACGCGATTATTTATGCGCAGTCCCTTAGGTCCGGAGTGTCGCGCGGGACGTTCAGCGGGTGCGAAGCGATGAGCCTGTCGAAGTAGCTCTCGCCGGCAGTCGCTCCCAGCTGCTCGCGGACGCTCATTCCGTAGAGGGAGAGTCGGACGAGGCGGCCCGTCCCGGCCCACGGCTCGATGGACGGGTCCAGCCCGGCGCTGACCGATCCCGTGAGGAGGAAGCGGTTGGGGTGCGGCCGGTCGTCGACGGCGCGCTTGACGGCTCCGAGGACCTCCGGGACGGCCTGCCACTCGTCGAGGAGCGTTGGCTCGGCGACGGTGCGGAGCGCGGCGTCGGGGTCGGCCCGGAAGGGCGCAGCCTCTGCGGCGCGGTCGAGGCGGACGAGCTCTGCCGCATGCCGTCGTGCGGTCGTGGTCTTGCCGGCGGCTCGCGGACCGACCACCAGGACGGCCGGCAAGGCGTGGAGCAAGGACGAGAGCGACGGATCGATCAGGCGCGCACGGTATGAAGCCATGGCATTCCCGCAATCATGCGTACGATGATCCCACTTTCATGCAAGCAGGACTACCACTTTCATGCAGCCCGAGAGACCGTTCGTTGTGGGTTCGCAGCTGATCGCGAACGGCGGTAGATCTCTTGGAATCGCTCCTTGGCCGGACGCTGCATCTCACCTTGTATCTGTCGCGGCGACGGCGACCGTTACAGCCGAGCAACCACCTCAGGAGACCACGCGGTAGACCTGGAACACCTCGGCGTACTCGCGGTTGACGTTGATCCCGTGCATGCGGGCGAGGTTCCAGATGTAGTCCGGGTCCGCGTACCGCCGGTGCTGCTGCGAGGCGTATCTGGCGAGGGCGGCCGCCTTGCGCTCGACGTGGGACTTCTCCAGGGCGGAGTACCACTGGTAGGAGAAGTCGAAGTTGTTCCAGGGGATCTCGTAGCCGAGGATCGTCGTCCGCTTGAACGCCCGCAGGCCCTCGGCCGCGACCACCTGGTGGTCCTGATGGATGTCGTGCAGGCTGGGCTGGAAGACGGCATCCGGACGCCAGTCCTCCCAGAGCGCGATCAGGAGCTCGAGGATGTCCTGCCGGCGGTCCGGAAACGTCCGCACCTCGAAGTCGTGGACGGTCAGGTTCTCCGTGGGGATTCCGAGCTCTGCCGTCGCCTCCCGGACCTCCCGCGCGAGCGTGTCCGGAGCGAACCCCTCGGGCAGGGACTTCGTCGCGATCGAGAACGCCACGTACCGCACCTCCGCGCCGCCCTCGACCAGGCGGACCATCGTCCCGCCGCAGCCGAACTCACCGTCGTCGGTGTGGGGGGCGAGCACGACCACCCGCTGCCAGGACTCGATCACGCAGTCACCTTCGCCTTCGCCTCGGACGGCTCCGGGCTCGCCGCCGCTCCGCGCGGCGCCGTCCAGCGGCGGACCGGAAGACCGGAGCAGAGCGCGGTCAGCCCCAGCAACCCCCAGAACGTCGGATCCTCGAAGAGCGCGTTGTAGAACAGGCTGTGTAGCCCGATCGCCGCCAGCCCGGCCGCGACGACGAGGGAGACGCGGCCCTTGAACGATCCGGCGGCCCGGCGGAGGGTGACGACGAGCGCGGCGCCGACGAGCCAGACGAGGAGCGCGAGCCCGGGAACGCCGGTCTCGGCGGCGACCGTGACGGCGGTGTTGTGCGATGCCGCCTTCTTCGGCTCTCGTCCCTTCAGCCCGACCCGGTCGGCGTACGCCCGCTTGAACCCGCCGATCCCGACCCCCTCGACCGGATGGTGGAGGGCGATCCGGAGCCCCTGCGTGACGAGCCGGGCGCGGCCGCTCGACGCCTTGTTCAGGCCGCTCCCCGACTCGCGGAGGAGCGAGTGCCTGATGTGGGGGGTGCCGAGGGCGACCGCCGCGATCACCGCCGACACGAGGCCGAGCGCAAGCCCCGCCCGCCACCGCCAGGTGAACGCGGCGACGACCGCCGTGCCGAGGATCAGCGCCGCGAAGCTCGACTGCGAGAACGAGAAGAGCAGGCCGACCCAGATCGCGGCGATCGCGGCCGTGGCTCCGTACGCGGCGCGGCGCTCGCGGTGGTAGAGCACGATCACGAGCGCGGCGAGAATCGCGACGATGAGGAACCGGCCGTACACCGACGGGTCGTAGAAGACGGAGTTGACCCGGTAGAACGGGGCGTAGGCGTTGCCGACGATCACCTTCGGGTTCCAGAACACGTCGCGCGTCGCGTACTGGTAGACCCCGATCGCCGCGAAGGCGACCGCCATCAGCACGAGCTGCAGGTAGAGGAACGAGAGCCAGCGGCGGCTCCACGCGAGCCTGGCGAGGACGAGTGCGAGCAGACCGAACGGAAGCCAGAAGAAGATCAGCGCGACCGCGCCTTCGTGCAGGTCCTCGGTCCAGGCGAGCGAAAGCCCCGTCCAGGCGACGAGCCCCGCGAGCGGCCACGTGAGCGGGCCGAGCTCGCGCCTGCGCGTATCGCCCCGGGCGAGCTCCCAGCCGAGCAGCAGGCCCGCGGCGCCGACGACGAGGTACAGCGGCAGCAACAGGTTCGCGTCGGTCGAGCCCACGTGGACGGGGATCCGGGCCGGCACGCACGCGAGCGCGAGGACGGCGACCAGCCACGGCCAGCGACGGAGAAGGACGGCGAGGCCGACCGCCCCTCCGGCACCGACGACCGCGCCGGCCGCGTACACGCGGGTGTGCCCCGAGGGGGCGACGTAGACGGCCAGGAGGCCGCACCCCACCGCCCACGCGACGAGGCCTCCGACGCGCAGCTCGCGGCGCGTCCCCGTGAAGAGCAGCGCGAGGCCGGCGGTGGCGAGCGGGCCGCCCACGCGGGCGAGGTCGCCGGTCACCTCCGAGGCCTCACGATCACCGCCGCCCGGTCCCGGTGGGCGCCGACGGCGACGGTCAGCGTGTACCTGCCCGGCGTGGACGGCGCGCGCAGGACGATCGATCCCGGAGCCGCGGCTCCGGTCCGTGCGCCGAGCCGCCAGCGAACGCGGGCATCGGCGGAGACGCGCGCGCCGAACCGCGTACCGGCCGTCGCCTCGATCCTCGCCCTGGCGAGGGCGACGTAGCGCACGACGACGTCGAACGCCCGGCCGGGCGACGACACGTTGCCGGCGCGGTCCTCGGCCGCGAGCTGCAACCGGTGGACGCCGGGGGCGGCGACCACTCCGCCGACACGCCCGTTCCAGGCGACGCTCGATCGCTCCAGCTGGCGCAGGGTGAAGATCACCAGCCTGCCGTCCACGAGCAGGATCGCGTGCGCCGGCTCGTTCGTCGCATAGTGGACCGTGACCCGCTCTCCGTGCCCGTCTCCGTCGGGCGAGATCGCGCGCGGCGACACCGAGACGAGCGAGATCACGGGAGCGGTCGTGTCCACCCGCATCTCGTTGGGGAGCTCGATCGTCTTGTGCTGGCCGGTGAGGTGCACGCGAGGCTTGTAGACACCCTGCGGCACGAACCGGCCGCGATCGTCCAGCCCGTTCCAGGTGTATGTGACCGTTCCGCTCCGCAGTCGCCGGCCCGGAACGAGCGTGCGCACGACACGACCGTCGCCGACGATCTGGAGCCGCACGCGGTCTGGCTTCCGCAACGTGAACTGGATCGTCGCCACCCGGCTCTCGCAGTCGCAGACGGGGGAGAACACCTTCGCGATGCGTGGTGCGAGGATCGGGCTCGGCTCGATCTTCAGCCCCTGGGTGACGGCGAAGGCCGCCGCCGTGCCACCGAGCAGCGCGACGACGAGGAGGGTCGAGAGCAACCGGGGCACGGCCCCGCAATGCTAGTGGGCTAGGTCTCGCCGAAGGACGCAAGCCGCTGCTGGCGCTGCTGCTGCCAGCGCAGGAGCACGCAGACGATCACGACCGCGGAGACGCCGAGCGCGACGACGAGCCACACGTTCGGGACGTTCACGAGCCTCAGGCCGCTGATCGCGAGGACGTTCGCGAGCGTCAGCCGCAGGACCGCCTCGGGCAGCCGGACCGAGTAGTGGCTCCCGATCAGCACCCCCGGGATCGAGCCGATCAGGAGCCAGCCGACGGCGTGCATGTCCACGTTTCCGGCGACGATGTGGCCGAAGCCGGCGACGTAGAGGAGCGCCGCCGCGTGCATGATGTCCGTCCCGACGACCTTGTGCGCGCGCAGAGGGAAGACGAAGAGCATCGTCAACCCGAAGAACGTCCCGCTTCCGACCGAGGTCAGCCCGACGATGAACCCGCCAACGAGGCCGATCGCGATCGCGGCGAGACGGTCTCTCGTCACCATGTCGAAGCGGTCGTCGTCGCCGATCACCTTCTTGCGCACCAGGCTCTTCGCGACGAGCCCGCAGGCGCCGAACAGAAGCGCGGCGCCGAGGAGGTAGTTCATCAGCTGCTGGTGGCTCTTCAGATGCGTGCCGAGAGCGACGCCGCCGATCGAAGCCGGCGCGCTCCCCGCGAGCATCCAGCCGGAGAGCCGGGCGTGCACCGTCCCGAGCTGCCGGTGCCGGATCGCCCCCACGGTCTTGAAGATCGCACCATGCAGGATGTCTGTCCCCACCGCGAGCGTCGGCTTGAACCCGAACACGATCACGAGGATCGGGGTCATCAGCGAGCCGCCGCCCATGCCGGTCATCCCGACGAGGACGCCGATCAGAAGACCGGTGAGGACGAACTGCCAGGTCACGCTCCTCGCCTCCGGCGAGAACCGTGGCCTAGAAAGGCGCCCAGGCGCATTTCCTAACCACCGGCAATTGTGCCGTAGTAGTCGATGAGCACGTTCGCCACTTCAGCCCGGCTGAACTCGATGGGCGGCTTCTCGCCGGTGGCCAGGAGCTCGCGCACCTTCGTCCCCGACAGGAAGACGTGGTCGTCCCCGCCGTGCGGGCACGTCTTCGCGCTGGCCATCGAGCCGCAGGCCTTGCACCAGAACGAGTGCTCGAAGAACATCGGCTCGATGTCGAGCTCGTGCGGCTCGAACTCGTCGAAGATCAGCTGTGCGTCGTAGGTGCCGTAGTAGCTTCCGACACCCGCGTGGTCGCGGCCGACGATGAAGTGGGAGCAGCCGTAGTTCTTCCGGCAGATCGCGTGCCAGACCGCTTCGCGGGGGCCCGCGTAGCGCATCGCGGCCGGGAACGCCGAGACGACGACGCGGTCGGCGGGGTAGTAGCCGTCGACGAGTACGCGGTAGCACTCGACTCGCGTCGCCGCCGGCACGTCGTCCGACTTCGTGTCGCCGACGAGTGGGTGGATCAGGAGGCCGTCCACCGTCTCGAGCGCGACCTTCGTCAGGTACTCGTGCGCGCGGTTGATCGGATTGCGGGTCTGGAAGCCGACGACGCGCTTCCAGCCCCGCTCGGCGAACGCGGCCCGGGTCTCGGCCGGATCCAGCGCGAGCTCGGGGAAGCCCGGCGGGACGCGGTCGAACACGGTCACGCGCCCGGCGAGGTAGAGCGGATGCTGCCCGAACAGGCGCGCCACGCCCGGGTGCTCGGTGTCGGTAGTGCGATAGCACCGCTCGGCCTCCCGCTCCCGGTCGTACGGGTACGCCTCCTCGATGTCGAGCACGGCCAGCAGCCGGCCCGACTCGTCCGCGAGCGCGACGCGGTCGCCGTCGGGCGCCGCCTCGACCCCGAGGCAGACCGGCAGCGACCACACGAGGCCGTTCGCGAGCCGCATCTCCTCGACGACGCGCTCGTAGTCGTCCCGCCCCATGAAGCCGTCGAGCGGGGAGAGCGCACCGACGGCGATCAGCTCGAGGTCGGACACCTCACGCGAGGTCAGCGTCAGCGTCGCCAGGTCCTCGACGCCCTCGGGACGCTCACCCAGCCTGTCGACGAGCTCCCCGCCGTGCGGCCTGATCAGCCGCTCTCGCGCCGAGACGGCGCTCACGCCGTCACCCGCGACGGGACGAGCCCGAGCTCCTCGAGCCTGGCGAGGATCAGCGCGGCCGACTCATCGGGGCCGTGCGCCTCGGTGTCGACGACGAGCTCCGGATCGGCGGGCTCCTCGTACGGGTCGTCGACGCCGGTGAAGCCCTTGATCTCGCCGGCGAAGGCCTTCTCGTACAGCCCCTTGACGTCGCGGCGCGCGCACTCGTCCACGGATGCCTTGATGTGCACCTCGACGAACGCGCCGAACTCCTCGACCATGCCCCGCACCTTCCGCCGCGTCTCCTCGTACGGGGAGATCGCGGCCGCGATCACGGCGCCGCCCTGCCGGGTGAGCCGGGAGGCGACCCAGCCGATGCGCTCGATGTTCGTGTCGCGGTCCTCCTTCGAGAAGCCGAGACCCTTCGACAGGTGGGTGCGGACGGTGTCGCCGTCCAGGTACTCGACGACGAGGCCGCGGCGGTCGAGCTCGGGCCCGACCAGATGGGCGATCGTCGACTTGCCGGCCCCCGAGAGCCCGGTGAACCAGAGCGTGAAGCCGCCGTCCCGGACGCGGCCGGATTCGGGGTGCTCGTGCGCGTAGATGTGGCTGCCAATCTGCTCCGCAGATCGGTTAGGGGACTGACTCATTCGATCGTTGCTCCTTTCGGGTTTCTAGCCTTCATTCGGGCGCGCCGGCGACCGGATGAAGGCCGCACTCGAGCTTGTCGGAGCCGGCCCAGCGGCCTGCGCGCTCCTCCTCCTCGGGCGAGGTCGGCCGGGTGCAGGGAATGCAGCCGATCGACCGGTAGCCCGTCTCGTGCAGCGGGTTGTAGGGGATCTCGTTCACCTGGATGTAGGCCCAGACGCGCTGCTCGTCCCAGTCGGCGAGCGGATGGAGCTTCCAGACGCCGTAGCGCTCCGACCACTGCACCTTGGGCGTCGCTGCCCGGCTCGGCGACTGGTCGCGGCGGATGCCCGACGCCCAGGCGTCGTAGGGGCCGAGCGCCTCGAGCAGCGGCTCGACCTTGCGGATGTGGCAGCAGCGGTCGGGGTCGCGCTCCCAGAGGTTCGGGCCCTCGCGCTTGTGCTGCTCGGCGACCGTGATCACATCGGGCCGGATCAGGGTCAGGTCGTAGCGCTCGACGAGCCGGTCTCTCGTCTCGTAGCTCTCACGGAAGAAGAGCTGTGTGTCGAGCTCGACGATGTCGATCGGCAGCCCGAGCTCCGCGACCATGTGCACGAGCACGGACGACTGCTTCTGCCACGAGCAGGTCAGGCAGAGGCGATCGCCGAACCGTTCGTACGCCCAGACGAGCAGCTCCTCGGCCGCGATCGTCTCGTCAGGGAGTTGCAGGCTCGGCGTCGCCAAGCAGGATCTCCTTGAGCGTGTCCCCGCGCAGTCCGAGTCGCAGCGTCTCGAGCGGGATCACCTCGTCCGGCGGGATGTTGCCGAGGTTCACCTCGGGGCCGAAGTGCTGCACGAACCAGGCCTGGCTCGACTTCGTCGGCGCCTCCCAGACGATGTCGTGGAAGTCGATCTCGTGGGCGATCTCGTCGATCAGGCCGGTGCGCATGTCGCCGTCCTTGCGGAAGATCCCCGCGGAGCCGCCTTCGCGCGCCTCGGTGATCACCTTCCAGGCGCCGGCGTCCTTCTCCTCCTTCAGCCATTGCACCCACTGGTACGGGGCGAACACGACGTCGGAATCCTTCGAGCCGACCTCGGAGAGCACGGTGAAGTCCTCCGCGAACTCCGCGATCAGCTCGAGCTTCCGCTCGCGCGGGATCGCGACGGTGCCGTCGGAGATCTCGACGTGCGTCAGGCCGAGATCACCGAGCCAGGTCTTGTACTCCTCGAGCTTGTCCTTGACGTAGACGACCTCGAAGAAGGTACCGCCGATCACGACCGGCTTCTCCTTCAGCACGTCCAGCTTGCGGGTCAGGTTCCCGGTCACGAACGACGTGCCCCAGCCCAGCTTGACGATGTCGATGTAGTCGCCGGCGGTCTCGAGCACGTCCTCCCACGCGCGCGGGCCGAGGCCCTTGTCGAGCACGTGCGTGAGGCCGCCGTCGCGGACGAGGCCGAGATCAAAGGCGGGCATAGAGCTCCTTCAGCTTCTCCTCGGCCGCCGCCTGGACGTCGTGGTAGAGCGAGTTGCCGTGGGCGTCGATCCCGACCGTGAGCGGCCCGAAGTCCTTGACGCGGAACCTCCAGAGGCATTCGGGCATCAGCTCCTCCCAGGCGACCTCCTCGATCTCCTCGATCTGCGTCGTCTCGAGCGCCGCGGCGCCGCCGACGATCGCGAAGTAGACCATGCCCAGCCGCTGCATCGGCTCGATCGCCTCGTCTGGAAAGCCGCCCTTGCCGCAGATCGCCCGCACGCCGTACCGGGCGCCGAGCGGCTCGGTGAACCGCACCATCCGCGCCGACGTCGTCGTCCCGATGCAGAGCTTCTCGTAGCGGCCCCTACCCTCCGAATCTGTGCCGATCTTGCGGACGTTCGGCGCGGTGTGGAGCAGGAAGGCGCCGCGCAGCTCCATCGGCGGCTCGACGCCCTGGTCGAAGATCCTAATCTGCGTCCGGTCGCGGATCCCGATGATGTGCCCCTGGACGACGACCTCGTCGCCGGCCCGGAGCTCGAGGATGTCCGCCTCGTCCGCGATCGGGAACGTGACTTCGTGCGTGGCCATCAGAGCCGTGCCCTTCCTCGTGACGTTTCCAACCCGGTCTCTGAGACCGGGGTCGAAACGCTTGCGTGACGATTCGTCCACAGGATCGCGACCACCTCAGGCCTCCCGGTCGTAGTCGACGTCGCCCGTCGCGGTGATGTGCGCGGAGGCGCGGCGCGCCGCCCAGCACTGGTAGTTGACCGCGACCGGGTTCAGGGTCATGTGCGTGTCTGCGTGCTCGATGTGGCAGTTGAGGACGGTGACGTCGCCGCCGAGGCCCATCGGGCCGATCCCGGTCTCGTTCAGGAGGCCGAAGAGCTCCTCCTCGAGCTTCGCCACGTGCGGGTCGGAGTTGCGCGTGCCGATCGGCCGTGCGATCGCCTCCTTGGCGAGATACATCGCGTAGTCGGCGGAACCGCCGATCCCGACCCCGACGATCCCCGGCGGGCACGGCTTGCCGCCGGCGCCGACGATCGACTCGAGCACGAACTGCTTGATCCCCTTCACGCCGTCCGCCGGGACGCACATCTTCAGGAAGCTCATGTTCTCGGACCCCGACCCCTTGGGGACGCACTTGACGTCGAGGCCGTCCCAGTCGGCGATGAACTCCCAGTGGACGATCGGCAGCCGATGGCCGGTGTTCGGGCCGGTGTTCTCGCGCGTGATCGTGTGCACCGCGTTCGAGCGCAGCGGGTGCTCGATGGTGGCCCGCTCCGTCCCCGCCTTCAGCGCCTGGTAGATCCGCACCGGATGAAGCGGGAAGCGCTCGCCGACACGGCAGGTGTACACGGCGATCCCGGTGTCCTGGCAGACGAGGTTCTTCTCCGAGTCGGCGATCTCGATGTTCCGGAGGATCGTCGAGAGAACACGCTGTCCGGGGACGCTCGTCTCGCGTCCGGCGGCGTCGGCCAGCGCGTCCCGGAGGTCCTGCGGGATGTCCTTGAGCGCCCAGACGTACAGATAGGCGGCGGCGTCCTCGACGGCGCCGTACAGGTCGGTCTCGATCGCTGTGGTCAGTTCATGCTCCTTTCGGCCGCCGCCCTGCCCGCCCTGCGCCCGAAGACGCAGCACTCCAGCAGCGAATTGCCCATCATGCGGTTGCGCCCGTGCGTTCCGCCGGCGATCTCGCCGCAGGCATACAGGCCCTCGAGCGTGGTCGCGGAGTCGGTGTCGATCACGAGCCCGCCGTTCTGGTAGTGGAGGACAGGGTAGGTGAAGATCGGCTCGGCCAGGGGGTCGATTCCCGCCGCCCGGTAGCGCCGGAGCATGTACGGCAGCGACACCTCTGCGTCCGCCTCCGGGATCCGCGTCGTATCGAGGAGGACAGCCGGCCGGTCGTCGGGCGTCCGGACGCCGTTTCCCTTCTCGACCTCCTCGACGATCGCCTGCGAGACGGCGTCGCGCGGCCCGAGGGAGTCGGTGAACTCCTCGCCGTGCCCGTTCAGCAGCACGGCGCCGTATGCACGTGTCGTCTCCGGAATCGAGTAGCCCTGCATGTTCGGCGGCCAGGCGCCGCCGTTCGGGTGGTACTGGAGCGCATCGAGGTCGCGGGCGTCGGCCCCGAGGTCGAGCGCGATCCGGGTCACCTCGCCGGTCGCGCCGGGATGGTTCGTGGAGAGCTCCCCGCGCTCCTCCGCCTCCCGGAAGCAGCGCCCGCCCGCCGCGAGGACGACCGCACCGGCGTCGAGCTCGTGGTCGCCGCATCGCGCCCACCAGCCGTTCGCCGCCGGCTCGAGGCCGATCAGCGGACTCCTCGCGAACGTGGTGCCGCCGCCTGCCTCCCAGGCCTCGCGCAGGGCAGTGGTGATCGCGTGCCCGGTGCGGTCGCCGACCTGGAGCAGCCGCTTGCGCGTCGCGCCCCCGCACCGGGCGAGGCGGTAGCCGCCGTTCTCCCGGGTGAACTCGACGCCGAGCTCCTCGAGCCAGCGGATCGCGCCCTGCGCCTCCCCGGTCAACACCTCGACCAGACGACGGTCCGCGGTCTCGTGCGAGCTCTGCCAGACATCGGCGGCGTGGATCTCCGGCGAGTCGTCCTCGCCGAACGACGCCTGGATGCCGCCATGCGCCTTGGCGGAGTTGCAGGATTGGAGGGTGCCCTTCGTCGCCAGGGCGACACGAGCTCCGGCTCGCTCCGCCGACACGGCCGCCGCGAGGCCTGAGGCGCCGCTGCCGAGCACGAGCACGTCGAACAGGTCGCGGACGGCCATCGCAGCAATAGCGTAACTAATTCCGAGAATCACTGCCACTTATGTCTCCGGGGAGCGTAGACTGCGCGATCGTGGACTGGCGGATCTTCCATGCACTCAACCATCAACTGGCCGGTCAGCCGACCGCCCAGGACGCCGTCCGCGAGTT
The DNA here is from genome assembly GCA_038248655.1 of Gaiellales bacterium. GTDB lineage: Bacteria > Actinomycetota > Thermoleophilia > Gaiellales > Gaiellaceae > DATBLE01. The sequence goes on from JBBRXG010000046.1 coordinate 10,993, forward strand.
CAATTCGTACGCGATCTTCGTCCTGGTCGCGGTCGCGGCTCTCCTCTGGCTCCTCGCCCGGCCGGGTGGATCGCCGCGGCTCAAGCTGGCGACCGCGGCGGCCGGCTGCTCGGCGGTCCTCGCGATCATCGCAAACGTGATCCTCGGGAAGATCTGGTACCAGGACCGCCCGTTCGTCGACCACCCGCAGCAGACGGTGCTCGTCGCCCGCCATCCGGCGGACAATGCGTTCCCGAGCGACCATGCGAGCGTCGCGTTCGCGATCGCCCTCGCCGTGGTGATCATCGCCTGGCGGCCCGGCATCGCGTTCCTGCTCGTCGCGCTCGCGATTGGGGTCGGACGCATCTTCGAGGGCGTGCACTATCCAAGCGACATCCTCGCCAGCTTCCTGGTCGGCATCGGTACGGCGACCGGCATCGCCGTGCTCGCCCGGCGACCGCTGGAATGGGCGGTCTCCCGCCTGAGCCGTCTGACCGACCCCGTCGTCGCGCCTGCGTGGCGCCGATTCCGCGGCTACCAGATCGAGCGGTAGAGCTCGGCGATCTCCCCTGCGCTCGCCGGGCGCGGATTGGCCCGCGCGCCGGGCCTGCCCGCCGCCGCCGCGCCGAGCTCGTCGAGCCCGCCCTCCGGAACGCCGAAGTCGCGCAGTCGCTCGAAGCCGGCGAGCCGCGCGAGCACCTCGACCCGGCCGACGGAGACGGCGGTCATCGCCCGGGGAACGACCTCGGCGTTGAAGCGCATCGCCGGCGGAAGGCAGATCGCGTTCATCGCGCCGTGCGGCAGCCCGTAACGGCCGCCCACCGCCTGGGCCATCGCATGGGCGAGGTAGAGACCGTGCTTCGCGAGCGCCTGTCCGGCGTCGCTCGCCGCCTCGAGCAGCTTGGTCCGTGCCTCGAAATCGTGCCCGTCGGCGAGCACCGGTGGAAGCCAGCGGTCGATTCCGGCGGCACCTCGGCGCGCCTCTTCGAGCTCACCCGGGTAGAGTGCCTCGACGCAGTGGGCGAGCGCGTTCATCGCAGTTCCGCCGCTCTCTGCCCTCGGCAGGTCGAGGGTCAGCTCGGGCTCGTAGACGATGCCGGCGATCCGGGCGCCCGAGCCCCCGCCGACCTGGCGACGCTTCGCCGTTCGGACGCCGAAGAAGTCGGTCCACTCGGCTCCGGAGTACGTGGTCGGAACCGAGACGAGGAACAGCGCCGAGGCGGCGGACGCGGCCTTGCCGGTGTCGATCGCACTGCCGCCGCCGACGGCGAGGATCCCGTCGACCCGGCGCGGGACGGCGATCCGGTCGGAGGGAATCTCGCTCCAGCGTGCCGCGGCCGGGATCGCGAGCAAGTCCCAGCGTGGCCCGGCGACGAGGAGCGGACGCTCGATCCCGAGGTCGGCGAGGAGGTCCGGAAGCTCCACGAGTCCCCAGCGGACGATCATCCGGCCAGCTTCCCGCGCGCGAAGGCGAGAAACGCCCGGGCGGCGTGCGACCCCGCGCGACCATGGGCGCGCACGATCGAGATGTCGCGGGCGAGGTCGAGCCCCTGGACGCGCGCCTCGGCGAGAGACCCCGACGCGAGCTCGGACTCGACGGCGCGTCTCGAGATGAACGCGACGCCGTAGCCGGCCTGGACCGCGCTCCGAACCGACTCCTGCAGGCCGAGCTCGAGCGAAGCGTCGAGGTCGCGCACCTTGCGGCCGCTTCGCCGCAGCTCGTCCTCGACCATCTGGCGGACGCCGGCACCGTGCTGCATCAGGATCAGCGGCCCGCGGGCGAGCTCGGCCAGCGCGACCGCCCGCCCGGCGAACGCGTGCCCGGGCGGACAGGCGAGAATCACCTCGTCGCGGAAGAACGGCTCGAAGGTGACCGAGCGGTGACGCCGCGCGGCGCCGACGATCCCCAGCTCGAGGCGCCTCTCGGCGACGAGATCGACGATCGACTGCGTATCGAAGACCGACAGCTCGACACGGAGTTCGGGATTCGAGCGCTGGAACTCGCAGAGGAGGAGCGGGAGGACGATCGCTGCGGGCCCGGTCGAAGCGCCGATCTCGAGCGTCCCCCGGAGCGGGCCGTCAGGCTCGCCGACGTCTTCGAGGAGCTGCTCCTCGAACGCGAGCAGCTTCTGCGCGCCGCGGTACAGGCGGCGTCCCGCCTCCGTCGGCTCGACGCGGCGGCCGGACCGGTCGAGGAGCTGGGCGCCGAGGCGCTGCTCGAGCGAGCGGACCTGCTGGCTGACGGCGGGCTGCGTCACCCCGAGCCGCGCCGCCGCCTCGGAGAAGCTGCGGCGCTCGACGACCGTGCAGAACGCGGCGAGCTGGCGGGTATCCATATAAGTGAAGCTTATCCAGCGGCAGCGTTAGAGTGGCTGGCGGAATGCGCGTCTGGGTCGACCTGACCAACTCGCCGCACGTGCTCGTCTTCCGTCCGCTGATCGCCCTGCTCCGCGGGCGTGGGGCCGAGGTCGAGGTGACCGCGCGCCGGTACGCGCAGACGCTCGAGCTCCTCGAGCTGCACGGGATCGAGGCCCGGGTGATCGGGCGCCACGGGGGCCGCTCGGCGCTCGGCAAGGCGCGCGTCGAGCTCTCCCGGCTCGCGGCGCTGCGCCGCTGGGCCCAGGGCCGGCGATTCGATGTGGCGCTCACACACGGCTCGCACGACCTGACGCTCACCGCGCGAAGCCTCGGGATCCCGAGCGCGACCAGCTTCGACTACGAGTTCGCCTGGCTCCAGCACCAGCTCGGCTGCCGGGCTGCGACCCGCATCGTCGTTCCCGACGCGATCCCGCCCGAGCGCCTCGCCCGCTACGGTGCTCGCCCTCCGAAGCTGCAGACGTATCCGGGCCTGAAGGAGGAGTACTACCTCGCCGACTTCGAGCCCGACCTCCTGACGCCGGAGCACATCGGCGTCGATCCGACGCGAATGCTCGTCGTCGTGCGCACGCCGCCCGAGGTCTCGCTCTACCACCGGCACGGCAACCCCCTCTTCCTCGACGTGCTGGAGCGGGTCGGGCGGGACGAGCGCATCCAAGCGGTCGTCCTGCCGAGAACGGACGAGCAGCGGGAGCGGATCCGGGATCTCGACCTTCCGTCGCTCGTCGTCCCGGAGCGGGCGGTGGACGCGCAGAGCCTGATCGCGGCCGCCGCAGCTGTGGTCTCCGCGGGAGGGACGATGAATCGGGAGGCGGTCGCCCTCGGCGTCCCGGTCTACACGACGTTCGGCGGCCGGCTCGGCGCCGTCGACGAGCAGCTGATCGCCGACGGCCGCCTCGTGCGCCTGACCGAAGCTGCCGGGCTCGACCTCGACGCGCTCCCGCCGCGCCGCGAGCGGCTGCGACGCGACCCGAACGCCCTCCTCGACCTACTGCTCGGCCAGCACGGCTAGCACTTCCTCGCCGTAGCGCTCGAGCTTCGCCGGGCCGACGCCGGGCACGGAGCCCAGCTCGGCGAGGCTCCGCGGCCTGCGGCCCGCGATCTCCTCCAGTGTCGAATTGTGGAAGACGACGTAGGCGGGCACGTCGTCCGCCTTCGCCCGGCGCAGGCGCCACGCTTTCAGCGGCTCGAATCCTGCCGGAGGCTCGAAGGCGACCACGGCGGTGACCGCATCGAGCTCGAGCAGGAACCGGCTCGGCTTCCCGACCCACGTGACCGCGAGATCCCGCCGCGCCCGCGTCATGCCCACGTAGAAGAGGCGCCGCTCCTCGGCAACCTCGGAGGGTCGTCTGGCCTGCTTCGAGGGCAGCTCCTTCTCCTCCAGCCGCGGGAGCAGGACGACCTCGAACTCGAGCCCCTTCGCGCCGTGGTAGGTGAGCAGATGCACGCCGCGGCGCGCGCCGCCAGCCGGACCGAATCGCCGCTCGAGCTCGGCGCGGAGCTCGGCGCCGGTACCGCCCAGCTCCTCCGCGAGCCGGACGAGCCGGGCGAGGTCGTTCTGGCGGGTCTGCTCCCGTTCGCCGATCTTGTCGGGCGGCTGCGGAAGCCAGCCCGCGTCGAGCGCGAGCGCCCGAACCTGCGCGGCCGGGCCGGACGGGTCGAGCCTGCGGAGCAGCCGCCGCGCCGCCTCCCGCTCCAGGAAGGCGGCCCCCTGCGAGGGGATCCCGGCCTCGTGCAGCACCTCCTCGAAGTCGGCGAGGCGCTGGTGGGTGCGGCAGAGCAGGGCGATCTCCTCGAGCGGACAACCGGCAGCTCGGATCCGCTCGACGAGGAACGCCGCCTCGGCCGTTTCCGCGGCGAAGGGTCTCACCACCGGCTCCGGACCGGCGGGACGCACCGCGCGCAACGTCTTTTCCGCGCCGCCGAGCTGCGGGACGAGACGGTTCGCGAGCTCGAGCACCTGCGGTGTCGAACGATAGTTCTCCTCGAGCCTGATCACCGTCGCGTGCGGGAACCGCTCCGCGAGGCCGAGCAGGTACTCGGGAGTCGCGCCGGTGAAGCCGTAGATGGACTGGTAGTCGTCTCCGACCACGCAGAGGTCGTCACGGTCGCCGAGCCAGCACTCGAGCAGCGTCTGCTGGAGCAGATTGACATCCTGGTACTCGTCGACGGTGAACGCGCGGTACCGGTCGCGGAACTCGGCCGCCGCGTGCCCGTCGTCGAAGATCGCGATCGCGCGCTCGAGCAGGTCCTCGAAGTCCATCAGGCTCTGCTCTTGCTTCCGCCGCTCGTAGCGCTCGTAGACGCCGGCCATCAGCTCGGCGGGGATCGGCGGCGAGTGGCCGTCGAGCGCCTGCGGGTAGCGCTGCGCCGAGATCCGGCGGTTCCGTGCCCACTCGATCTCCGTCGCCAGGTCGCCGGCCGGCCGGAATCTGTACGGCGCGGGCAACGAGTTCGCGATCTGGCGGAGCAGCAGCGCCTTCGACGGCAGGATCTTCCCGACCGCGTCCGGACGGAAGTACCGGAGCTGGGCCAGAGCGGCCGCGTGGAACGTGCTCGCCCGCACGCCGGTGACGCCGAGCGTCTCCAGGCGGGCGCGCATCTCGCCGGCGGCCTTGTCCGTGAACGTGACCGCGAGGATCCGGGACGCCTCGAACGTCCCGCTCGAGACCTGCTGCGCGATCCGGTGTGTGATCGTGGTCGTCTTGCCGGAGCCCGCCCCGGCCAGGATGCAGACCGGTCCGCGGACGGCCTCGACCGCCCGCCGCTGCTCGGCGTTCAGCTCCACCCGTCCATGGTACGGGGCCGCCCCGCCGGCATCCGCGCCGGGAGCGTGCCGACTCTCAGTCGGAGATCGTCACCCAGACGCCGCCCGCGCCGGCGGCGATCCCGGCCGGCGGGCTCTCGAGGTGAGTCGTGTCGGTGACCCCGTTGTCGCGCGGGTCGATGCGCGTGACCGAGCTCCCGCCGCGGTTGGCGACCCAGACTGCGCCCTCACCGGCCGCGATCGCGACGGGCTGGTCGCCGACGCCGATCGCCTCCACCTTCGTCCCGTGCGCGTCCACCCGCGTGACCGAAGCGTTCCCCTCGTTTGCGACCCACACCGAGCCGAAGCCGACCGCAACCGCGACCGGGTCGATCCCGACCGTCACCTCGCGGAACGGCCGGCCGGTGGCCGGGTCGATCCCGACGAGCCGGTTGCGCGGGCGATCGGTGATCCAGAGCGCGCCCTCGCCGAAGGCGACGGCCGAGAGCTGCCCGGCGGCGATCGGCACGCGCCGGGCCGAATCGCCTTCGATCCGAACGAGCGCCGGCCGGTCGCCGCAGGCGAGCCACACGCTCGCGTCTCCGACGGCAACGCGCTCGTCGAGCCCGCCGCAGACGGGAACGTCCGCGGTCGAGATGTTCAGCCCGGGGTCGATCCGGGTCAGGCTGCCCGCCTCGCCGCTCGGAACCAACACCGATCCGAGGCCGATTGCGACGTCGCTCGGACGATCGGGAAGGGCGATCGTCGCGGTCGACGCGAGGTCGACCGGATCGACGCGGGAGATCGTGTGATCGGCGGTGTTCCCGACCCAGACGCTGCCGAGGCCGACCGCGACCGCCCGAGGCTCCTTCCCGACGTGCACCCGGCCGCGTGCCTCACCGGCGGACGGCTCGAGAGCGAGCAGCGTGTCCGGGACGACGGCGACCGGCCTGCTGCCGAAGCCGAGCCTCAGATCGAGGGCGGCCGCGACCAGCCCGGCGGCGAAGACGGCGAGCGCGGCGAGCGCGAGGCGCCTGCGCGTCCAGCGGGTCGGCTGGCGCTCAGCCGACGCGGTCTTCGACAACCGCCGAGCCGGCGCGGCGCGGCTCCTTGATCATCGTCCCGAGGCGGGAGACGAGCTCGAGCGTCTCGCCGTCGGCGACGAGCCGGGCGAGCTCGGCGAGCTCCTCCTCGAGCCAGGCTGGGTCGAGCCCCGGCCGGGTCACGGACAGGATCTTCGGGTGCAGGGTCGGCCCGACGGTCTCCCCGTCGCCCCACAGCTCCTCGTGCAGCTTCTCGCCGGGACGAACGCCGATGAACTCGATCGCGACGTCGCGGCCCGGCTCCTTGCCGGAGAGACGGATCATGTTCCGGGCGAGCTCGAGGATCGACACCGGCTCGCCCATGTCGAGTACGAACACCTGCCCGGACCGGCCGATCGACCCGGCCTGCACGATCAGGGACACCGCCTCGGGGATCGTCATGAAGAACCGCGTCATCTCCGGGTGGGTGACGCCGACCGGGCCGCCGCGCTCGATCTGCCGCCGGAAGATCGGGATCACGCTGCCGGACGATCCGAGGACGTTGCCGAAGCGAACGGCGACGAAGCGGGTCTCCACGTCCCGGCGGGCCCCGTACGCCTCGACGATCCACTCGCAGAGCGCCTTCGACTGGCCCATCACCGTCTTCGGGTTCACCGCCTTGTCCGTCGAGACGAGCACGAAGCGCTCGACTCCGAACTCGACTGCGACCTCGGCGATCACCTTGCTCGCCAGCGTGTTGTTGCGGACCGACTCGAGCGGGTTCGCCTCCATCAACGGGACGTGCTTGTACGCCGCGGCGTGGAAGACGACGCTCGGGGTGTAGCGCTCGAACACACGGCGCATCCGCGCCCGGTCGCCGACATCGGCGAGCACGGGCACGCTCGGCGCGAAGCCGCGCTCGGAGACGAGCTCGCGCTCGATCTCGAACAGCGCGGTCTCGCCCTGGTCGACGAGGATCAGCCGCTTGCACCCGATCCGTGCGATCTGCCGGCACAGCTCCGAGCCGATCGAGCCCCCGGCGCCGGTGACGAGCACCGTCTCGTCGGCGAGGTACGAGGCGACCGCCCGCAGGTCGACGTCGACCGGCTCGCGGCCGAGCACGTCCTCGACCTGCACCGGCCGGATCTGGCCGGCGAGGTCGACGTCCCCCGAGATCAGCTCGTAGATGCCCGGCAGCGTCTTCACCGGCACGCCCGCCTCGCGGGTGATGTCGACGATCCGCTGGCGCACGTCGCCCGATGCCGACGGGATCGCGATCAGCACCTCGTCCGGGCGGTTCTCGCCCAGGATCCTCGGCAGCTCGCCGGTCGTGCCGAGCACCCGCACGTTGTGCAGCCGCATGTTCTTCTTGCGCGGGTCGTCGTCGACGAGGCCGATCGGCGTGTAGCCGAGCGACGAGCTCCGGAGCAGCTCCTTGACGATCAGCTGCGCGGCGTCGCCGGCGCCGACGACGATCACCTCTCTGCCCCGGGCGACGAGCCCCCGCGCGGGCGGCCGCTCCATCAGCGTGCGCGCGAGCATCCTCGCGCCGGCGACGAAGGCGAGCAGCAAGAGCCAATCCATGATCGCCACCGATCGGGGCAGCCGCACCTGCTGGACCGGGGACGCGAAATAGACGACCACGCTCGACACGAGGCACGCGATCGTCACGCCGCGCGCTGCGCCCCACATGTCGCGGGTCGAGACGTAGCGCCACCAGCGGTTGTAGAAGCCGAAGAGGACGAAGACCGACAGCTGGATGAGGATCACGATCCAGATCGTCCGGTTGAAGAGCAGCTCGTAGTACGGTGGAACGCGCGGATCGAAGCGGAGCCGGAAGGCGAGGTACCAGGCCGCAGCGGCGAGCCCCGCGTCGACCGCGAGCTGCCAGAAGCGGTGCCTGGTGATCGGCAGGGAGATCAGCGCGAAGCCCCCACGACGGACGCCTCGCGGATACGGGAGACGACCCGCTCCTGGGTCGCCTCGTCGATGCCGGCCCACATCGGCAGCGCGAGGTTCTCGCGTGCGGCCCGCTCGGTCTCGGGCAGCGAGCCCTCCTCGTAGCCGAGGAAGCGCATCGCCGGTTGCAGGTGAAGCGGCGTCACGTAGTACGAGGCGCAGGAGATCTCCGCCGCGGCCAGGGCGGCCGAGAGCCGCTCGCGCTCGTGGGTGCGCACGACGTACATGTGGTACACGTGGCCCGGCTCGTCGGGCGGAAGCGCGCAGAACTCGCCGAGGCCGAGCTCTGCGTAGCGGGCGGCCGCGTCTCGCCTCGCCTGGTTCCAGCCGTCCAGACGCGGCAGGAAGAGACGTAGGGCGGCCGCCTGCAGCTCGTCCAGGCGCGAGTTGTAGCCGATCAGGTCGAAGTCGACCTTGTCGCGCGAGCCGTGGAAGCGCAGCAGCCGGACGCGGTCGGCGAGCGCCTCGTCGGTGGCCGCGACCAGCCCGCCGTCACCGAGCGCGAAGAGGTTCTTGGTCGGAAAGAAGCTGAAGGTCGAGGCGATACCCGTTGTCGCGATCCCGGCGGCGCCGAAGGCCTGCGCGGCGTCCTCGACGATCGGCACGCCGAGCGCAGCGAGCCGGGCCAGCGCCGCGGGCCGGCCGAACAGATGCACGGGCATGATCGCCTTCGTGCGTGGGGTGATCCGCGCGGCAACGTCCTCGGGTTCGAGGTCGAGGGTCGCACCGTCGATGTCGGCGAACACCGGTGTCGCACCGCGCTGGACGATCGCCTCCGCGGTCGCGTAGAACGTGAACGCCGGACAGATCACCTCGTCGCCGGCGCCGATCCCCATCGCGTCGAGCACCAGCACGAGCGCGTCCGTGCCGTTCGCGACGCCGATCGTGACCGGGACGCCGAGGCAGGCCGCCGCCTCCTCCTCGAATGCCGTGACGTTCGGGCCGAGGATGAACCGCCCGGACTCGAGCACCTCGGCGAAGCGCTCTTTCAGCTCCGGGATCAGCGGCGCGTACTGCGCCTTGACGTCAACGAGCGGTGTCGCGGGCACGGCGGAGGGTTCTGTTCGAGCGTCGGAGGAGGAGCAGCGATGCCGCGGCGATCGCGACCACGGCAACGACAGCGTAGTCGACCCAGCGGAAATCCTCGTGTACGCGTCGGTATCCAGTTCCGACACCCCAACCGACGCCGGCGAATGCGAACGCCCAGATCGCGGAGCCGAGCAGTGTGAGGAGCGCATACCGGCCCAGGGGCGCGCGGAAGACGCCGGCCGGGATCGAGATGAACGACCGCATGACCGGCGTGATCCGACCGAGGAAGACCGCCCACTCGCCGCGCCGCTCGAACCAGACCTCGGCCCGGTCGAGCTTCTCGGCCGGCAGGTGCAGCCACCGGCCGCGCCGCTCGAGCAGGGGCCGGCCGCCGTAGGCGCCGATCGCCCACCCGGCCAGCGACCCGAGCAGGTAGCCGATCGTCCCCGCGAGCGCCACTGCGACGAAGCCCCAGGCGTGCGAGTCGATCGTGGTGCCGAACAGGACGACGTGGCTACCGGCGAGAGCACCGCCGGCGAGCGCCCCGCCATAGGTCATCACGAGCTCGCTGGCCGCCGGGAAGACGGCGTCGATCAGCATCAGGCCGAAGACGGCGTAGAGCCCGTGGTCGCCCACCAACGTGGTGATGCCGTGCGTGACGGAGGCGATGGGCACGGGCCGCCCCGATGCTACTTCTTCTTCGCGGCCGGCTTCTTCTTCGCGGCTGGCTTCTTCTTCGGCGGCGGGGGCGGCGGGAGCCGCCGCACCGAGAAAGTCGCGCCCCGCGTGACGGCGCCGAGAGCGTTCGTCGCGGTCGCCTCGGCGACGTACCGGCCGGAGTAGACCAGGGCGCCTCCGTCCGTCCGGCCGTCCCAGGCGAGCTCGAGGTCGCCGGCTGCGGCCGTCTGCCGCGGCAGGGTGCGCAGGACGACGCCCGAGACCGTCTCGATCCGGCCGGTGACCGTCGCCGCCCGGCCCAGCCTGAAGGTCGCGACCGCGCGCGGTCGGGAGCGGGGAACGGCGAGCGCCGGCGCGACCGGGGTCGGAAAGCCGAGCGTGCGGTCGAGCAGGAAGGATCGCTCGCCGGTCGACGACTGGCCCACGTCGTCGGTCACGTTCACGACCCACCGCCAGAGCCCCTCGGTCTCGGGCGTCCCGTCCGGCTTCGTCCCCGGCCAGTCGAGCGGGTACGTGCCGGGCGGTTGCGACCCCGCGAACGCGTAGCGGGCGACGCCGTCGGGACCGATCAGGCTCGCGTTCACGTTCGACTGGCGGACGAGCTTGTAGCCGAGTCGCTGCCTCTCGCCGAGACCGTCTCCGTTCGGCGAGAGGACCGGCTCGAGCGGAGCGGGGACGTACACACCGCCGTAGGAGACGATCAACGCATCGGCCATCGGCCGCTCCGGCCCGAGCGGCCGACTCAGGAGCTGCCCGTCGAATGCCATTGCGGCCGAGCCGCCGCCGCCGAGCGCGGCAGCCCTGACGGCGCCGAGCTTGACCATCAGGAGCGCGAGCTCGAAGTTCGTCGCGCCGGCGCTGTACCCGGGTTGCGCACCGTCGACCGTGACGAGCAGAAACCGCCCGTCGGCGAGCTGGCCGACGGCCGTGCGGGCCGTCCGCAGCAGCAGCTGGTCGGGGCTGAAGTCCTCGTTCGCGCGAAAGATCGGTTTGCCGGCGCGGACGAGCACGGGCCCGCCGCCGATCGCGTTCTGGACCGCGCTCCAGGCAGGACGGAGAATCAACCGGATCTTCACGTTCTTCCCGGCAGGCGCCTCGGCCCGGAGCCGTGCTGCCGCCGCTCCCCGCGCGACCAGCACGGCCCCGCCGGCCGGGATGGCCGTGCCGCCGCCTCCCGATACGCCGCTC
>JBBRXG010000047.1:0-21952 GCA_038248655.1 Gaiellales bacterium
ATCTTCTGTGAGTTCTCGAATGGCTGCCGACGCGTGGGTAGAAATCCCATCGCCAACGTAGGCGACAACGAGTTGAATTTTGTCAGCCTCGTTGAATACGTTGACCAGTTCTCCTGTCCCCGGCCTCGACCGGGCCGCACGCGTCTGAGAGGATCGCCTTCCGCGTGGAGGCCGACAAGTTCATCCAGCTGACGGTCGATGCGCTGACACTGGGCAGCGTCTACTCGCTGATCGCGCTCGGATACACCCTCGTCTACGGCGTCCTCAAGCTGCTCAACTTCGCCCACGGCGACGTCTTCATGGTCGGCTCGTTCATCGGCTTCGGGATGCTGCAGCTGCTCGGAGGCTCGAGCGATCCGGTCGTCCCGGTCTGGGCCCTCCTGATCCTGGTCACGCTGGCGGCGATGGCGGGCTGCGCGGTGCTCGGTGTCGTCATCGAGCGCTTCGCCTACCGCCCCCTCCGCGACGCACCCCGGATCGCACCGCTGATCAGTGCGCTCGGCGTCTCGTTCTTCCTCGCCAACTCGATGCAGCTCCTCTTCGGAGCGCAGCAGCGCGACTACGACACGTTCTCACTCTGCAACACCTGCCTCTATCTCAAGGGGTTCCACATCGGCGGCGTCAGAATCCCCTTGCTGCGCGACATCGTCATCGGCTCCGCCTTCGCGCTGATGTTCGTGCTCTGGTTCCTCGTCACCAAGACGCGGACCGGAAAAGCGATGCGGGCGACGTCCTACGACCGCGAGGCGGCGGCGATGATGGGGATCGACATCGACCGAGTGATCGTCTTCACGTTCGTGCTCGGCTCCGCGCTCGCCGGCGCGGCAGGCGTGATGTTCGCGTTGCGCGTCCCCACCGGCGCGTCGATCGGATTTCTCGCCGGGCTGAAGGGGTTCACCGCCGCGGTGATCGGCGGAATCGGCTCCGTGCCGGGCGCGATGGCCGGCGGCCTGATCCTCGGCGCTGCCGAGTCGTACACGGCCGGTTACTTTCCGGGGTCCGCGGGCACGCGCTGGACCGATCTCGTCGTCTTCTCGATCCTGATCGCCTTCATGGTCCTGCGACCGCAGGGCCTGCTCGGACGCAGCGACATCAAGAAGGTCTGATGAGCGACACGCCTCCTCCGCTCCCCCCCGAGGCCGACGCGCCCGTCACCGCCCCGGCGATCGGCCGGGACGAGTGGGTGGCACGACAACTGGCCGGGCGGATGCCGAAGCGGCTCTCCGTCGTCGAGGAGCGCCTGCGCGGGGTTCCATGGTGGGCCTGGCTCGCCCTCTTCACCGCCGCGATCTCGATGATGCCGCTCTTCTCGAGCAGCGGGTACGTGCGCCGGGTCGGCTTCGACACGGTTCTGTACATGCTGCTCGCGCTCGGGCTGAACGTCGTTCTCGGCTGGGGCGGCCTTCTCGACCTCGGCTACGTCGCCTTCTACGGTTTCGGCGCCTACGTCTACGCGCTCCTCGCCTCCGACCAGTTCGACGTCCACGTGCCGACGCTGCTCGCGATCCCGTCGGTCGTGATCGCCGGCGGGCTGGTCGGCCTTCTGCTCGGACTGCCGTCCCGACGGCTCACCGGCGACTACCTGGCGATCGTGACGCTGTTCTTCCTGCAGCTCTTCCAGACGCTGGTGACGAACGGCGACCAGATCTTCGGCCACAATGTGACCGGGGGCGCGAACGGGATCCTCAACATCGATCCGCTGAGCTTCTTCGGTCACGAGCTGGCCACCCAGCACCAGGGTGTGTTCGCAGTCTCGTACTACTACGTCGCGATCGGGTTCTTCGTCGTCGTCTACGTCGCGTTGCGCTTCGTGAACGATTCGCGCACCGGCCGCGCCTGGCGGGCGCTGCGCGAGGACCCGCTCGCAGCCGAGGTGATGAGCATGCCGGTGAGCTGGCTGAAGCTGACGAGCTTCGCGTTCGGGGCCGCCGTCGCGGCGTTGACCGGGACCCTCTTCGCCTCGCTGAGCGGGAGCATCTTCCCGCAGAGCTTCTACTTCGTCGCCCTGATCATCGTGTACACGACCGTCATCCTCGGGGGTCAGGGCAGCCAGCGCGGCGTCGTGCTCGGAGCGCTGATCATCGGCCCGCTGCTCGCGCTTCTCCAGGAGCCGTCGAAGGCGCGCTTCCTCTTCTACATCCTCGCGGCCGGCGGCATCGTCCTTGCCTTCCGGCGCTCGCGCACCCTGGCCGTCGTCGCGGGGGCGACGCTCGGTTTCGGGTTTGCGATCCGCGCGATCGCAGACGCCGTCGATCACACGTGGGTCGGAGGGAGGAGCTCCGGCGCCGCGCACGTGTTCGCCGACTGGGTCGTCGTGCCCGACCACCTGGCCAGCTGGATCCCCCCGGTCACGTACATCGGGCTGATCGCGGCGGCGCTGCTCTTGACTCTGCTCCGCGGTCCGCTCAGGATCGTCGGCCTCGTGCCGACGCTCTACCTCGGCTCCTTCGTCTGGGAGAACGTGATGCTCGCCAAGCCGGAGCCGACACGGTTCATCGTGCTCGGGCTCATCCTGATCGCGCTGATGATCGTGCGCCCGAACGGCCTGCTCGGCGAGACGCGCGTGGAGATCGTGTGAGCGCCCTGCTGGAGCTCGAGCGTGTGTCGCTCGCGTTCGGCGGACTCTCGTGCGTGTCGGAGCTCGACCTGGCGGTGAAGGAGGGCGAGATCGTCAGCCTGATCGGCCCGAACGGCGCCGGCAAGACGACGCTCTTCAACCTGATCACCGGCGTCTACGCGCCGGACGAGGGCACGATCCTCCTCGACGGGCGCAACATCGCCGGGCTCGCGCCACACCGGATCAACCAGCTCGGCGTCGCCCGTACCTTCCAGACGCTGCGGCTGTTCCTGAACATGACCGTGAAGGAGAACGTGATGGCGGCCGCCTACGGGCGGACGAAGGCCGGGCCGTTCCGGTCGATGGTGCGCACGCCCGGCATGCGCCGCGAGGAGCGCGAGATCAACCGCCTCGCGGAGGAGCGTCTCGCGTTCTTCGGCGACCGATTGATGGGCTACCGCTGGAATCAGCCCGCGTACAGCCTCTCGTACGCGAACCGGCGCCGGCTCGAGATCGCGCGCGCGACCGCGACCCAGCCGCGGATCCTGCTCCTCGACGAGCCGGCGGCCGGGATGAACCCGTCGGAGACGCACGAGATCACCGAGCTGATCGGCAAGCTCCGCGCGGAGGGCGGCCACACGATCCTCGTGATCGAGCACGACATGCACGTCGTCGAGGGGATCTCGGACCGGGTGGTCGCGCTCGACCACGGCGTGAAGATCGCCGAGGGAACGTTCGAGCAGGTCGCCACCGACCCGAAGGTGATCGAGGCGTACCTCGGCCTCGGCGGGACCGAGCGCAAATGAGCCTGAACGGCACACCCCTCCTCCAGCTGGAGGAGATCAACACCTACTACGGGCTGATCCACATCCTCCAGGACGTGAACATCACCGTCCGCGAAGGCGAGCTCGTCTGTCTGCTCGGCGGCAATGCCTCCGGGAAGTCGACGACGCTGAAGACGATTCTCGGGATCGTCCGCCCCCGGACCGGACGGGTACTGCTCGAGGGCCAAGACGTCACGAAGCGGCCGACGAGCTACCGGATCGGCAAGGGAATGGCGATCGTTCCGGAGAACCGCAGGCTGTTCGCGCCGATGACCGTACGCGAGAACCTCGAGATGGGCGCCTACCTCCGGGGCTCGGCCGACGCCAAGGACTTCGAGCGGGTGTACTCGCTGTTCCCGCGCCTGCACGAGCGAAGGAACCAGCTCGCGGGCACGCTCTCGGGCGGCGAGCAGCAGATGGTCGCGATGGCGCGGGCGCTGATGGCCCGCCCGAAGCTGATGCTGATGGACGAGCCGTCGATGGGCCTCGCGCCGGTGCTCGTCGAGCAGAACTTCCAGATCATCAAGGAGGTGCACGACTCCGGGGTCGCGATCCTGGTCGTCGAGCAGAATGCGAACGTGTCGCTCTCGATCGCCGACCGCGGCTACGTTCTCTCCACCGGCCGCCTCGTGCTCGAGGGCAAGGCGTCCGAGCTCCTCGAGCACGAGGATCTGCGCAAGGCTTATTTGGGGCGCTGAGCCCGCGAGACAGACCCGGGGGCTATCCCTGCCATCGAGGCGGGCGCGGCGCTACGAACTGCAGGGACAGACCCCCGGGGTCTGTCCCTGCTCGAGGTGTGTCGCGTACGCTTCGATCGATGGCCGTCGTGACTGGGAAGGTCGGCTCGGGAATTCGCGGCGAGTTTCCGATCCTCGCGCATACGACCTACCTCAACTCCTGCTCGCAGGGCGCGCTCTCGCACCGGGTTCGCGCAGCCTACGAGGAGTACCTGGACGGCTGGGACGCGAACGGCGCCGAATGGGGCCACTGGGTCGAGCGCGCCGAGGCCGCGCGAGCGGCGTTCGCGCGGCTGCTGCACGCGGAGCCCGGTGACGTCGCCGTCACGACGTCGGTCAGCCAGGGCGTGAGCGCGATCGTGTCCGCGCTCGACTTCGCCCGCCGCCCGCGAATCGTGATCAGCGAGTACGAGTTCCCGACCGTCGGCCAGATCGCCCACGCGCAGGAGCTGCGCGGCGCCGAGGTCGTGCACGTGCGGCCGGACGCCGACGGGTCGATCCCGCCCGAGCGCTTCGCCGCGGCCGTGGACGAGCGGACGGCACTCGTCTGCTGCACGACGATCTCGTACCGGACGGGCCACCGCCACGACGTCAGCGAGATCGCGCGGGTCGCACACGATGCCGGCGCGCTCTGCCTCGCCGACTCGTACCAGGCGCTCGGCGCGATCGACGTCGACGCGCGCGAGCTCGGCGTCGACTTCGCCACCGGCGGCACGGTCAAGTACCTGCTCGGCTCGGCGGGGCTCGGCTTCCTCTACGTCCGTCGGGAGCTGCTCGGCGACCTGCTCCCGACCCAGACCGGCTGGTTCGCCGACGAGGACATCTTCCGGATGGACATCTCGGACTACTCGCCGGCCGCGGACGCCCGCCGCTTCGACGCCGGCACGCCGCCGGTGCCGAACATCTACGGCGGCCTCGCCGGCATCTCGATCGTCGAGGAGGCCGGCCCGGCCACGATCGAGGAGCACGTCGCAGGCCTGAGCGCGCGGTTGATCGACGGCCTCGACGAGCTCGGCGCCACCGTCGCGACGCCGCGAGACCCGTCCCGCCGCGGCCCGCTCGTCTGCGTCCGCTCGACGGACGTGAGCGCCCTCGTCGAGACGCTCGCCCAGGAGCGGATCGTCTGCTCCGAGCGCGACTCCAACCTCCGGATCGCGCTGCACCTCTACAACGTCGAGGCCGACGTCGACCGCGTCCTCGACGCGCTGCGCGCGAATCGGTCGCTGCTCGCGTAGCCCTAGCCGCCTCGATGCCGCGCGCCGTCGAGGCAGACAGACCCCAGGGGGCTGTCCCTGCAGTTCGGAGCCGCCGCGCCGGCCGAACTGCCGGGAGAGTTCCTTCGGGGACAGTCCCTCGGAAGCGAGCCCGCCCGCGCATTAGACTCGTCACATGCTGCTTCGCGAGCTCGACTACGCGCGCCCCGGCTCGGTCGACGAGGCCGTGCAGTTCCTGGCCGCACGCGAGGACGCCCGCGCCCTGGCCGGCGGCCAGAGCCTCGTCAACGTGATGAAGACCCGCGTCGCCGCGCCGGAGCTCGTCGTCGACCTGAACCGCATCGACGCCCTGCGGGGCATCCAGAGCAACGGCGGAGTGCTGACGATCGGCTCGATGACCACCTACGCGGCGATCGTCGACTCGGCGGAAGTGGCGGACGCTCGGCCTGTCCTGGCCGAGGTCGCACGCACGATCGCCGACGTCCAGGTGCGGAACCGCGGCACGATCGGCGGAAACGTCTGCTCGAACGACCCGACGAACCACTTCCCGCCGCTGCTCGCGGCACTCCAGGCCGAGTTCACGATCCGCAGCTCCGACGGCGAGCGCACCGTCTCGACCGACGAGTTCTTCGAGGGCGTGTTCGCGACCGCGGTCCACCCCGGCGAACTCCTGACCACGATCCGGATCCCGGCGAAGGGCGACGCCCGCGACGGCTGGGCGAGCGCAACGCTCGGCAGGGAGGGAACGGGCATCGTCAGCGTCGCCGCGACCGTCTCCGCCGGCACCGCCAGGATCGCGATCGGCTGTGTCGCCGCCACTCCGGTCGTCGTCACTGCCAGCGCCGACGAGACGGCGATCCGCGATGCCGTGCGCAGCGCGGGCCTCGACCCGCCCGCCGACGTCCACGCGTCGGCCGACTACCGGCGTCATCTCGCCGAGGTGCTCGCCGCCCGTGCCGTGAGGGATGCGAGGTGAGGCCATCTCGCCGGCGCAAACTGGTTGGAAGACAGATGATGGAAGAGCGCCTGATCACTCTCTCTAGCCATTTCCCGACCGAAGGGAGGGAAATGGCATGAGCGACCACACGATCGCGGTCACCGTCAACGGCCAGCTCTACGAGCGGGTGGTCGAGGCGCGCAAGCTGCTGGTCCATTTCATCCGCGACGACCTCGACCTGACAGGTACCCATGTCGGGTGCGACACGGGCAACTGCGGCGCCTGCACCGTCCTCCTCGACGGGACGGCCGTGAAGAGCTGCATGCTGCTCGCCCCGCAGGCCGACGGTGCCGAGATCACGACCGTCGAGGGCCTCGCGCCCGACGGCGAGCTCGACGCCCTGCAGCGCGCCTTCTCGGAGCACCACGGGCTTCAGTGCGGCTACTGCACGCCCGGAATGCTGCTCAGCGCGAGCTACCTGCTCTCGCACACGCCGAAGCCGACCGAGCAGGAGATCCGGCGTGCGATCCAGGGGAACATCTGCCGCTGCACCGGCTACGTGAACATCGTCGAGGCGATTCAGGCGGCCTCGGAGGCGGTCCGGTGAGCGAGACGACCGTCGCCCCCGCACCCGTCGAGCTCGAGGTCGGCTTCGCCGGCAAGAGCATTCCCCGCAAGGAGGACGGCCGGCTCGTCCAGGGCCAGGGCGTCTTCGCCGACGACGTCAAGCGCCACGGGATGGGATACGTCCATTTCGTCCGGGCTCCGTACGCGCACGCGCGAATCGTCTCCGTGGACGTCTCCCGGGCGGAGGCGCTCGAGGGCGTCTACGGGACGCTGACCCCGGACGAGGTCGCCGAGCTCACCGACCCGTTCTTCGAGCTGACGACCGCCCCGGGGAGCCAGATCGCCGACTACGCGCTCGCCGTCGGCCGCGCCCGCCATATCGGCGAGCCCGTCGTCGCCGTCGTCGCCGCGTCTCGCGAGATCGCCCGCGACGCAGCCGACCTGGTCGAGGTCGAGTACGAACCGCTCGACGTGATCGTCGACGCCCGGCGCGCCCAGGACGACGGCGCGCCGATCCTCCACGACGGCGCCGGCACGAACGTCGTCTGGTCGGGAACCTTCGACTGGGGCGACGTCGACGGCGCGCTGAAGGCTGCCGACAAGGTGGTGAAGATCAAGGAGCTGCACTTCGACCGCTTCTCGTCCACCCCGCTCGAATGCTCTGCGGCGCTCGTCGAGTACGACCGCGGCACCGGCCAGTTCACGCTCCACTGCAATCACCAGATGCCGGGCGTCGCGGCGATCTGGATGGGGCCTGCGCTCCGCGTCCCGCTCGACAAGCTCCGTTTCGTCACCCAGGACATCGGCGGCGGCTTCGGGAACAAGATCACGACGCACACCTACCTGACCGCCTGCTGCCTCCTCGCGCGCAAGCTCAAGCGCCCGATCCAGTGGACGGAGTGGCGCACCGATCAGCACACGGCGAACGCCCACGGCAACGAACGCTGGTTCCACGACATCGAGGTCGCCGTCCAGAACGACGGGACAATGCTCGGCTTCAAGGTCAATGCCCTGGACGACTGCGGTGCGTTCCCTCGCTACGAGCCGCTCGGCTGCATCATCTGGGCGCAGGTCACGCCCGGTCTCTACCGCTGGCGGAACATCCGCGTCGACTTCACCCAGGTGGTGACGAACAAGTCGCCGGTCGCGCCGAACCGCGGGTACTCGCGGATGCAGCACCTGTGGCTGACCGAGCGGATCTGCGACATCGTCGCCCACGAGCTCGGGCTCGACCCGGTCGAGGTCCGGAAGCGCAACTACGTCACGGCCGAGGAGATGCCGTACGAGACGCCGAACGGCTGCGTCTACGACTCCGGCGACTATGCGCGCTGCCTCGACATCGCGCTGGAGCTGATCGACTACGAGGGCGTGCGGGCGCGACAGAAGAACGGCGACGGAAAGCTGATCGGGATCGGGATCGGCTCGACCCTCGATTCCGGCACGAACAACTTCGGCCAGTCGACCCTCGTCAACCCGGAGCTCCAGTTCTCGGGGAACAACGAGGTGGCGACGATCAAGCTCGACATCTTCGGTGAGATCGTCCTCACGCTCGGCACCGTCCCTCAGGGGCAGGGCCACGAGACGGTCGCGTCGCAGGTCGCGGCCGACATCCTCGGCGTCTCGCCCGACCAGATCCACGTGCGACCCGGCCACGACTCGTACTGGAACTCGCACGCCGGGTTCTCGGGCACCTACGCCAGCCAGTTCGCTGTCACCGGCCTCGAGGCGGTGAAAGGCGCCGCCGAGAGGCTCTCGCTCGAGATCCGCCGGCTGGCGGGCGGCGTGCTCGGCGGCGCCGAGCCGGACGACATCGTGCTCGAGGGCGGTTTCGCCAAGCGGGCGGACGACCCGGAGGCCGCGCTCCCGTTCATGGCCTGCGGCGCGATCGTGAACGCGAACAACGCGGCGATTCCGCCCGAGCTGCGCGACATCACCCTGAACTGCCGCTACGTCTACGTGCCGCCGTTCACGATGCCCGACCTGGAGCGGAAGTTCGGCAACCTGACGCTGACCTACGCCACCCAGATCCACGCCTGCGTGGTCGAGATCGACCCCGAGACCGGGCACGTCGAGCTCCTCGACTACGCCGCGGTCGACGACTGCGGGATCCGCATCCACCCGCAGATCGTCGAGGGCCAGGTGCACGGCGCGACCGTCCACGGGATCGGCGCCGCGTTGTACGAGACATTCGCCTACGACGAGTACGGACAGCTCCTGACCTCGAACTTCTACGACTACCACGTCCCCCACGCGCTCGACCTGCCGGAGATCAAGACGGGCTACATCGAGAGCCCGTCGCCGTTCTCCTCGCTCGGGACGAAGGGGATGGGCGAGGGTGGCGGCGCTGCGATCCACGCGATCTGCGCGGCGATCCAGGATGCGATGCGCCGGGCCGGGAAGAATGCGGTGGTCAGCAACTCGTTCAACCCGCCCGAGCGGGTCTGGCGCATGATCCAGGCCCCGGAGGAGACGGCGGCGCTGGTGGAGGTGAGGCAGCAGTGAAGGTCGAAGGCACGAAGGAGTTCGAGGCGTCGCCGCAGCTCGTCTGGGACACCCTGAACGATCCGAGCAAGATGGCGAAGCTCCTGCCCGGGGTCGAGAGCTTCGAGATCCAGGACGACCGGCGCTGGAAGGCGGCGGTGAAGATCCCGCTCGGGATGGGCGGGCTGAAGCTGAGCTTCAACTTCGAGAAGGTCGAGGAGCGGCCGATCGAGTACGCGAAGCTGGCGTCCAAGGGTCAGGGCGTCGGCGCGATCGTCGCGATGGAGACGCAGTTCCACCTGACGCCGAACGGCGACGGGACGAGCATGCGCTGGGAGGCCGACGTCCGGGTCGCAGGGCCGATCGGCAGCATGGGCCAGCGCGTCTTCCAGCCGATCGTCAACCAGCAGGTGGGGAACGTGCTGAACGCGCTCGAGGCGCAGGTCGCCGAGGCGACGGGCGGGGACGCGAGCAGTGCCGAGGAAGGAGTCCACCCTGGCTCGCCCGAGGCTTACTCGAACGATCCCGAGGGGCCGACCCACTCGACGTAAATCACCACCTCGCCGCTGTGTGCTAACGTGCGGCCATGCGTCTGCACATTACGCTCGCCGACGATCTCGTGCATGAGCTCGACTCGCGCGTCGGGCATCGACGGCGCAGCGGCTTCATCGCCGACGCAGTGCGTCAGGCGCTCGACGACGAGCGCCGCTGGGAGCTGATCGAGTCGGCGCGCGGCAGCATCGCCGACGCCGGCCACGAGTGGGACGAGGATCCGGCCGCCTGGGTCAAAGCGCAGCGGCGCCAGGATCCCCGGCGCGTAGGCTGATTGGCGGCGATCCTCCTCGACACGACTGTCCTGATCGATTACCTCCGCGGCCGTCCCTCGACGACGGCACGCGTCGACGGTTTACGCCGGGCCGGTGATGTCCCGTACGTGTGCGCGATCAGCGTCGAGGAGACGGTTCGGGGCCTCCGGGCCGAGGACCACGCCGCCGCTCGGCGGCTTTTCGACGGCCTGCGGACTGCCCGCCTCGGCAAGCCGGAGGGCCAGGATGCGGGCCGGTGGCGGAGGGAGTACTCCCTTCAGGGCCGGACGCTCTCCCAGGCGGACTGCCTGATCGCCGCCGCAGCCTCGTCGGCAGGGGCTCGTCTCGCGACCGCAAACCCGAAGGATTTCCCGATGGGGGAGCTGACGGTCGAGCACTGGCCGGCAGGAGCGTAGGTGGCCTGCTCTACACGCGGGTCGCGGCCCTCGGCCGCTCTGCTCGTCGTCCTCGAGCCCGCTCGTGAGCACGGCGACGAGCCTGCCGTCATCGCGGTAGCGAACGACGGCGCGGCCGATCTCGAACGCGCCTTCGAGCCTCGGTTTCGCCGCGCTCGCCGAAGACGCGGAATGTCCTTTCCGAACAGCTCGGCGAAGAGCGACGAGACCGTGTCGTAGCCGCCCTTCGCTCCGGCGAGGATCCTCCCGACCTCCGCGCCCGGGTAGTTGGCGTGCGACCAGTGCTCGATTCGCCGCTGCTCGTCGATGATCAGGTCGTGGAAGCGCGCGACGTCGCCGACCGCGAAGACGCCCTCGGACGAGGCGCCGAAGCGCTTGTCGACGACGACGCCGTCGTCGAGCCAGGCCGTGGTCGGACGACGCCGATCCCGGCGACCATGGGCTCTGCTCCAGACAGGGCCCTCGTCGACGAGCTCGACGCCCTGCTCGCGGTAGAGGCCGTCGATGTAGGCGGAGAAGCCGGAGGACGATCCCCTGCTCGCCATACCACTCGTCGGGCTGGACGAACGCGGCCTCGAGCTCCTGCTCCCCGCGCAACGGCTGCTTCGAGAGCGGGGACGATGGTAGGGCGGGTAGCGGTCGGTCCGAGAGCAGGAGCCGGGCCCGTCGCAGCCGACCCCACGGTAGGCCTCCACCGCCTTGGTGGAGGCCTGCACACCGCCGATGACGACCGGGTCGTAGCGCTCCATCGCGCGGCACGCTACCGGTGCCGAGCCCGCTCGCCCCGGCGCCCAGCAACAGCGCGCCCTGATAGAGTCGTCCCTCCGCCGCATGTACGAGGGCGTGTGACGCGAGGATCGACTCGAGCCGCGCTCCGGCGGAGAACGTCCCGACGACTGCGCACGAACGCACGGCGGCGCCCTCGTCCTTCAAGTCACGCACTGTTCGCGCGAGCGCCGCGGTCGCTCGCTCGGCGGCGATTCGACGGGGCGCTCTGTCCCGGCGCCCTCCCTCTAGGATCCCGTCGTGCCCCAGCCCTTTCGGATCGGCGTCATGCAGCTGACGATGGAGCCGCTCGAGGAGATCCTCGAGCACGCGCGCGCGATGGACGCGGGCGGGTTCGACACGATCTGGCTTGCGGAGGCGTACCCGTGGTGGCGCAAGCACTCGATGGAGGCGCGCTCCTCGACCGCGCTCTCGGCGGTCGTGGCGCGAGAGACCGAGAAGCTCGCCGTCGGGTGGGGAATCATCTCGCCGTTCACACGGCATCCGATCCAGATCGCGATGGAGGCGCGGGTGACGCAGGAGGCGGCCGGGCCCGGTCGCTTCTACCTCGGACTCGGGGTCTCGAAGATCTTCATGCGCCACGCAGGGATCGACTCCAGGCCCGTGGCGGCGATGAAGGAGGCGGCGGCGATCGTCCGCGGCGTCCTCGGCGGCGAGGCGCTCGACGTCGACGGGAAGGTGTTTTCCGCGCACGTGCCGGCGCTGAGGGACGACGCCGACGCGCCGCGCTGGGACGTGCCGCTTTACTTCGCCGGGACCGGGCCGATGATGCTCCGTGCGGGCGCGCAGGTCGCGGACGGCCTGCTGACCGCTTCGATCACGACGCCGGCGTTCGTCCGCTACGTCCGCGGTCAGCTCGAGGAGGCGGGGCGCGACCCCGATTCGCTCGATCTCGGCTGCACGATCGTCGCCTCGATCGACGAGGATCGAGACCGCGGCCGCGACGGCGCCCGTGAGATCGCCGGCATGTACCTCGCGAACAAGATCCAGAACATCCAGGGAGCAGCGGACACGCTGCTCGAGTGCGCCGGGCTGACGCAGGACGAGATCCACCCGGTCGCCGATGCGATGGAGCAGGGCGGCCGCCTCGCGGCCAAGGCGGCCGTCACCGACGAGATCCTCGACAAGTGCAAACCGATCGCGGGCACCCCCGACGACTGCATCGCCGCGATCCGGGAGTACCGCGAGGCCGGCTGCAGCCACGTGATGCTCGAGCTCTGGGGCGACGACCGGCCCGGGCAGCTGCGCCTGTTCGCCGAGCGCGTCCTTCCCGAGGTCCGATGAGAGACGAAGCCGAGCACAAACCCGTCAACGTCGACCGCGACCGCCTCGTCGACTGGGCGCTGCGTGCCGTCTCGACGCCGAGCTTCACCGGCGACGAGGAGGCGATGGGCCGGCTGATGGAGCAGACGCTCCGCGGAATGAGGCTGCTGGTGCAGTGGCAACAGGTCGAGGAGGGTCGCGCGAACGTCGTCGGGACCTGGCCCGGCGCGGGCGGCGGTCCGACGCTGATGTTCAACGGCCACATGGACACCTCGTACTCGGGACGGGAGCCTTGGCTGGCCGGGATACCCGGCTTCCGGCCCGAGGGGTTCGTCCGGGACGGGCGGATCTACGGGAACGGGATCTCGAACATGAAGGGCGCGCTGGCCTGCTACGTCGAAGCGATCCGGGCGCTCCAGGACGCCGGGGTTCGGCTGCGCGGAGACGTGATGGTCGCGGCCGTCTGCGGCGAGATCGAGAAAACGCAGTTCGGCGACGCCCAGGGGGCCGAGTACCGCGGCTACGCAGCCGGATCCAGTTACCTGGTCGGCCACGGCGGCGCTGCGGACGTCTGCATCCTCGGCGAGCCGACCGAGGGCAAGGTCGTCCTCGGCCACTTCGGGTCGATCTGGCTCCGCGTGTCCACGCAGGGCGCATTCGTCCACACCGCCTTCAGCGAGGGCAAGCGCGGCCTCAACTCGCTCGTCCGGATGCACGAGGTGCTCGGCGCCGTGCTCGAGTGGATACCGAGCTGGGAGGACGACCCGGAGAACTCGTACCGCGGGGCGAAGGCGATCGTCAACGTCGGCGCGCTACAGGGCGGCTTCGGCTGGCGCGTGTCGCGGACGCCGCATCGCGCCGACCTCTTCCTCGACGTACGCGTGCCGCCGACGAAGCAGATGGCGGTCGCCCGCCGGGAGATGCTCGACATGGTGCGCGACCTGGCGGAACGCTTCCCGGACTACGGCGTCGAGGGGGAGGTCTACGTCACCGCGCCGGGCGCCGAGATCGACGAGGGCCACGAGCTCGTCGCCGCCCTGGACGCAGCGCACGCCGAGGTGTTCGGCACGCCGCCGAAGCGCGACGTCACGCGCTGGTTCTCGGACGCGAGCGTTCTCACCCGGTACGGGATCGCGACCGTGAACTACGGGACCTCGAGCGGGCTGCCGGACGCCGAGCTCGGCGAGAACCTCGACATCGACGGGCTCGTCAAGACGGCCGAGGTGTACGCGCTCGCGGAGCAGAAGGTCTGCGGGGTCGCGTGAGCCTCCAGCCGGCAGGCCAACCCGCGTCTCACGCGCTGCAGGCGCTCCCCTCGCAAGTAACAGACTGTTACAAGTGCCCCTGGCGCCTGAAGAAACGCCGTCTCGAGCAAGTAACAGACTGTTACAGGGGCCACCGGCACGCCGAGGGTCTTCGCTCGTGAAGCTCGTCACCTTCGACGATGGGCGCGTCGGGTACGTCGAGGACGACGAGATCGTCGTCCTCGAGGTAGCCACGGTGCGCGAGTGGTTCGAGCGCGGCGGCGCCGCGGAGACGGGCGAGCGCGTAGCGCTGGCCGGCGCGAAGCTGGGACCGCCCATCCTCCCGAAGAAGTTCTTCCACACCGCCGGGAACTTCCGCGAGCACGAGGAGGAGTCGAAGCAGGTCGGCTGGTCGCACAAGATCGCGCCCTGGATCGTCTTCTTCCAGAACGTCGACGCACTGGTCGGCCAGGACGAGCCCGTGATCTACCCGGAGCACCTGACCGAGGAGCTCGACTACGAGCTCGAGCTGGCGGTCGTGATCGGCAAGGCGGGGAAGTGGTTCGGGCCCGAGGAGGCGATGGACTACGTCGCCGGCTACGTGATCTTCAACGACATCACCGCCCGCGACATCCAGCGGCGCGAGATGGAGTCGGGGGTGTTCTCGTTCTGCAAGGCGATCGACACGTTCTGCCCGCTGGGGCCGTGGATCGTGACAGCGGACGAGATCGCCGACCCGCACGACCTGGCGATGGAGCTTCGCGTGAACGGGGAGGTGCGCCAGACGTCGCACTCGAGCCGGATGTCGGTGACGATCCCCGAGATCGTCGCGCACTACTCGGCGCTCGGGTACTCGGCCGGCGACGTGCTCTCGACCGGCACGGTGTCCGGCGTCGCGGGCTTCTCGGCTGACGCGGCCTCGCTCTACCTGAAGCCGGGCGACGTGATGGAGGCCGAGATCGAGCGGATCGGCGTGCTGCGCAATCCGGTGATCTCGTGGCAGGAGGGCCACGGCGAGCCCGCGCCGCCGCGCGTGCGGTGGTAGGCGGCGCGATTATGGTCGGCGACGCCCAGGTCGCGTCGGTGGTCGACACGATCGGCGTCCTCGGCCCGTACCCCGAGCTCTTCCCGAACGCGCCGGGCGATGCCTGGGGGCCCTGGCGGGAGCGGCATTCCAACCTCTTCGACGGCGACTCGTGGCGGCTTCCGTTCCGGTCGTTCGTCGTCCGCGGGCGTGGTGCCACGGTCCTTGTCGACACCGGCGTGGGCCCGGCGGGCGGGGGCGACTGGATGCCCGATCGCGAAGGGCGGCTGCTCGACGGGCTCGCCCGTGTGGACGTCGCACCCGACGCGGTCGATGTCGTCTTCATCAGCCACATCCACGTCGACCACGTCGGGTGGACGCACGCGTTTCCGCGCGCGCGGATCCTGCTCCACCGGCTCGGCTGGGAGCTCGCGAACGCACGAGGCGAGCGGGACTTCATCCGTCGGAACCTGCTCGAGCTCGCCGGCCGGGTCGAGACCGTCGAGGGCGAGGCGGAGATCGCGACCGGCGTGATCGCCTTCGAGACGCCGGGCCATTCCCCCGGCCACATGAGCCTTCGCGTCGGAGACGAGCTCGTCCTGCTCGCCGACGTCGCTCCCCACCCCGCGCAGCTCAGCGAGCCGAGCTTCGTCTTCGCGTTCGACGACGAGCCGGACGTGGCCGTGCAGACCCGCCGCGAGGTGCTCGCCGCCTACGGTGACAGGATCCTCGCCTGCCCGCACTTCCCGGGCGCCGGCTTCGGCCGGATCGACGGGGGCGTCTGGGCACCGCTCACATGACCGCGCCGATCTCGGTGGTGCCGTACGACCGCGAGTGGCCGCGACTGTTCGACGCCGAGCGCATCGCCCTCGAGGAGATGCTGGAATCGTGGCTCGATGGGGGCGTCCACCACATCGGCTCCACCGCCGTGCCCGGTCTGGCGGCGAAGCCGCTCGTCGACATGATCGCCGGCGTTCGCGATTTCGAGGACGCGCAGGCGGCGTACGAGCCGCTCCTCGACACCGGCTGGGAGCACACACCCCAACCGCCCCGGCATCGCCCACCACTTCTCGAAGCCGGGGTCGGGCTGCATCTGACCGAGCCAGGGAGCGACCTCTGGGTCGAGCGGCTGACGTTCCGCGACGCTCTGCGCGGCGATCCGGACCTCGCGGCCGAGTATCAGGCGCTGAAGCTGGCGCTCGCCCACCGTTACCCAGAGGACGTCTCCGCGTACACGGCCGGCAAGCGAGACTTCGTCGTCGGCGTGCTGGCTCCGGCAGGCGTCGAGCTCGGCCGGCGCTAGTCGCGTGCGATAACCGATGAGGTTCCGGCCTCGCGCCGGTCTTTCCAGACAAGGGCAACGATACGAGAGGAGACAGTATGGCCGGTCAGATCGTGCACACCGAGATCCCGGCGGACGACACCGGGAAGGCCCAGGAGTTCTGGAGCTCGCTGTTCGGCTGGGAGTTCCAGTCGTACCCCGGTCCGTCCGAGTACCACATGACCCGGATCGGCGAGCAGCAGGGTGCGGCGATCACGAACATGGAGCCCGGCAAGAAGGGCATGCGCTCGTACTTCCTGGTCGACGACATCAACGCCGGCTCCGCACGCGTCAAGGAGCTCGGCGGCGAGGCGGGCGATCCGATGTCCGTCCCCAGCATGGGCTGGTTCTCGACGTGCAGCGACCCGCACGGGAACGAGTTCGGCCTCTGGCAGAACGACGAGTCCGCGCCTGCGCCGACGGCGTAGATCACTGCACGTCGCCCTGCCTGATCCAGTGGGGTCGGACTCAGTCCGACCCCACGCATCTCGGTACTCCCCGCAGAGGGCCGCGGGGCGGGCTGAGGCATGTCCCTGCTGTGAAACGAGATAGGTTCACTGCCGTGCCCGTGACCTGGCCGCGCGACGACGCGAAGCTCGACCGCGTGCGCGTGCTCATGACCGACCACGACCTCGATGCGCTCGTCGTCCGCGCGCCCGACAACGTCCTCTACCTGACGAACTTCTGGGGGATGAAGGGCTACGACGCCTGTGTGTTCCCGCGCGAGGGCGAGCCCGTGCTCGTCTGCCTCGAGCCCTCGGCCGACGATGCCGCCCGCGCTGCCTGGACGAAGGGCGTGCGGCTCTTCCGCGGCTACGACCCCGACGACCCACGGCCGCCTGGTCTCCGCGCGCTCGACCACGCGCGCGCGGCGGCGCAGGAATACGGCCGCGTCGGCCTCGAGCTCTCGCTCGGCACCCAGGCGGCCGACCGGATGATCGGCGAGCCGACCACCTATCCGAAGGCGTGGTTCGACGCGTTCCCGAACGCCGCCGACGCGACCCCGCTCCTCGGCGAAGCGCGGGCGATCAAGACCGAGCAGGAGGTCGAGCGGATACGCCTCGCGAACGAGATCGCCGCAGCGGCGATGGAGCACGTCCAGGGCATCCTCCGGCCCGGCATGACCTGCGCGCAGGCCGCGGCCGAGTGGCAGGGCTTCGTCCACGGCGAGGGCACGGGCTGGAACGGACAGGTC
The DNA here is from genome assembly GCA_038248655.1 of Gaiellales bacterium. Classification (GTDB taxonomy): domain Bacteria; phylum Actinomycetota; class Thermoleophilia; order Gaiellales; family Gaiellaceae; genus DATBLE01. The sequence goes on from JBBRXG010000047.1 coordinate 17,373, forward strand.
GAGCTCGCGCTCGGGTTCTCGCTCGTCTGGTCGGGCTCCGGGATCAGGACGTTCACGGCGACGACGAACGGGCCGGTGGTCGAGAACGAGCCGACCCTGTTCGAGATCTGGGTCTGCGCCGACGGGTACTGGGCCGACCACACGAAGAACCTCTGCCCCGGCACGCTCACGGAGCGCTACGAGGAGCTGCTCGAACGGCTGACCGCGGTCTACGACGACGCGATCGCATTCGCACAGCCGGGAGCGAGCCTGGCCGAGCTCGACCGGAGTGTTCGCGAGGGAATCGCGGCCGCCGGCTATCCGGGCCAGCCGTCGCATCCCGTCTGCCACGGCGTCGGCGCCCGTGCACACGAGCCCCCGTACGCCCACCAGGCGGGCGACGGCGAGATCGCGGAGGCGATGGTGCTGGCGATCGAGCCCGGGATCTACTGGCCCGAGGGCGGCGGGCTGCGCCTGGAGGACAACTTCCTGATCACCTCCGAGGGAGCCGAGAAGCTCTCCCCGTTTCCGGACGGCGTCGTTGAACTCTGACCGCTCGCAGATCTGGACCGGGCCGATCAACGACCCGCACGCGATCGGCGGCTCGGTCGGCCTCTACGACACCACCCTTCGCGACGGCGAGCAGTCGGTCGGCGTCGTCCTCGACCCGCGGCAGAAGCTCGAGCTCGCCCGCGCAATCGACGGCCTCGGGATCGAGCGGATCGAGGCCGGCTTCCCGCGCGTGTCGCAGGACGACTGGGACGCGGTCGAGCTGATCGCCGGCGCGGGCCTCCAGGCCAAGGTCTGGGGGTTCTCGCGCGCCGTGGTCGCCGATGCCGAGGCGCTCGTCGAGCTGGGTGTGGCCGCAAGCGTGATCGAGTCGCCGATCTCCGACGCGAAGCTCGCCGCGCTCGGAGTGACCCGCGAGTCGATGCTGGAGCGGATCCGGGGCGCTGTCTCGTTCGCCGCCGGGCACGGGATCACCGTCGCGTACTTCGGCGTCGACGGCACGCGCGCCGACCCAACTCGATTTCATCTGCGCGAACTTGTCGCCCAGCCGGCCCGTCTTCACTTCGACCGGCACGGGCGCGATCGTGTGGAGGTTGTTCATCAGCTCTCGGATGCTGTGCGCTGCGTGCACGAGGCTCTCCGGGTTCGCCGGCGTGGCCAGCGCAATGCACGCGCCGAGATACCAGCTAGCGAGGTCGGAGCTGGACTCCGCGACTGCTCGGTAGAAGGCAAGTTGCTGCCCGTTGAGCGTGACGTGCGTTGTGTCCTGCACGTCGCCGAGTCTACGACCCGCTTATGCCGCCGACATCTATCGGCTCTCCGTGTCGGTCGGACTGGTGCGATGGTATTAGGCCCGACCGCGGCTTGCTCATGCCGATTTCGATGACTCAACTCGTGCGCGGCGGTTGCTATCGCCAGGTCCGTCCCTGGGGTTCCCAGACGCCGGCCGTGAGGCCGGCGAGGATTGGGTCGAGAAAGGCGGAGGCTTCGGACCACGCGTTGTCGAGCTCCGCTTCGACGTCAACTTCTGTCGCCAGACGCCGGTAGGGCTCTTTCCAGCTCTCGGGCGGCGGTGGCAGGCTGGAAGGCAGCGGCTGCTGTTCGCGTTCGCGGAACGTGACGTCCAAAGCCTCGCGCAGGGCCGCAGCGTCGAGATGCTCGGTCCCAGCGATGAGGAGTAGGTCGACCAGATCTTTTGGGCGCGTGCTTTCACGTCCGGACGGGCCATACTTCCGCGTGTAGGCGTGCACCTTCTCCGCGATGTGTTGAGGGAGCGGCAGCGCGGGGACGCGGACGCGTTCGATACTTGCGAACGAGAGCAGATCGGACGTTTCGATCGTGTCCGGGTTCACGGAGATCGAGTCGACGAACCCGACGTCGACGACGAACTGATCGAAGACGCGGACGGCGAGTTCCGCAGTGACATGGAAGCGGACGGCCCGAAAGTCGTCGGCGTCGTCGAGGTCATCGGTTCGTCGCGCGGCGAACGTGAAGAAGTCGTCGAGGGCGAGCTCTTGCGCCGCAGCGAAGTCCTCGATTGCTGCGTCCTCGTCGTCTGCACGGCCCAGATCCATGTCTCTCGTGGGGCGAGTGGTTGCGTGGAAGCGGAAGTCGAGTGCGAGCGCTCCTTTCAGGATCCAGCGGTCCGGCGCCACGGCGACGAGGCGCCGAAGGAAGAGCTCGAAGGCGACGCGCTTCCGAAGCCGCGCAAGTCCGAGCCCGGTCTTCGCCGCCTCCATCTTCAGCCGGTCATCGAGAGCTTGGCGGAACGCGGCCGCAGTCGCGTATCTCATCGGTCCGGAAGTAGCGTCTCGAGGAGGCGGGTCTTCCCGCGGCGCGCGGCTTCTTGCTCCAGTTGCTTGCGCGTGAGCATCCCGCGGCTGAGCGCCTGTCGCGTTGCCATCGCAGCCTGCTCGGGCTGAAGGTCGTCGGCGACGTCCACGAGCGTTCTCGCCGGCGAGGTAACGGGCATTCCCTCGCGCCAGACGGTGGCGACCTTCTCGTCGTCCGGGCGTGTGTGGATGACGACCCCTGGTGGTCTACGGAGTCCTCGGTGCCTCCGTGGTACGAGCACGTGGACCTCGTCGGGCACGTTGTCGCTTAGCTCCAGCAGTGCGAGCGCGCTCTCGTGGGAGACCATCGCCTTCTCCGGTCCGACGGCCATCCATCGTTCGCGGATGTCGTCGTGCTGGGAGCTTGGGAAGCCTCGGACGCGGTAGAGCCCTCGCCGTACCCGCTCGAGGCGTCCCTGTTTGACGTGATGGCTCAGAAGCTGGCGACTGACGCCATGCGTCCGCGCCTGATCACTGCTGAAGTAGCCACTCTGCTGGTAGGCGTCGGCCTCCAGGCCCCGGATGTCAGGTTGTTCGGTGTCATGCACAGGTCAAGTATAGCTTTACTTTCGCGGACACTGTGGGGGCCTGCCCCACTGGCGGTCAGGGTGCCTCGGTCAGGCCGAGCTGATCGTGCTCGCGGCGTAGCCGTCCGTAGAGCCGCTCCGCATAGTGATCGAGCACCGTCTGCCGGAAGGTGGGCTCGTCGAGAATCCGTTTGAAGATGTCCTCGTTGTCGTCCATGCGACGCACGACGGTGTCGAGGAAGGTGCGGTCGAAGACGAGCCGGAAGTTCTGGAAGTCGTTGTTGCGCGCGCGGGCGACGAGGGTCTCGTCGGCCGCCCACGACTCCTCGAACTGGTCGAATAACAGCTGATCGGTGTCGCCGAGCTCGAGGCCGAAGCGGTCGTTCATGACGTCGACGATCCGCGAGAGGCGCTCGGACTCGGGGTCGTGCTCGGGCCCGCGGCCGGAGAAAATCGCGACAACCTCGCCGCCACCTTCCTCGAGCGAGGCGGAGCCTTCGTAGGTCTGCGCGATCTTCAAGTGCGTTAGCTCAACCTCGCTTCCGAGATCGAGTCGCTCCGCCGCCTGTCCTGGCAGGCAGGCGAGGAGCGCACGCGCGTACAGGTAGTCGCGTTCCAGCTCTCGGTCGACGTAGGAGACGATCTGCGAGATGAATGCGTAGAGGCTCGCGAAGCGCGCCAGCAGGTCGCGGAAGGCGTCCTGCACTTCCTCGTCGAGTTCGAGGAACCGGCTGCGCGCCGAGTCGAGCGCCGCATAGACGGCGCCGTGTCCGCTTTTCTCGGTGACGGCGAGCAGCGCTTGCACGCCGGTCTCGACCTCGTCCTCTCGGAGAACGCCGAAGTCCCACAGTGCGCGGTGTGCGTCGTAGAGCAGGTTCGGGTCGGTCGGCACCGCCTCGGTGCGTTCGTACCAAGGCCGGAACGCCTCCTGGATCTCCTCAGGCTCGTTGCGGAAGTCGAGTACGAACGTGTTCTCTTTCTCCGGCGGCAGGATCCGGTTGAGCCGGCTCAGCGTCTGCACCGCGTTCAGACCCGTTAGAACCTTGTCGACGTACATGGTGTGCAGGAGCGGCTGGTCGAACCCTGTCTGGAACTTCTCCGCGACGATCAGCACCTGGTAGTCATCGCCTGCGAACTGCTCCGCTGTCTCCGACTCCGGGAACGCGTTCATGCCGGGCTCGGTGAACTCGTCGCCGTCGTCGATCACCTTGCCCGAGAACGCGACGATTGTCCGAACGTCGGGGTAGGCGTGCTCGGCGATGTAAGCGTCGAGCGCGAGCTTGTAGCGGACCGCGTGCAGACGCGAGCTGGTCACGACCATCGCTTTCGCCTTGCCGCCGATCTTCTTCATCGTGTGCGTGCGGAAATGCTCGACAATGATCTCTGCTCGCTGCGCGAGGTTGTGCGGGTGCAGCGTGACGAAGCGGGCAATCGCACGCCGCGCACGCGCCTTGTCGTACTCGGGGTCGTCGGCAACCGCCTTCTCGATTCGGAAGTAGGTCTTGTAGGTCGTGTAGCTCTCGAGCACGTCGAGGATGAAGCCCTCGTCGATCGCCTGGCGCATCGAGTAGAGGTGGAAGGGCCGGTAGCGGAGACCCTCGGCTGTCTGGACCGCGGTGCCGAAGAGCTCCAGCGTCTTAGCCTTCGGCGTCGCCGTGATTGCGGTGAAGGAGAGGTTGTCCGGCCGTCCGCGGCCCGCGCGCGAGCGCGCGAGCAGATCGTGCCCTGCGCC
>JBBRXG010000048.1:0-21714 GCA_038248655.1 Gaiellales bacterium
GCAGAGCGTGCAGATCGGCCCTGTCACGGGCGAGCGGATCGTCGGTAGCCATCCCTAGCGGGGCTGTCACGATCGTCTTCAACTATGGCAACAGGTCACGAGCTTCGTTATCGCCAGGACCGGTCATCCGGATAGCCCATTCTCAGGATCACTTGCGTCGCTCCCGGCCCTGACCGTCCGTTTGGGTGGGGAGGCGCGGTGGGCGGAGCATCGCCTCGATCGGTCCGGCCGTTTGCTTGACGTCCAGCTCGGTGTCGACGAGGCGGTGGAAGAGAAGGCCGTCCAGGGCGGCCGCGAGCAGCACAGCCGTTGCCCCGAGGTTCAGCGCCGGGTCGAGCTCGCCGTCGTTCTGCGCCGACTCGAGTCGCTCGAGGATGAGTGCGCGGAAGCGGCGGGACGCGCGCCGCGTCCAGCGGCAAAACGCCGGATCTCGGGTCGCCTTCACCATCGCCTCGGCCAGAATGGTCGAGCCCGGTGTGCGCTGCCCCTCGTTCTCGAGCCAGTCGAGGATCGCCTCGACCCCGTCCTGGATCGTGGCGCCCGACGCGAACGCGTCGATCGACGGGCCGAGCTCCTGGATCAGCGCGTACTCGGCGGCCTCCAGCAGAAGCGCCGCCATCGAACCGAAGTGATAGTGGACGAAGCCGGCCAGGGGGCGTCACGCCAGCCTCGCCGGAGCAGGCCAGGACCCTGTCGCGGCGTGATCGGGGTCAGGCAGACTCCAATTGTGCGCGGAGGCAAGACGCTCACCCTGCTGGGTTCGACTGCTGTGGTCGGGGCGGGTACCGCAGCGACCCAATTGGCCGGTTTGCCGGTCCAGTCGCTCGCGGCGACGCCGCGGGCGGTCGAGGATGGTCGCGTATGGCTCCTGGTCACAAGCGGGCTGCTTGCTGACGATCCGTGGGTTCCGTCGCTGCTCGGGTTCGCGATCGTGTTGACGGTTTCCGTGCGGGTGCTGTCCGGGCCCCTGGTCGCGATGGTGGCTGCGGCTGGCCAGATTGGCTCGGCACTCGTGGTATACGCGGTGATTTGGATGGCGCGATTCGCGGAGCCGCATGCGTTTGGCTCCGTATACCGACTCGACGACTACGGGACTTCGACGATGATCGCCGCCTGGATCGGTGCTGTGGGTTATGTCGGCTGGAATCGCTTCCCCGACCGAGGCGGTCACGTGCTGGTGGTCGTCGGTTGTCTCGGCTGTCTCGGGATCGGCCTGGCGTGCCGCCCGGATGTGACGTTCCTCGACAGCGAGCACCTCATCGCTTTTGCGATCGGCGCCACGTTGCCAGCAGTACTCCCGCGGACAAGCCTTGCCGCTCTCCGCCACGGCGCCAGGATCGCGGCGACAGCGGTAGGCGTCGTCCCTTTGTCGCGGCGGCTTGCCCAGCGGGCGAGCGAGGTTGTCGCGGCCGGGTCGGCTCGTCGAGGATGCGGCCCTCCTCGCGCGGGCTTCGCTCCTGCACCGGGTCGCGCGGGCGGTCGCCATTAGCCGGCCGCGAGGAACCGCGCCTCGTGCGCCGGCGCCTGCGGCAGGTCGTCGGCGTCACTCGCGCGACGTCCGGAAGTCGACGCTCCCAGGCCGATGAACGAGAGCTTCCGTGCCTCGCCGGAGGTCTCGGCGGGGAGCGATTCGGCCAACTCGGCGATCACGACGTCGATGCAGACGCCACGCCGCTCTGCCTCGGCGCGGAGACGCGCGAGCGTGCTCTCGGAGAGCTCAACGGTGATCGCCATGCGATCAGTACAGGAGCGGCCGGTTGCCGTCTGGCCGCCGCCGCGGCTAGCTCCCCGGTGGGGGCGCAGCGACGAGGAAGTCGAAGCGGACGGGGCCGGCGCGCCCGCTCGGCTTGACGAGCTTGAAGTGCCAGGTCGCCCGCGGCATTGGACACCACTCCTCGCTCTGCGTGCAGGCGACGAAGCGGCCCGTGTGCCGGCAGGAGAGCGACGGATCGGTCCGGCCTTTCCAGCTGATGACGCGGGCTCCGGCAAGATGCGGAATTCGCGCGTCAACGACAATGCGAACGCCGCGGATGATGGTCAGCCGGTTGAGGAGGATGACGCCGCTCCGCTCGCGGACCGTGAACGTTCGCACTGCGCGACCCGGTCCGAGCTGAAACGTGCGGCTCGTTTGGAAGCTGGCCGTCGCCGGGCGCGTCAGAGCTCGCTGGCTGTGTGCTGTAGCCGGCATCGCTGGCAGGAGCGTCGCGATCCCCGCCGCGATTGAGCTCGTTCCCGTGCGCAGGGTCATGTCGGAGATACGCAGTTCGGCCTGCTGAAGGTCCCGGGCCGCCCGCCCTCCGCATCAGCGCCTGCTGTTGATTGCGAGCATGGTGGTGTACTGGCAGCAGCGGAGCGGCAGCGGGTAGCTGTGACCGCTGCGGAGGTTCAACGCGCGGAGCCGTTCGCCGGGGCCCTGGTAGAAGAGCCATGCTCCGTCGGGCGACCAGGCGGTCCGTGCGTAGAGGCGAGCTGTGGATCGCGGGACGGCAGTCGGCCTGCGACCGCCCGTCAACCGCAGCACGAACAACCGCGTCCGGCCCTTGCTTGCCGGAGCGGTCGCGGCAGCGGCAGCGACCATCGTGTCGTCGGGAGCGATCGCCGTGATGGCGCCGAAGCCGGGTGGCGCCCAGCCGATCGTTCCCGGGGGTGCGGGAAACGTCCGCCGTGCTCGCGTGACCAGGTCGACGGCGTTCAGCGTCGCGCACGCATGATAGCCGACCGGCGTGCGCGGGAAGCCCGAGGTCGCCTCCTCGACGCGGCAGCCCGAGGCGTAGACGACAAGCCGAGAATCGCTCGCAAAGCCGCTCTCCTCGCGCAGCCGGTGCAGGTTCGCGACCACGCGGGGCGACCGGCCCGCCGTCCAGGTCTGGAGGGCTCCGTGCTGCGACACGAGAACGAGTCCTGCGGAGCTTCCCTCGACGACGCCGGCGGTGCCCACCGGCAACCGGAGTGGTGGGGCGCGCCGCCCCGCCGGAACGGACACCGATTGGACGCTGACGGGTCGCCCGGTCGAATGACCCGCGCGCACGAGCAACACATGATCGGCGGCGGCTGCGGGCACGAAGAAGGTCGCGCGCCCGAGGACGTGCGGGCGACCGCTGAGCGTGCTCGTGATCGCGCTGACGCCGCGGTCGCCGTTGTAGACGAGCCATCGACCGACCGGAAACAGCGGCACCGGGAAATCACCGGGCGCGATGCCTGGGATCAGACGCACGGACTGGTGGCCGGTGCTCAGCTCGGCAACGGTGACAGTCCTACCAGCGCCGCCGCTCGGGTAGACGAACACTGGCGCGCCGGCGGGCCAGAACAGGAGCGTCGTCGGGCCACCGATCTCGTCACCTGGCCCGTCGGCGAGCGCGGCAGCGGCGACCATCGCAAGCGCAGCCGCTGCCACGAGTGCCGCGATCAGGCGGTGTGTGCCGTGTCTCACCAGCCCGAGGTGCCGTAGTCGGGGCCGGGCACCGCAAGTGGAATCGATCGCTGCAAAGCTCGACCGCTGACGTCGATGCGGAAGCAGCCGGTGCGGCCGATCCGCAGCTCCGTACGAACGATGCGCCAGCCTCTCCGGGGCGCGATCCGCAACCGGCTCGCGAAGCGCAGCGGGCGCGTGCCGCAGGAGACGACCGGCGATCTGACCGTGCAGCTGCTGGCGCCATCGGTCGAGAAGCCGAGGGACGTTCTACGACCCGGACGCCCGAGGCGCCGGCCGGTGACCGTGACGGCACCGGTGTACCGCGGCGCGATCGCGACCAGCGCCCGATGCAGGTAGTAACTGGCGCTGTCGAGTTCATCGCCGTCGCGGGCGATGCTCGTGCGGCTCGAGAGCGCAACCAAATAGACCGGGCCGGCGCGGAGGCCCAGCGTCGCCGGCCGCACCCACGGGAAAAACCGCGAGGCGACCGCCCGCAGCGGCACGGGCAGCGGCCGCTCCGCCGGCATCGAACGGCAGCGGAGCTGCCACGGGTTGCCGGCCGACGCTCCCGAACCGCCGAGCAGAAGCAGACCGGCGAGCATCAAGACGACGGCGCCACTCGCGCGAACGTTCATTGGTGAACAGTACGACCCGGGCTGGCCCACGAGTCCCCAACGGACGCCTACGCGAGGTCAGGCGACGGTTTCGCGAAGACGTCGTTGCTGATCGTCAGCGCGCACGGCGACGGTGTTGATGCGCTCGTCCGGTTCGCCCGCAAGCTTGAGCTCGTGGGAGGGCAGAGGAAGGCTGCATTCGCCGCACGTGTGGCCGCCTTTGTGGGAAGCGGATCCGCTTCGTGGACTCTTGGTTGGTTGCGTTCGAACATGGAAGGTCTGCTTCTGTTCAGGCAAAGCTGTCTGTGCGAGCGGTTGCTGGGTCATGCGGTTTCTTCCTTCCTTGCGTTGGTTTCTGTGTGGTGGCCGGTAGGTCATGGGAGTCACAGTCGGCGCGCGGCTACGGGGTCGGCGATTCCGGCGAGCGGAGCAGGGTGTCGTCGGCTCCGCGAGGCCGAACCAGCCAGTCGCGCCGCGTAGGCGAAGAGGATGCCGCCGATGAAGAAGATCGAGTCGATGGAGATGGTGGACAGCTTCGTGTAGGTGGTCGGGTGGGCGCTGTCGAGGACGTCTTTGGTGCTGAGGCCGGTGAGTCCGCCGTCGTAAAGGCCGCTGAAGCGCAGGGCGTCGTCGACCCAACCGGAGCCGCCGCGAGCGAGAAGAACGACCGCTCCCGCCCACATCAACCCGACAAGCAGCCGGCGCGGCAGCCGCCGCCCCCAGGACCAGGCGAGCGCGCTCGGCACCACCAGCCCGGCGGCGAACATGCCGCCGGCGACGACGGTGAAGATCCAGCTGACCACGCTCGAGGGCGTGGGGGCCAGCGGGTTGGCCTGGTCACCGAAGCCGACCCGCCCGCCCATGAACCAATAGACGTGGCACGCGATGAAGGCGATCGTCCACCAGAGAGCCAAGGTCGCCGCCCTCGCTCCGCGCCGTGACGACGGCTCCGGCGCCTCCTCGAGCGGCGCAACGGTCGGGTAGGGCTCGACGCTCATTGGGATCTCCTTCCGTTCTGTTGTGCTCATGTCGGGTGCAGGCGAGGAGTTAGCAAGCCCACGCCGGGACCACGAACGAGAGGTCGGGAGGGGGACACCTTTGCCGGCGCCCGCCGTGGTGTCGGGCTCGGTGCTACCGGTCGGACTCGTCGTGTGCGGCGCCGAAGCCGGCCGGATCGCGGGAAGCGGTTGCCCATCCGATCGCGTGAACTTCGGGGCTGGGTGTCCCCGTGCGCTGTTTTCGTTCGTTGTAGGGAGGAGAACATGCTTCGAAGGAGGACAAGATGAAGTACTTGCTCCAGAACTACCCGGGCCGCTCGGCGGAGGCGTTCGAGCGGCTCTCCGCGGACGAGCAGCAGGCGATCGTCGAGGAGTACCTCGCGATCCGGCAGTTGCCCGGGGTCGTCGGCGGCGACCAGCTGCAGCCGGTCGAGACCGCGACGACCGTCCGCGTTCGGAACGGAGAGACGCTGCTCACGGACGGTCCCTTCATCGACGCGAAGGAGCACGTGGGCGGCTACCTCCTGGTCGAGGCGGACGATCTCGATGCGGCGCTCGAGATCGCGGCGCGGACCCCGGCGGCGCGGATGGGCGGCGCGGTCGAGGTGCGGCCGGTGGTGGAGAGGTAGGCGCTGCTCGAGCAGGTCTTCCGCGACGAGTGGGGCCGCGTCGTCGCCAACCTGGTCGGCTTCCTCGGCGACTTCGACCTCGCCGAGGAGGCTGCTCAGGAGGCGTTCGCGGCCGCCGCCGAGCGTTGGCCGCGCGACGGCGCGCCGGCGAATCCGGGTGCCTGGCTGACGATCACGGCCCGCAACCGCGCGATCGACCGCCTCCGGCGCGATCGCACGCTCGCCGAGAAGACGCGCCTGCTCGACGTGCCCGAGGCCGTGGAGGACGTGATGGAGGAGACGACGTTCCCCGACGAGCGGCTGGAGCTGATCTTCACCTGCTGCCATCCGGCGCTCGGTCTCGAGGCGCAGGTCGCGCTGACCTTGCGCGCGCTCGGCGGGCTACACACGGAGGAGATCGCCCGCGCATTCCTCGTCTCCGAGGAGACGATGAAGCGGCGGCTTTCGCGGGCGAGGCGGAAGGTCAAGGATGCGGGCATCCCCTTCCGCGTCCCGGCCGACCATCTACTGCCGGAGCGGCTGGCGGCGGTGCTCGCGGTCGTCTACCTGATCTTCAACGAGGGCTACGGCGGCCGCGTCGACCTGGCGGCGGAGGCGCTCCGGCTCGGCGCGGCGCTCGCCGAGCTGATGCCGGACGAGCCCGAGGTGTACGGCCTCCAAGCGCTGATGCTGCTCGACGACGCGCGCCGCGAGGCCCGCTTCGAGGGCGGCGAGCTCGTGCTGCTGGCAGACCAGGATCGGTCGCGCTGGGACGCCGCGCAGATCGCCCGCGGGCGCGAGGCGCTGGGTCGGGCCTTCGCGCTGCAAGGCCACGGCGCGTATGTCATCCAAGCGACGATCGCGTCGCTGCACGTGGAGGAGCAGCGCGACTGGCCGCAGATCGCGGCACTCTACGGCGAGCTCGTCGCGCGAACCGGCTCCGCGGTCGTGGAGCTGAACCGCGCAATTGCCGTGGCCGAGGCGGCGGGGGCGGAGGCAGGGCTTGTCCTCGTCGATCGGCTCGACCTCGACGGCTACCAGTACTTCCACTCGACACGTGCCGACCTGCTCCGCCGCCTCGGCCGCGCAGACGAGGCGCGCATGGAATACGAGCGCGCCCTCGCGCTCGCACACACCGAGCCGGAGCGCCACTTCCTCCAGCGGCGCCTCGCAGAAATCAGCGCGTCGCTGTCCCCTTCCGCCCCTCCCGATCGTCGTCATGACGACAAGCAATGAAAGGAGAGACAGGATGCGTGTTTTCGTTACGGGAGCGAGCGGCGCGATCGGCAGCCGGCTCGTCCCTCAGTTGATCGACGCAGGGCATGAAGTGATCGGCACCCACAACTCGCCGGCCAGCGCAGAGCTGCTGCGGACGATCGGCGCGAAGCCGGTGCTGCTCGATCTGCTCGACGCGGGCGCGGTTCGCAAAGCCGTGCTCGAGCACGAGCCCGAGGCGATCGTGCACCAGGCAACCGCGCTGGCGAACGTGAAGTTCAGCCGGAACATGGACAAGGTGACGGCCAAGACCAGCGAGCTGCGAACGAAGGGCACCGACGCGCTGCTCGCGGCCGCGCGCGAGGCCGGCGTGCGCCGGTTCGTCGCGCAGAGCGTTGCCGTCTTCGGCCGGTACGCCCGCGAGGGCGGGCCGATCAAGTCCGAGGACGATCCGCGCGAGCAAACCCCACCGGCCAACACGCAACAGACCGTTGCCGCGTTGAACCATCTCGAACGAGTGGTCACCGACTTCGGCGGGATCGCTTTGCGCTACGGCGCCTTCTACGGCGCCGCCAACGACGGCACGATCGAGCCCGTGCGCAAGCGGCAGTTTCCGATCGTCGGCGACGGCGGCGGCATCTGGTCGTGGATCCACCTCGACGACGCCGCCGCGGCAACCGTTCTCGCGCTGGAGCACGATGGGCCGGCGATCTACAACGTCGTCGACGACGAGCCTGCGCCCGTGCGGGAGTGGCTGCCCGTGCTCGCGAAGGCCCTGGGCGCGAAGCCCCCGCGGCGCTTCCCGACCTGGCTCGCGCGGCTGCTCGCAGGCGAGTTTGTGGTTGTGCTCTCCACCGAGGCGCGGGGTGCCTCGAACGCGAAGGCGAAGCGCGACCTCGGCTGGACGCCGCGCCATCCCAGCTGGCGCGAGGGTTCCCGGCCGTCTACTCGGCGATCAGCGTCGCCGACCGACCGAAGCCCCACCCGGCCACGCGAACAAGCCATTCGGCCGGCTAGTGCTGGGGAAAGAGGAGGCGGCTCTGGTCGCGCACGACGCGGCGGCCGTGCCGGACAATCGGCCGAGGGAGGGTCAACAGCGGCCCGGCGGCTGGTGAACCGCTCCTCGGAGCGGGCGACGAGCGGGTGCATCGCCGCACCCGCTTGCCTATTTCGGATCTGTGTGTAATACTGAACCTGTTGGTTCAGTATCCACCGACCGTCGACCGAGCGTTCGCGGCCCTCGCCGACCCGACCCGTCGCGCCGTGCTCGAACGGCTCGGCGCCGGCAGCGCGACGATCAGCGAGCTCGCCGACCCCTTCGGCATGTCGCTGACCGGGATGAAGAAGCACATCCGGCTGCTCGAGGAGGCGAACCTCGTCGCGACGGAGAAGGTCGGCCGTGCCCGCAGTTGCACGCTCGTCCCCTATGCCTTCGAGGGCATCAGCACGTGGCTGCAGCGGCTCGACCGCTTCGCGCAGGTCGTCGAACGGACGAAAGGAGCACGATGAACACCACTGCGGCGAAGGGCAAGCGGCAGCCTGCCAAGGACACCAACAAGATAGAAGGGTTCTCGGTCGAGGAAAAGGCCGCGATGAAGGCGCGCGCCAAAGAGCTGAAGGCGAGCAAGGTCAAGGCGGATGGAGAGAGCGCCGTCCGGGCCGCGCTCGCGGCGATGTCGCCACACGATCGCGCCATCGGTGAGCGGCTTCACGCGCTCATCAAAGAGAGCGCCCCGGACCTCTCGCCGAAGACCTGGTATGGCATGCCCGCGTACGCGAAGGACGACAAGGTCGTCTGCTTCTTCCGCAACGCGGAGAAGTTCAAGGAGAGGTACGCGATGTTCGGCTTCAACGACAGCGCGAACCTCGACCGAGGCTCCATGTGGCCGGTCGCATTCGCGCTCGAGGAGTTGACCGCCGCCGACGAGGCCAAGATCAGAGCCCTCGTGAAGAAGGCGGTGAGCTGAACGATGAACGACACCACCGTCACCACCCCGAACGAGCTCGAGATCCGCGTCGAGCGGATCTTCGACGCACCACGCACGCACGTCTTCTCCGTCTGGACGGATCCGGAGCTGATCCCGGAATGGTGGGGCGACGGCACCGTCGTCGAGGAGATGGACGTCCGTCCCGGCGGCACCTACCGGTTCCGGACCGCGTTCGGCCTCGTCGAGGGCGAGTTCCGCGAGGTGGAGCCGCCCGCGCGCCTCGTGCAGACGTTCCAGAACCATCTGCAGACGCTCGAGTTCGAGGATCTCGGCGAGCAGACGAAGCTGACGCAGACGATGCGCTTCGCCACGACCGAGGAGCGCGACACGACGATGCAGTACGGCGTCGAGGAGGGCGCAAAGGCAGGCTTCGCACGCATCGACGCGCTGCTGGAGAAGATCGCAGCGGGCTCGGATCGGAGAGGATCATGATCGCGAAACGTGCCCCGAACAGCGACGCAGCTTCGAAGAACATCACGAAGAGGATCCAGGAGCTGGGGGACTGGAGGGGCGAGACGCTCGCCTGGGTTCGCCAGGTCATCCACGACGCGGACCCCGAGATCCAGGAGGAATGGAAATGGGAGAAGCCCTCTTCCCCCGGGACTCCGGTCTGGTCCCATGACGGCGGCGTCTGTACGGGGGAGTCGTACAAGCAGGTCGTGAAGCTCACCTTCTTCCGGGGCGCCTCCCTCCAGGACCCCCAGAAGCTGTTCAACTCCAGCCTCGAGGGGAAGACGCGCCGAGCCATCGACATTCGTGAAGGCGAGAAGCTCGACGAGACCGCCTTCAAGGAGTTGGTCCGGTCCGCGGTGGCCGCCAACTCCGGGGCTCGGGGCTGATGCACCTCTCCACGACTTCATGCGGGTGCGTCGCCCGTGGGCTGCGTGAGCTTCTGAACGGAGACGAAGGAGGATCCTGATGTGGACCACCGAGTACGCGATCGAGACGAGCGCCGCGCCGGAGGAGATCTGGCGGCTCTGGGCCGATGTCCCCCGATGGCTGGAGTGGAACGGCGACATCGAGCGGATCGAACTCGTTGGGCCGTTTGCGGCCGGCAGCCGGATCGTCATGAAGCCGGTGGGAGAGGAGCCGATCGAGCTGCGGATCGCCGAGGCGGTCGAGCCCGAGCGTTTCGTCGACGAGGCCGAGCTGGAGGAGATCGTGGTCAGCACGATCCATCGCGTCGAGACTCTCGAGGGGAAGCGGGCAAGAGTGATCTACCGGATGGAGATCACAGGCCCGGCCGCTGACACGCTGGGGCCGCAGATCGGCCCGGAGATCAGCGGGGATTTCCCGCAGACCTTGGCCGCACTGGTCGAGCGGGCGGAGTCATGATGCCGCCGACACGCGCACCCGGCGCGTGTGGGTAACCCGGCGAGGGGCGAGCCACGCGAGGTAGCACGTGTCGTCATCGCGGAAGTCCTCGACCCTGTAGCCGTCGGCCGGGGCCGACGCACGGGAGGCGGGCGTGCCGCGGGCGGTGAGGACGCAGGCTTGGCGGCTAACGATCAGCGAGGGGCAGCGCTGCGAGGTCACCCAGGCGCTCGAGCAGGCGCTCGAGTCGGGCGTCGCGAGGAAGCTGATCGGAGCCAACCCGGCCGCGTCGATCGAGAACCAGGCGCACTGAACTGTCCCCAAGAACTGTCCCCAAGGATGGCGCGGCCGATGGGCGCCGCGGCCGGTACGACGTACGATTTCGTGACGCGTTATTGCGTCGGCGTGGCGCCGTACTCGTCATCGGTGACGTGCTCACCCCAGGTGGCGGGATTGCCTTCCTCGTCGATCTCGAGCATCGCGATGTGGGTCATGAAGCGATCGGGTGCTGCGCCGTGCCAGTGGTCCTCGTCCGGCTCGAAGAAGACGCGGTCGCCGGGGCGGATGACCTCGAGCGGACCACCGCGACACTGGCAGCGTCCGACGCCTTCCGTGACCCAGATCGTCTGGCCATGGGGGTGCGTGTGCCAGGCGGTGCGCGCGCCCGGCGTGAAGTGGACGCTGCTCGCACTGATCCGCGAGCCGTTCGTCGGCGCCGCGATCGCGTCGATGTAGACCGTGCCGGTGAACCAGTCGCTCGGCCCGGGCCCGGTCTCGGTGCCGTTGCGTGTGATTTGCATTGCGGTCCTCGTCCCCCTCAGCGATCGACCATCCGTTGCGATGTCTCTCCGTAGCGCGCGCCGTGCGCCGCGAGCTGTGCGTCCTCGATCTCCCGCAGATCGTCCGGGCTCAGTTCGATGTCGGCCGCGGCGATGTTCTCCTCGAGCCGGTGCAGCTTTGTCGTGCCGGGGATGGGAACGATCCACGGCTCTTGGGCGAGCAGCCAGGCGAGCGCGATCTGTGCAGGGGTCGCCTTTTTCCGCTCCGCCATGGTCGTCAGCAACTCGACGAAGGCGAGATTTGCTTTCCGTGCCTCTCGGTCGGCGAGACGCGGCACGGTGTTGCGGAAGTCGCCGCGGTCGAACCGCGTCGTCTCGTCGATCTTCCCGGTGAGGAAGCCTTTGCCGAGGGGGCTGAAGGGGACGAAGCCGATCTCGAGCTCCTCGAGCGTCGGCAGGATCGCTTCTTCCGGCTCGCGCCACCAGAGCGAGTACTCGCTCTGGACCGCCGCGACCGGCTGGACCCCGTGCGCACGCCGGATGTTCTGGACGCCGGCTTCGGAGAGGCCGAAGTGCCGAACCTTTCCTTCCGAGATCAGCTCCTTGACGGTCCCGGCGACGTCCTCGATCGGAACGTTCGGGTCGACGCGGTGCTGGTAGAGCAGGTCGATCGTGTCGGTCTTGAGCCGCTTGAGCGATGCCTCGGCGACCTCGCGGATGTGTTCGGGCCGGCTGTCGAGGCCGTTCTGCTGGTCGTTCTCGTCGAACGCGAAGCCGAACTTCGTCGCGATCACGACCTGGTCGCGCACCGGTGCAAGTGCTTCGCCGACGAGCTCTTCGTTCGCGTACGGGCCGTACGCCTCGGCCGTGTCGAAGAATGTGATCCCGCGTTCGATGGCAGTGCGGATCAGGGAGATCATCTCCTGCTTGTCTGCGGGTGGGCCGTAGCCGAAGCTCATGCCCATGCAGCCGAGCCCGATCGCCGACACTTCCAGGTTCTGTCCGAGCGTTCGCTTCTGCATCGCATGTCCTCCCACTAGCAGGGTACTGCTCGCGCACATCGCGTTTCTCTGGCGAACGACGGGCCGTGTCTTCCGGCGGCGGACGGTCGGCGCGCTTCTGCTGCTCGCCATCGTCCCCGCCGCGATCACGGTCCCCGCTCTCGCGGCGCTTGCGCTCGTCAGCGGCGTCTGCTCCCTGGTTGGTCGCGTACGAGGCGATCCGCTACCGGAGAGCCGCGTTCGAGTACGCCACCCCGACTTCGTGGGCTGAACGCGGTCTCTGTTGTCTTGCGAGGCAAATGGACGACCAATGCTGTCGCGAATAGGGATTCGAGAACCGTGATCGAGGTCGTCCTGAGCCGCCCTGAGGAGTCCCGGTAGACCCGAAACCTGTCCCCAAGACGTGTCCCCGGAATCCCGTTCGCGACCGAGGCTAGCCCTGTCTGCGAATGGCGTCCACGAACCGTGGGACGCCGGCGGCGGCAAGCGCGCCGAGGAGCTGTTCGAGTGGCCAGGGTGGGTGGAGGTCGGCGGCTTGCTGTTCGAGTGCGGCGCGGGCGGCCTCGGGGCTTAGGTCGTTGAGGTCGAGCAGGAACTGATCCGGATGGATCGCCTCGACGCCGAGTGGCTCGCATGCTTCGGGCGGGAAGTCGATGAGGTTGAAGGTCACGATCAGCTCGGAGTCGGCGGCCACGGCGGCAGCGAGCACGTGTCGGTCTTTTGGGTCGTTGGTCATGGCCGGCTCCAGCCGTTTGATCTCGGCCGGGTCGACCTCAGCCTCGTCGAAGGCGGCGCGCATTGCCCGCTCGATCCGCGTCGCCTGCTCGTCCGTGATCCGGTGCTCGACGAGGTTGCGGGTCATCTCCTCGAGAATCCGCTCGCTCCAGAGTGGCGTGTAAAGCTCGAGCTCTGCGAGGCGTAGCAGGGTGTCGCGGAGCGAGAAGGGTAGAGGACGTTGGCGTCGAGGACGGCGCTGAACGGCACGGTGCCGCGAGGCTATCGCGGCGCTGCAAGCGTTACCGGTAGCCGCCCTCGACCTGCTCGGACAGCTCGGTCAGCTTGCGCAGATGTTCGCGCCTCCGGACAGCGCGTAGTTCGCGGTAGCCGAGCACGTCCTCGACCTTCAATCGCCGATGCGTGCCGACACGGTCGTAAGGGATCTCGCCGCGGTCGAGTAGCTTGACCAGGAATGGTCGAGAGACGCCGAGGATGTCGGCTGCTTCCTTGGTCGTCAACTCCTTGTCGTGCGGGATCAGCGTGATCGTCAACCCCTGGGCCATGTCGCGCACGACCGCCAGCAGCGCCGCCAATGCGGAAGCGGGGATCTCGACCTCGCTCCCGTCAGGCCCCAACAACCGCGCCAGCGGTCGCCGCTTCTGGCCGGCGATCCGGGTCAGTTGCTCGCGCAGCTCGACCAACTCATCCTGCTCGGACGGATTGGGGCTGAGGATGTATTCAGGTGCAGTGGCAGTGGACATGTCGTCTCCGGTTGCTCACAGACTGTAGGTCATAAACGCAACAAACGCAACCAGAACAGCGATGGGAATCCTGCCGCCAGCCGAGGCGTTCCAGCGTCAGGAGCTGTACCCGAGCCAGCGCCGGTAGGCGGCCGCAACGCGTCCGAGGTTGCTTTCCGGCTCGAAGACGACATCGACCAGGGACACCTCGAAGCGCCGGCTGTCTCGTTCGCACACCGCGATCAGTCCTCGCCGTACGTCCGGCCCTTCAGTCACTCCGATCACGCGAATCGGGGTGCCGACCACCCTGGCGACTTCGCCGATCTCGAGCGCGTCTTCGGCGCCGACGAGGAGGCTTCCGAGCTGCTCTTCGTCGTTGTAGCAATCGACGGTCAACTCCTCGATCAGAGAATCAAGCGCGGCCGGAGTGGCGAGGTCGTTCAGGCGGCCTGCCGTCCGTCGAAGTCGGGGATCAGCCCCAACCGCCGCGCCTCGGCCTGGACCTCGTGTGGAAGCAGCCGCGCGTCGACCATGACCCCGTTCACGGTGATTATCCAGGCGAACGGGTTTTGCTCCAGCACGCTCTGCCTGGTCAGTTCCGGTTCGTACCAGGAGAGCCCAAGCAGCGTCCGGATCCGGGTGGACTTGTTCGCCATGGTGCTCTTCGGAACCCCGATGCGGTCGGCGAGCTCGTCGGCGCGAAGGTGCGGCGGCTGCGACTTGTCGAAGAGAAAGTTGATCCAGCCGACCGTGTAGACGACACCGGCCGCCCAGATCCGCGGCTCGCCGCGGTCAAGCGGCGACGGTCGCTTGCAGGCGAGGCGAACGGCAAGCGTTCGGCACAGACTCGCGTACTCCGCGTCGATGTGCTCGTGACAGACCTTGTCTGTGACAGCCACGATCGCAGCCACCCGCTCGCGCAGCGCGATCGGCACCGAGCGTTCCACTTCCCGAGTCGGAGTGTCAGACGCAGCCATCCACTCAGGATTGCGCAGCGCTCGGACGGGTCGCCTCCGCACGTGGCCGGGCGAGCGTCTCGTCCGGAAGCTCGACAGAGATCGTCATGAGTCCAGCATCGGAACCGTGAGCTGAGACGGGCGCGCGGTGCGTTTCGCATGGCCGCAGAATCCGAGTGTCTTGTAGGTCGCAAGGCGGCGTGTGAGCATTGCACGAAGCACCGGAACGCGGACGTCGGCGTAGTCGTAGACGCGAACCGCCGTCTTTCGTTCATGTGCGCGCATCAGGCGACCGCTGTACTGGACGATGCGTCCCTTGAACGACACGGGGAAGGCGAGGAAGAGCGTGTCGAGCTGGGGACAGTCGAAGCCCTCGCCCAGGAACTGGCCGGTTGCGATCACGACGAGGGGCTCATCATGGGGCGTTGCCTCGATCTGCTCGATGATCGCTGCTCGCGCACGCTTGCCCAGTCCACCCTCGAGGACGAACGGGGACAGGCCTCCGTCTCTCAGCCCGTCGGCGAGCGCCTGACAGTGTTGTTTCCATTGGCTGAGCACTAGGCACCGCCTGTTCTCGGCGACGGCCCGGAGGACGTCGCCGCAGACGAGCATCGAGCGTGGCTCGTCCTCGACCAGTTGCCGGAAAAGTTCCTGGATTGGCGTGTCTGCAGCATCCGCTGCTGCGAACTCGGTTTCTCGCACTTCGAGTTCGAGGCGGATGTCACCGGCCGGGCCTTCGCTCTGGCTGATCCGATGGCGAATCGGGCCACACTGCATCGTGATGATGTCCTCGAGACCGTCTCGCCGATAGGGCGTCGCAGTGAGGCCGAGGAAGTGCCGAGCGGCTGCTCGTCGGACCGATGCTTCGAATGAGACCGCCGGGAGGTGGTGGCACTCGTCGACGACGATCATGCCGTATCCGCTGAAGAACTCCGCGAGGTCATCGATCGCTTTGAGGCTCTGAATCATCGCTAGGTCGACGACTCCGGTGCGCCGTCGCCGGCCACCACCGACCTGCCCGATCAGTTTGGAGGGAAGACCGAGTCGCGCCTGAGCTTGCGCGCGCCATTGGTCGAGAAGCGGCTTACTGTGCGCCAGCACCAGGGTGGGCACGTTGCGTCTCGCGATGAGCGCGCACGCGATCACGGTCTTCCCGGCGCCGGGTGGAGCCACGAGCACTCCGTCGTCGTGAGTGAGCATGGCTTCGACGGCCTCGGTCTGCACTGGCGTCAGCTCGCCGTTGAATTCGAGAGCCGGCGCTGCATGGGTCACACGCGCGTCGCGGATCTCGAGCTTGCTTCCTGCTCTCTCCACCGTCGTGTCGAGTTGTTCGAGCAGGCCGCGTGGAAGGTGGAGGTGGGTGATGTCCTCCTCGTAGCAACGGATCAGTCGTGGTGTCTGGTGTGTCGAGAGGCGGAGCTTTTGGCGCTCGTAGAACAGCGGGTTGTGGATCGCGGCGAGGTGCTTCAGGTCGGCAAGGAGCGGTGGAGGCAGATCCATTCTCGGGATCGCGAGGTCAGCACCGATCGTGCATCGAATCACCGCCGGTACCCGTGGGCCGGGATTGGTTCTTGTGGTGCCGCGGAGAGATTCGCGGCCGAGCGAGAGGTTCTCGCCTTCCGCCGCCAAGTGCTCGAGGAGTTCCGTCTCGAGTCGCTTAACGGAGCTCAAGAACGCCCACTGGTCAGGCCACGGCTCGAGTGTTTCCGGGTCGAGGAACACGCTCGTGCCGGTGGTGCGGCAGCGGCCCTGCAACGGCAGGGCGATCAAGTTCCCGAACCCCTTGCGGGGGAGAAAGTCCTGACTGGGAAAGAGACGGTCATAGCTCGCCAAATCGAGCTCGGCCCGTCGCGTCATAGCCCGGCGAAGAAGGAAGGCGCCGAGACGGCGCGCCGTCCCAGCCGGGACCCGGTCGGCGAAGAAGATCCAGAGATGGGCGCCGTTGCCTGAGCGGCTCCGCTCAAGTGCCGCCGGTACTCCGTGCTCGGCACATACCTCGAACAGAGCGAGTGCGTCGGGTTCCCACGTCGTGCCATCCAGATCGCACGCGAGAAACCAGCAGCTGTCGTCCTCGAGCAGAGGGTAGATCCCGATCTCGACCCGTCCGCGGAGGTGCTCCGCGATCATCGCGTCGCTCGACGGAAGGTAAGTCTTCGGTCCGCCGTCCGCCCTGGACCACCCGCCCTCGACCGCCGGCGCATACCCGCTTCTACCGCTTCGAGCGCTCTCCCACCCGCAACGCGTAGACGTCCTGGCGGCCCCGGAAGAGACTACTGACCATAGCGACCTTCTCCGACGCCAGAGAACCGGCGTCGACGGGGGCGCTCTGCCCATCACTGCGCGGGTGCGGTTTCGCGTGTGCGGCCGCGATGGTGGTCTTGGATCCTTGGGAGAGCGCGAGCAGCGCACGCAACCGTTCGTTCTCGACTTCCAGGCGCTCGACCTCACGAATCTTCTCGTCAAGCCGTTGCTGAAGGTCGTTAGCGGACATGCCCGGAATAGTCAGGGACCCTAGCGTCGGGGCCAGCCAGCATCGACGCGCCGACGTACCGGTTTTGTCATTCCCTGATGGCCTCCGTCGGCAATCCGCCCGAGTACCTCCCTATTCAGGAGGTGCTCTGCGGCGGTAGAACAGGCTGTTCAAGCCAGACCGGAATCGGGGTCGAAGGGATGAACACGCGGGCAGCGGCTGAGCTGCCGGGCGTCCGGCCAGCTCGACGCCCGTCGTGCGCACGCGTGCGGGGCTCGGTACGGGCGTGCACGCAGCTTTGCAAAACGGGGCAAGCGTTCTAGTCGGCCGACTCGAGGGAGGAACCGGCGTCGAGGTGGTAGAAGGGGGGTTCGTGGTGGGGTGGGAACCAGGCGGCAGGGGGCGAGGCGGCGTCGGCGGCGGCGGTTCGCGAGCGGTTGGCCGGGTCGTTTCGGGGCTGTTTTTCTTTCCGCGTGGCGGCTCGGCGCAGGTTGCGGGGGCGCTCGCGCGGGCGCTGCCGTGCGAAGGCTGGCAGACGACCCTCGCAGTGGGCTCGCTCGGGCATCGAGGGGTGCTGACGAACGCGGCCGACTTCTTCGAGGGGATCGAGGTCGAGGCGGTCGACTACTCGCCCGCACTCGAGCTGGCCGATCCGCTCGCGGCGCCGATACCGTTCCAACCGTCCTACGAGGACCGGCCGGGCGCGCCAGACCGCGTCTTTGCCGATGTCGGTGATGCCGCCTACGAGCGGTTCGTCAGCGTCTGGATCGAGCTGCTCGGGCGCGCCGGCGCGGAGCAAGCCGATCTGCTTCATCTCCACCACCTGACGCCGGCGAATGAGGCGGCCGCGCGTGCGTTTGGCTCAGTGCCGGTGCTCGGTCAGCTGCACGGCACCGAGCTCGCGTTGCTGCGAGCGATCCAGGCGGGGCCGCCGCCGGGCTGGCGTTACGCGTCCCGGTGGGCGGCGCGGTTTCGTGGCTGGGCGCAGCAGTGCACGCTGGTTGTTGTGCCGCCCGGGGCCGAGGCCGAGGCGGCCCTGCTGCTCGGGGTCGAGCGGGGACGACTTCGGAGCCTGCCGAGCGGCGTCGACCTCGACCGCTTCAGGGTGCGTCCGCTCACTGGTGAAGCGCGGCTCGCCTTCTGGCGGCGCTGGCTGGTCGAGCAGCCCGAGGGGTGGGACGAACGCGGTCGCCCCGGCAGCGTCGCCTACAGCGAGGATGACCTCGCTCCCTTCCTCGCCGGCGGCCCGGTCTTCCTCTATATGGGCCGCTACACGGCGGTCAAGCGGCTGCCGCCCCTGATCGCTGCGCACGCGCGTGCGGTCGAGCGGCTCGACAGCCCCTTGCCGCTCGTGCTGGTGGGCGGTCATCCGGGCGAGTGGGAGGGCGAGCATCCACTCGCGACCGCCCGCAGGCTCGGGAACCGCCAGGTCTTCCTTGCCGGCTGGCACCCGCACGAGCAGCTGCCGCAGGCGCTGAACGCGGCCGACCTGCTCGTCCTGCCCTCGGTCGCGGAGGCCTTCGGGCTGGTGCTTGTCGAGGCGATGGCCTGCGGGCTGCCGGTGATCGCCTGCCGCACACACGGACCGGCGAAACTCGTTGCCGACGGCAAAACCGGCTGGCTGATCCCGCCCGACGATCAGGACAGCCTCATCAACGCCCTCGTCGCGGCCGCCACCAACCAGCAAGAGCGGCAGGCACGCGGACGGCACGCCCAAGTTGAGAGTCGCCATCACGGCTGGCCAGCGACCATCCGCCAGCTCACCCTCCTCTACGACGAGGTCGCCGCGCTCGCTCCCAGCCGGCTGACGGCGCGAGCGCAACCCAGCTGACGGCGCGAGCGAGCCTCAAATCGCCCACGCATGAACGCTCTCTCCCGCCGCCGAGCGCCCCGCACGAGCTCGAACGTTCTTGCCTCGAGCCGCATAGACTCAAGCGTCAATCACGACGAGGAGGACGCTGATGGCCGGGAAGATCGAGATTCGCAAGAGCGGCGAGAGGTTCCGCTTCGTCGTCCTCAACCGAAGCGGCGAGAAGCTGTTGCAGAGCGGACAGTTCGACGACAAGGCGAGCACGAAGCGGGCCGCATCTTCACTGGTAAGGGCAGTCAGCGGCGCGGAGATCCTCGACACGACCAAAGCCGACGTCACCGCAAAGAAGTAGCGCGTGTCGCCCCAGGGTATGCACCAATCGCATCCGGCTCACTATCCTCGGGTGCGACCGTTTACTCGCGCCGTTCATTAAACCTCGCGAAGCTCATCGAGAGAAGCCGCCGTGTTCGGACGGCCCGGGGAAAAGCTCGGCATCGTCGATGCAGTCCTGCTCGCGTCGCGCGTGCGGCGGCGTTGAAGATCGCCTCTTTGGCCGCAGCCTACGGATCATCGATGTCAGCGAGAGCAGGCCGTCGACGAGCACGGGCGCTTGACAGCAATCAATGTCTTCCTGTAGCCAATCGCGTCGATGCCCGGTCGGGGTGCTGATGATGACGCTGTCGGATATGGTGTTCCACGGTTGTGCAAGGCTGATGCACGGTGACCTCTGAACCCACGAGGAACCCGTCCCTGAGCGTGAGTCGCCGCGGAGGCGGCCGTTTCGGCCCAAGAGCGAGAGTCTCGCGTCCTCCAGCGCAGCGTGAGTCGGCGGCACCGCCGTGACGGTTTCGGACGCTAGCGTGCTCGAAGTGATCGGGACCTGAGCGACCGAGGCGGGGGCGAGAGTCGACCGATGATGCGAGCGCGCGTCTGGGTGGTGACGGCCGGATTGGCCGGGCTGGTGTTCGGCGGGTTGGCCGGGGCGGCCCTGCTCGCGTGGCCGACTGTGCGGCTCGGTGGCAGCGGCGATGCGCTGGCTCGCATTGCGCTGCCCGGCTTCGCCGGCCGGGTGGCCGCCGTCGATGTTCGTACGCGCGATGGGGCACGGGTGCCGGTGCGATTGCGGCAGGGAACGCTGTGGCCGTTGCGCAAGCTCGACGGCGGCGAGCGGTTGACGATCGAGCTGACCGTGCGGCGCCCGGGCTGGGCGGGCTGGCTTGTCGGGCGCAGCGAGCGGCACAGCTTCACGGTCGAGACGCCGCGCGCACATCTGCTCGGCCGCTGGCTACAGGTGAAGGACGGCGCCCCGGTCACGGTCGCTTTCGACAGACGGGTCAGCCTCGTCTCGCTTGGGCAGAAAGCTGTGCTGCGGCTGGGCACGCCGCGGGCCGTCGTCGCGCTCGGCGTCGTCGCGCGCGGACGGCAGGCCGCCGGGACCGTCGAGGTGGCGGTCGCGGTGCGCTCCTGGGAGCGGCTGCCCGCGCCCGTGCGGGTGAGCTGGTTCCCGGCGCGGCCGTATCCGCAACTGCTCGCCGAGCCGAAGCCCGGCGCCGTCCTCGCGCCCGGTCGGCAGCTCACTCTGACGTTTTCCAGCCGGGTCGAGGATGTGCTCGGCGCGCGCCGTCCGCGGCTTACGCCGGCAACGCCGGGCCGCTGGCGGTCCCTCGATGCGCACACGCTTGCGTTCCAGCCGAGCGGGCTCGGCTTCGCGCTTGGGACGAAGGTGCGGGTCGTCCTGCCGCGCGGCGTCGGCCGGGCGGGCCAGACGGGCGCCGCGCTCACGCACGTCTTTCAGTGGCAGGTGCCGGCCGGCTCGACGCTGCGGCTGCAGCAGCTGCTCGCACAGCTCGGCTACCTGCCGCTCGTCTGGCAGCCGGCCGCCGGTCTCGCACCGTCGTCGGCGCGGGCGCAGCTCGCCGCCGCGATCGCGCCGCCGCCGGGACGGTTCTCCTGGCGCTACCCGAACACCCCGGCCGAGCTGCGCGCGCTCTGGCAGGTGGGCCAGCCGAACCAGATCACGCGCGGCGCGGTGATGACGTTCGAGCACGATCGCGGGCTCGCCGTCGACGCGCTCCCCGGCCCGCGCGTCTGGAAGCAGCTGCTCGCCGACGCGATCGTCAGGAGGCGCCGTGACGGCGGCTACAGCTACGTCTATGTGCACCGCAGGCTGCCTCAGTCGCTGAACCTCTGGCACGACGGGCGCACGATTCTCAGCTCTCCCGGCAACACCGGCGTCCCGTCCGCCCCGACCCAGCTCGGCACCTTCCCGGTGTTCGAACACATCGCGGTCGGCACGATGAGCGGCACCAACCCGAACGGTTCCCGCTACAACGACCCGGGCATCCGCTACATCAGCTACTTCCACGGCGGCGACGCGATCCACGCCTTCAACCGCGCCTCCTTCGGGACGCCGCAGAGCCTCGGCTGCGTCGAGCTCCCACTCGTCTCCGCCGCCAAGGTCTGGCCCTACACACCGATTGGCACACTTGTCACGATCGAGAACTGAGCCGGACCGCTCGCCGCTCGCCGCTCGTACTCTTTGGGTGACGATGACGGCGCGAGCCATCCTTGCCTTGTTTGCGGCCGGCGGTTCGCTCGCCCTCGCGTTCCCTGCGGCGCCGCAGGTGGCGATCGCCTCGCGGCCGGCGTTGCGGTTGCCGGCGCCGGTGTACCGAACGACCGCCGTCGTCGCCGGCGGCCGGATCTACCTGTTGGGAGGCCATGACAGCACCGGCGACACGATCAGCTCCGTGTACGTGCTGGATCCGGCGAGCGGTCGCTCGCGGCGCGCGGGAACGCTGGCGCTGCCGACGCACGGCGCCGCGGCCGCGGATCTGGGTGGGCGGATCCTCGTCTTCGGCGGCGCCTCGACCGCGGTCCACGATGTCGTGCAGCAGTTTTTCCCGCAGAGCGGCAGCGCGCACGTGGTCGGGCACATGCCGGGCGTGCGCGCCGATGTCACCGCCGCGGTCGTCGGGCGGCGCGCGATTCTCGTCGGCGGCTTCGACGGCGCCGGCCCGCAGTCGGCTGTCTGGGCGACCGCGGACGGCAGGAGCTTCCACGTCGTCGCGCACCTGCCCCAGCCGGTGCGC
>JBBRXG010000049.1:0-21629 GCA_038248655.1 Gaiellales bacterium
CCTCCTCGAGCAGGCCGCCAAGGCGCTCGCCCGCGAGCGCGACGTCCGCCGGCGGGCGTCGGGAAACGGCAAGGTCAGCCCCGAGTAGACCCAAGGGACAGGATTCATCCTGTCCCCGCCTCGACGGAGCGCGCGCTGAGCAGAGACAGGATTCATCCTGTCCTCACCTCGACGAAGCGCGGGCTGAGCAGGGACAGGATTCATCCTGTCCCTGCCTTTCGCCCCTCAGCTCGCGCCGAGCTTCTTCAACGCCGCCCACGAGCCCTGCGCGGCGTCGACGTCGTCCTCGCCGAGGAGCAGGTACCGCCACGCGACGCCCACCTGCGGATCGTCGAGAGGACTCGAGGCCTGGTCCCGTGATTCTGGGCAGGTCTAGACGGAACCGGGGCGATGTTCGCGGCCGCAGGTCGGGCACCGGTATGTGGCTTCAAGGGGGTCTGCTACCGGGGCGGTCGCAACGGGGTCATGCGGCTTGCGTGAAGAGCCAGCGCACAATGGTGCATCTTCGACCGACGCTTCGGGCCATGTGTCCTCGTCAGTCACGTAGAGCCACGACGGCGGCCGGTCTGAACCCGGCAG
Source organism: Gaiellales bacterium (assembly GCA_038248655.1). Classification (GTDB taxonomy): domain Bacteria; phylum Actinomycetota; class Thermoleophilia; order Gaiellales; family Gaiellaceae; genus DATBLE01. Next base: position 580 of record JBBRXG010000049.1, read on the forward strand.
GGTCGGTCTGGGCCCGAGGAGCGCGCCGGTTGCCTCACGACCACGACCCCGAGACTGAACCCGAATGGCTCCCCACTCAGACGCAAAAAGTGGAGGATGAGAAAGCGCTCTGACGTTTCCGGCTATCGAGATGGGATTGCGCACAAGGAAGGCAATAACCCCCCACCAACCGAACAGCAGCGTAAGGCCCTGCGAGCGGAAGAACTCGCGGCGGATGCAGTCACGGCAGTAGTAGCCTGCGCGCCACCGGATCTGGTCGAGAATGACCAGTCCGAGCACCCAGCGGAACTTGGCGAAACGAACCTCAACGCCGGTCCGCCCGCAGCGTTGACATTCAGCGCCAGAATCCGCAGAGAGCTCGGTAATTGCTCCGTCGGCGACACGTCCCCACGCCGACTCGCCGCATTCCGGACAGAGGTGATTAGGCCTCGCACGGAACTCATGCAAGCACTTCAGACAGACGTACGACGCCATAAACACGCGATCCTACGCCACTTTGCGATCGCGCTGTAACTCCCCCGGCGACCCGAAGTCCGCCGGGGACCCAGATGTACCCACTGTCCTCGTTCGAGACCCGGCCCAGGTGCTTGTTCGTCCAGGTGAGCTCGAGCTTGCCGCTGGGCGCCGTCAAAGCCGGCCGATTCTACCGCGGCCGGAAGCGGTGATGTATGTATACATCACCTCTACTACGATCGACTCGTGGCCAGGACGCAGATCTACCTCGCCGACGAGGACGTCGAACGGCTGGACGCAGCGGCTGCGGCGACAGGCGCGTCTCGCTCGGAGCTGATCCGCCGGGCGATCCGGAGCCGGTATCCCCGCCCCGTCGACCGCGGCGGGACGCCCGAGGAGCGCAGGGCCAACATCATGGCCGCCGCCGGGATCTGGAAAGATCGGCCCTTCACGACGGAGCAGTACCTGCACGCGATTCGGCGCGGACTGAAGTTACCGGACGAGTGAAGATCGTCGACGCCGACGTCCTGATCGACGCACTGCGGGGCCGGCGCGCCGCGGTCATGCTCCTCGCCCGGCTTCGATCGGCCGGCGTTCAGCTCCTCGCCAGCGAGATCACCCGCTTCGAAGTCCTTGCCGGCATGCGTCCCGAGGAAGAGGGCGAGACGGAGCAGCTTCTTGCCGAGATCGACTTCGTCCCCGTCTCCGAGATGATCTCTCGGGTGGCGGCAGGGCTCGCCCGGCTCTTCCGTCCCGCCTCCAGCGGCATCGAGGACGAGGACTTCATCGTGGCGGCGACGGCACTCGACGTCGCCGCCGACCCCCTCACCCGCAACACGCGTCGTTTCCCGATGTTCGACGGCCTCCAGCCGGCGTACTAGCGAACCTCGTACGCCATCAGGATCGCGTCCACGTAGCCGCCCCCCCGCCGGAAGTGCTCCCGGCGGTATCCCTCACGAGTGAACCCGAACCGCTCGTACAGCCGGATCGCCGGATCGTTGTACGGGAACACGTGCAGCTCGAGCTTGCGCACGCCCGACTCCCTCGCCCACTCGACCGCCTGCCCGAGCAGCGCCGATCCGACCCCTCGACGCCTCGCCGGCGCCGCGACCATCAACCCGAGATCCGCGACGTGACGGCTCGCCGGATGCGGGTCGCGCGCGACGGACAGGCGCCCGACGATCCCGTCTTCCGCCTCGGCGACGAAGACGGCGGCATCCGGGTGACGGCGCACGGCCTTCAGGTAGCGCCGCTCGTCGCCGACCGACCGCCAGCTCCGGTCGGAGATCAGCCAGCCTTCGGGCTCGGAGCCGACCGCCTCGGCGAGGTCGACGAGCGCCGACGCGTCGCCAGGCCGCGCGGGGCGAACGACGACGGTCATACGACGATCCCGTGCCCCCCGCGCCGAGGATCCCCGGCGGCCGTGAGCGCTCCGTCCGCCCCGACCGCGACCGCGGAGACGCCGCCGAAGTAGAGGTTCCGGCGACGCCAGCGAACGACGTCGTAGCCGAGCGCCTCCAGCCGGTCGACCTCCTCCGCGTCCGCGCCGCCCTCGCAGTGCAGGTGCGGCTCGTCGAGGTGCACGCGCGGCGCGGTGATCGCCTCCTCGACCCCGAGCGAGTGATCGACGACGTTGACGATCGACTGGAGGATCGCTCCACGCAGGCGCACCGAGCCGGCGCTGCCGACGACGAGCCGCGGCCGGCCGCGCCGCACGACGATCGACGGCGCCATCATGCTCGTCAGGCGCGTTCCCGGCCGCGCCGCTGCGCCTGCGGGATTGAGGTCGTACTCGCCGAGCATGTTGTTCACGTGGATGCCGGTGCCGGGGACGATCACCCCGGAGCCCGATCCCGTCGAGGCCGTCAGCGACGCCGCGTTCCCGACGGCGTCGACGACCGAGATGTGCGTCGTCCCCCGCTCGCCCGCCTCGGTGACGCCGGGGAGGCCCGCCCGTACACGCGCGAGGCCCTCGCGGAGGTGCGCCTCCGCGTAGAGCCGCCTCGCGAGCCCGCCGCGGTGGAGCTCGGACACGAAGGCACCTCCCCGGGCGCGGCCCTGCTCGCGCATCACCTCGGCGAGCTGCGCCATCGCTCCGGCGCTCCCCGCTTCGCCGTCCCGTCCGAGCCGGTCGAGCAGCCGCAGTCCGTAGCCGATCAGGACTCCCCCCGACGACGGCGGCGGGTTGGAGACGAACTCGTGGCCGCGGAACGCCGCTCGCACCGGTCGGCGCCGGATCACACGGTAGGCGGCGAGGTCGGCGATCGTGATCGAGCCCCCCTCCGCCCGCAGGTGCCGAACGAGCTCGCGACCGAGCGGACCCTCGTACAACGTCCGCGAGCCGCGGGCGGCGAGCTGCTCGAGCGTCGCTCCGAGGTCGTCGAGCACCAGCCGCTCACCCGCCAGCAACCGGGAGCGACGGCCGTAAACCTGGCGTCCCTCGACGGTATGCCGGAGGATCAGGTCGAGGATCGCGTGCAGGTACGCCTGTGCACGCGTCAGCTCGACACCGTCACGCGCCAGCTCGAGCGCCGGCTCGAACAGGCTCGGCCAGGGCAGGGTCCCGTAGGAGCGGTGCGCCGCCTCGAGCCCGGCGGGCGCCCCGGGAACGGCACAGGAGGCGGCGCCGATCCGGAACACCTGCGTCGACTCCCGGTCGAAGTCGACGTCGACCGCCTCCATCTCGCCGCGGCGGCGGCGCCCGCGCCCGAGACCCGGGACTGCGACGAAGAAATCGAGCAGCCGGTCGCTGCGGTCGCGGGCGCGGTGGACGAGCATGAAGCCCCCGGCGCCGGGCCCCGTCAACGGGCTCTCGGTCACCCACGAGGCGAGCGCCGCGCCCACGCAGGCGTCGACCGCGTTCCCACCCTCGGCGAGCAGACGCGCGCCCGCCTCCGCGGTCAGCGGGTGGCCGGCTGCGATCGCTCCGCGCACGGAGCTAGCCTACGGCCCGCTACACGTCTCTGAGGAAGGCGGGCGGCTCCAGCATGCCTTCCTCGTCGGCAACGGTGTCGCGAGGATGCACGGCCAGCGGCCGCCGCTGGCGCCGCTCGCCGCCGAGGCCCGTCGCGATCACCGTCACCCAGACCTGGCCGGTGAGACGCTCGTCGATCGTCGCGCCGAAGATCAGATTCGTGTCGTCGACCGCGCCCTGGCGGACGACCTCGGCGGCCTCGTTCACCTCGAACAGTGACAGGTCGTCCCCGCCGGCGATCGAGAGCAGGATGCCGCGGGCGCCGGTGAGCTCCGTGTCGATCAGCGGGGAGCGGAGAGCCCGCTCGGCCGCCTCGCGCGCGCGGTTGTCGCCGGTCGCGAAGCCGATCCCCATCAGCGCGTTGCCGCCGTCCTGCATCACCGTGCGGACGTCCGCGAAGTCGAGGTTGATCAGACCGGGCATCGTGATCAGGTCGCAGATCCCCTGAACGCCCTGGCGAAGGACGTCGTCTGCGATCTTGAACGCGTCGAGCATCGACGTGTGCTTCTCGAGCACCTCCAGCAGGCGGTCGTTCGGGATCACGATCACGGTGTCGCATGCACTGCGCAGATCGCCGACTCCCGACTCGGCCGCCGAGCGGCGGCGCGTACCCTCGAACCGGAACGGCGTCGTCACGATCCCGACCGCGAGCGCGCCCAACTCGCGGGCGACCCTGGCGACGACAGGTGCGGCACCGGAGCCGGTGCCTCCGCCCTCGCCGGCGGCGACGAAGACCATGTCCGAGCCGCGCAGCGTGCGCTTGATCTGGTCGTACGCCTCCTCGGCTGCGCGCCTGCCGATCTCCGGGTCGGCTCCGGAGCCGAGGCCCTCGGTGAGCTCGCGACCGATGTGGATCTTCACGGGGGCGTCGCTCATCTGGAGCTGCTGGATGTCGGTGTTGACCGCGACGAACTCGACGCCCGTGATCCCGGCGTCGATCATCCGGTCGAGCGCGTTCAGGCCGGCGCCGCCGACCCCGACGACGCGGATGACCGCCAGGTAGGCGGCGGAGTCGGCGCGCGGAGCCGTGTGCAGGCGCGCCGGCTGCTCGGGCAGCGGCTCGATCCAGCGGGCCGCCGACCGGTCCACGGGAGCGGGCTCGTCACGGGCCGGATGAAGCTCGACGGGCGGCGACGGGTCTGCTGCGGGAGCGGGCGCGACCGGAGGCGCGGGCGAGGCTGCGGGCTCGACAGGGCGCGGCCGGGGAGCGACCCGCTCGGGTCGCCGCACGGGTTCAGGTTCAGGCTCACGCTCGGGCTCCGGCTCGCGGTCCGGCTCGCGCTCGGGCGCAGGCGGAGACGGCCGGGTGGACGCCGCGGGCGGAAGCTCCGGCTCCGGCTCCGGCTCGGACGCGGGCTCCGGCTCGGCCTCCGACTCCCCCGCCCTCCGCACGGCCTGGCGCTGTGCGGCCTCCGTCGCCCGGAACAGCTCGGCCAGCGGGCCCTCACGCATGCTTGCGCGTTTTCGCGCCATTGAGCACCTCCTTCGCCAGATCGCGATACGCCTCTGCGGCACTGCCGGAAGGGTCGTACTTGAGCACCGACGTCCCCCTCACCGGCGCTTCCGCGTAGCGGATCGTCTTGCGGATACGCGTGGCGAAGACCAGGTCGCCGAAGTTCTCCTGCAGGATCTCGAGCGCCTCGCGCGAGTGCAGCGTCCTGCTGTCGTACATCGTCGGGAGGATGCCCTCGATCCCGACCTCCGGATTCAGGTTCTCGCGGATCATGCTCAACGTGTTCTCGAGCTGAACCAGGCCACGGAGCGACAGGTACTCGCACTGGACCGGCACGATCACGCCGTTCGAGGCGACGAGCGCGTTGATCGTCAGCAGGCCGAGCGACGGCGGAGTGTCGATGATCGTGAAGTCGTAGTTCTCGCGGACGGGCTGCAGCGCCTTCTCCAGCGCACGCTCTCGTCCGATCATGCTCGAGAGCGCGAGCTCGGCGCCGGCGAGGTCGATCGATGCGACGGCGAGGTCGATCTCGCCTGCGTGGACGATCTGCTCGATCGGGAGCTTGTGGACGAGCACGTCGTACATCGACCGCTCGATCGTGTCCGGGTTGAGACCCTGGCTCATGGTCAGGTTGCCCTGCGGATCGAGGTCGATCGCGAGCACCTTCTTCCCCTTCTCGGCGAACGCGACCGCGAGGTTCAAGGTCGACGTCGTCTTCGCAACGCCGCCTTTCTGGTTGGCGAACGCGATGACCCTGCCCACAGTCGCTCCTTTAGAGGTCGTCGCCCCGGTTCGCGGGCGCTCCATGTCGTGTACGGCCGCCATGATGCCGGGCCGTCTTTCGGCTCAGGCTAGCAGAGTCCTGCTCGTGCCTTCGATCATTTGCCTGCACTCCTCGACGACCTCGACGGCCGCCTCCGGGACCGCGCGTTCTGCTCGCGTCCAGGCCTCCGCCTCGGTCAGCAGGGCCCGCACCTCGGCCAGCAGGTCGCCGGGCAGGGCCCGCTCCCGGTCGAGCGCCTCGATTCGCTCCAGTCGCGCCAGCACGCGCCGCGCCTCCTCCATGCATCGACGGTAGCCTCGCAGGAGGGGCGCAATCGGGCCGGCTGTGTGCCGTCTTCGTCACGCCGCGCTCGCGCGCGCGGAGAAGTAGCCGGCCGGCCGGGCGCGGAGGCCGAGCAGCGCGTCGTCGAGCGCGACGAGGAGCCGGCGCCGGTCATCGTGCAGCACCGTCTCGACGAGCGCTCGCCGCACGGTGTCGAGGGCGTCCTCGCCGGCCTCGTCGCCCCCACCGAGCGCCCGTAACCCGTCCACGAGCCGCGCCCGGCTGTCGGTGGTCTCGCCGACGAGCATCGCCGCCCGCATGACCGCGGCCCAGAGCCCGTCGGGACCTCCGAGCAGCGCGGCGAGCGACTCGCGGAGGCGCTCCGAGCGGAGCGGCTCGGACTCGAACAGGGCAAGCTCCCAGCGCTCGATCGCCTCCTCCAGCTCGGGGTCCTGCTCGGTCTCGCCGAGCCGGCCGAGGAGGTCGCCGGCGAGCTTCCCGCGCCAGGGATCGAGACGTGTCGGTTCGCCGCCCGGCTCGGTCGCGGCGATGCCGAGCATCGGCCGGGCCTCGAGCCGGAATCGATCGAGCTGCTCGAAGAGGACCGGGCCGGCCGCGACCGCCGCGCCGGTGGCGAGCCGGAGCGCGGAAACGGCGTCGGCGAGCTCGCCGGGGGCGTCCGGAAGGGTCGTCTCTCCCGCCGGGAGGTCGCGGTCGAATGCGAGCAGGCAGCTGCGCTCGGGCACGGCGCCGAATCCGGCCGGGAGCAGGTCGCGTGCCTCGGGCCACCGGGCGCACAGGTCGGCCGCGCTTGCCACCCGAACGTCCATGCCGTGCGACAGATCGACCCTCGTACCGATCGAGACCCCGACGAGGGGCGCCGCGGCCGTGTACATCCTGCCCGCGCCGAAGAGGGCCTGCTCCAGCTCGCCGTAGACTCGGTTGAAGGCGCCGTCCTCCCAGTCGAAGCCGCCGCACGCCTCGGCCGCCCCGACCAGGAGCGGGACGAGGATCGTCCGGAAGAGGGTGCGGTCGGCAGTCGGCTCGGCGGCCGAGCGGCCGGCGAAGATCGACGCCGCCGGCTCGCGGCGGAGCTCGTCGACCGCGATCCGCGCGTCCTCGAGCTGCGAGAGGAAGGAGGCACGCGCTTCGACGTGGTCGCGCAGGAGCGGCCGGTACTCGTAGAGACCGTCACGTTCGTCGACCACGAACGGGATCTCGCCGCCGTGCTCCACTTCGGGGCCAAGCACCGCGAAGGCGCCCAGACAGAACGAGCGTAGCGCGTCGTAGAGGTGCGGCGACCGAACCTGCACATCGTCGTTCTAACGACCGCGCCGGATCGAACCACGGGGGAAACAGCCGGTTTCCCCCGTGAGCCCCCTTCCCAAAGACCCTTCGTCCTCGCGGCAAACGGCTTTCTGCCGCGCCCGCCATGTCGGTCGCGGCGGCAAGAGCCTCAGACTTGACACCCGGGGCACCAGTATGCGACCCGGTTCGCGTCGCCCTGGCCGCGCGACCGGATCGGCTCGCCGCAGCGGGGACAGGGTCGTCCGACCCGGCGGTAGACCCGATTCACGTGACGGACGCGCTCGAGCGATCCGCGCATCTGGCGGGCAGCGGTCTCGAGGATCGTTCGGAGATCCTCGTCGGTCGTCTGCGCAAGCAGGCGCCACGGCGACACGGACTCGGCCCAGAGGGCCTCCGCCTTCCACTTGTTTCCGATCCCGGCCACGAGACGCTGGTCGAGGAGCGCGTCGCCGATCTCGCGCGCGGGCTGCTCGCGGCGGAGAGTCGCGACCATGCGCGCGAAGTCCGGAACCGGTGCGAGGATGTCGGGCCCGAGACGGCCGATGCTGCGGGTGTGAAGCTCCAGTACCGGTCCGTTCCAGAGCACCGCCTCGCGCTCGGCGCCGCGCAGCACGAGCCACGGCCGGCCACGGCGCTTCGTTCGATCCGCGGGGGACGAGCGTCCAGCGACCGGACATGCGCAGATGGCTGCGCAGGACGAGACCGCCCTCGAACGTGAGCAGCAGGTTCTTCCCGACCGCCTCGACGCCGAGGAGCGTTCGCCCGTCGAGCCGCTCGGCCACACGTGTCGCCGCGGCGCGCGGGTGCGGCGCCTCGACCTCGACCCGCTGGCCGACGAGCGGTTGCAGCCGCCGCGCGGCGCGGTGAAGCGCGTCCCCCTCCGGCATCGCTCAGCCAGAATAGGCCGCATGCGTGTCCGGGCAGCAGCGGCGGGATCGGCGGCGGCCGTCGTCTGGGCCGCGCAGGAGCCACTCGACCGGCGCGTCTTCGACTGCGACTACTCCGACGCGGCATTGCTCGGGAAGGCGGTCACCCGGGGCCCGCACTGGCGCGCAGCCGGCCTGGTGCTGCACGCGCTGAACGGAGCGGGCTTCGGGCTGGCGTTCGACGCGGCGCGCCGGCGGCTGCCCGTTCGGCCGACGCCGCTCGCGGTCGGGCTGGCGCTCGCCGAGAACACCGCGCTCTGGCCGTTCTCCGCCCTCGTCGACCGCTATCACCCGGCCCGTGGGGAGCCCGGGCTGCCGCCGCTCCTCACCAACCGTCGCGCGTTCGCACAGGCGTGCTGGCGACACGCGCTCTTCGGCTGGGTCCTCGCCCGGCTCGCCTCGGTCTAGACGATTGATCGGAAATTCATCGATCAATCATCTAGCAGGTGACGTGACTCGACTTGGCGGCGGTGAACCCTGCCGTAGCGTTCGTGCATTGCCTCTGAGACCTCGCATTCCGGCTTCAGCTGATTGGTCGATTCATCGATCAATCGTCTAGGGACGCAGGACCGCGCGCCGCGGGCCGGCGAGGAAGCCGGCCTGGACGAGGAGCGGCAGGGCGTCGCTCTCGCCGACGGGCTGGCCGTCGAACCGCTCGACAGCCAGCCGCTTGCGACTGAAGCGGCGCGCGTGATCGACGAGCGCGGCCAGCGCGACGCGAAGCCACTCCTCCTCCGGATCGCGGAGCGGAACGAGCGAGCGGCCGCCACGCTCGACGAACAGCGCCGGACGGCCCCCAAGCAGGACGACGTACGCACCCGCCACGCGCGCCGCGCGCGCGCCCACCCGCCTCGGCCACGGCAGGAGCGAGCCGTACGGCTGCGCCGGGTCGGCCGCAGCGAGCACGAGCGGCTCCTCTTCCTCCCCGTCCCGGGGGCGCTGCTCGCGCAGCCGCTCGACCGCACCGCCGAGGGCGAACTGCGCGCCCCCGAGGCCCTCGACGAAGTAGCCTCGCCGGCAGAGTCCGAGCGTCTCGAGCGACTTCAGCTCGCCGTACACGGCGCCGTAGCCGCCGGGAATGCCCTCGCCGCGCACGCCGTCGCGAGTGACGATTCCCTGCCGCTCGAGCAGGAGCTCGGCAAGCGCGCGGCGGTCGGGTGAGCCGGCTGCGAACAACCGGTGGGCGAGCGACCAGCGGCCCTGGGTGGCGGTGACCGCGGTTGCCCGGGTGCGCGAGAACCGGCGCGGGCGCCGCTCCGGCTTCGGCGTCCCGTAGCGGCGCCCGGCGCGAAGCGGCTGCCAGGCGTCGTTCGTCACCTCGCCCGACCAGACGAGATCCCAGAGAGCTGCGAGTGCCTCGCTGCTCTCCAGCCGACTCGTCTCCAGAAGGTCGGGCCAGAACAGCGCCGACGTTGCCAGTGCGCCGCGGAGCGTCTCGTGCACCTCGAGGTCGGGCGCAGGCGAGGCCGCCATCCGACCGAGCGCGGCTGCGTCCTCGCGGAAGTAGAGCGCGACGCGATCGAGGCCGGCCCCGACCCAGACGACCTCGCCGGTCGCGCACAGCTGATCGAGAAGCTCGGGCCGGTAGCCCGGCACGCGCCGCGGAAGCACCTCCGACTCCCAGAGCGACACGGGGAGCGAGAGCGCCTGGAGCGGGACGAGCGCCTCGCGCAGCGTCGCACGCCGGTCGATCCCGTGCCAGGCAGGCAGGAAGCGGCCGAGCGTCGCCTGCTCGACGGGCTCGACCTCGCGCCGAAGAGCGGCGAGCGAGGCACGCCGGAGCCGCCGGAGGACGTCGGGGTCGCACCACTCGCGCTCGGTGCCTCCGGGCCGAAGCTCGCCGCGCAACAGCTTGTCGTCGCGCTCCAGCGCACGCAGCTCCGGCTCGACGTCGACGCCGAAGCGGGCGTTCGCCTCCTTTGTGGTGAACGGCCCGCGCGAGCGGGCGAAGCGCGCGACCAGCGAGCGCAGCGGCTCGTCGCCTCCGTCGAGGAACACGTCCGGAAGGCCCGCGGGCGGCATCGCGCCGAGGGCGTCGCGGTAGCGGCCGGCATCCTCTGCCGCGATCAGCCGCTCGCCGCCCGCGATGCGGACGATCGCCGCTCGCCGCTCGCGTACGAGAGAATCTGCAAGATCTGAGTTGTATTCATTCTTTTGCAAATCTCCTCGACGTCTCAAAATATCGTGCAACTGATCGGGAGTATGAGGATCTCCGCACAACTGGGTTTCGACGTCCTCGAGCGCGCCCGGGTCGATCAGGTCGCGGAGCTCCTCCTGCCCGAGCAGCTCGCGCAGCAGGTCACGGTCGAGCGAGAGCGCCTGGGCACGACGCTCCGCCGGCGGCGTGTCGTCCTCGTACATGTACGTGGCGACGTAGTCGAAGAGGAGCGATGCCGAGTACGGCGAGGCGGACGGCGTCTCGACGTCGACGACGTCGATCTGTCGCGTCCGCAGCCCGTGCAGGAGCCGCTTCAGCGACGGGAGGTCGAACACGTCCTGGAGACACTCGCGGTAGGTCTCGAGCACGATCGGGAACGCCGGGTACTTGCGAGCGACCTGGAGCAACGACTGCGCCTTCAGCCGCTGCTGCCAGAGCGGGGTGCGCTCGCCCGGCCGGCGCCGCGGGATCAGGAGCGCCCGCGCGGCGTTCTCGCGGAATCGCGCCCCGTAGAGGGCGGTCTCGCCGACCTCCTGGACGACGAGCTCCTCCAGCTCGGCCGGCTCGACGAGCAGCTCCTCGACCGGCGGCGGGGCGTCGGCGTCGGGCAGGTGGAAGGCGATTCCGTCGTCCGACCAGATCGACTGGGCCTCGAGGCCGAGCGAGTCGCGGAGCCGCGCGGCGGCCGCCATCGCCCAGGGGGCGTGCACCCGGGCCCCGAACGGGGTGAGGACGCACACGCGCCAATCGCCGATCTCGTCGCGAAAACGCTCGACGACCACGGTCCGGTCCGAGGGGACAACGCCCGTGGCGGCTTCCTGCTCCCGCAGGAAGCCTAGAAGGTTCGTCGCCGCCCGCTCGTCGAGCATGTGGCGTTCCCGCAGCCTCTTTAGCGCTTTCGCATCCGAGAGCGCCGAGAGCTCGCGCGAGGCCCGGCCGATCTGCTCGCCGAGCTCGTAGGGCCGGCCGACGCCCTCGCCCTTCCAGAACGGCACCGCGCCCGGAACGCCCGGCGCCGGCGAGACGAGCACGCGGTCGCGAGTGATCTCCTCGATCCGCCAGCTGGACGCACCGAGCAGGAACGTCTGCCCGGCCCGCGCCTCGTAGACCATCTCCTCGTCGAGCTCGCCGACGCGGCCGCCGCCGTCGACGATGTGGACGCCGAAGAGGCCGCGGTCCGGGATCGTGCCGGCGTTCGTGACCGCGAGCCGCCGCACCCCGTCCCGGCCCCGGATCACGCCGCCGGTCCGGTCCCAGACGATCCGCGGCCGCAGCTCGGCGAACTCGTCGGACGGGTAGCGGCCGGACAGCATGTCGAGCACGTTCTCGAGCTGGATCCGCGAGAGGTCGGCGAACGGGTAGGCCCCGCGGACGAGATCGTGCAGGTCGGCGACCTCGATCTCCTCGTCGGCGCAGACCGCGACGATCTGCTGGGCGAGCACGTCGAGCGGGTTGCGCGGAACCTGCGTCTCCTCGATCTCGCCGGCGAGCATCCGCTCGGCGACCACCGCCGACTCGAGCAAATCGGCGCGGAACTTCGGAAAGATGCGGCCCTTCGACACCGCGCCGAGCTCGTGGCCGGCGCGACCGATGCGCTGCAGGCCGCGGGCGACCGACTTCGGGCTCTCGACCTGGACGACCAGGTCGACCGCGCCCATGTCGATCCCGAGCTCGAGCGACGAGGTGGCGACCAGGCACGGGATATCGCCGCGCTTGAGCAGCTCCTCGATCTCGACCCGCTGCTCGCGCGCGATCGAGCCGTGGTGCGCGCGCGCCACCTCCTGCTCGGCCAGCTCGTTCAGGCGCAGCGCGAGCCGCTCGGCAAGGCGACGGTTGTTGACGAACACGATCGTCGAGCGGTGCTCGCGGACGAGCTCGAGCAGCTCCGGATAGATCGACGGCCAGATCGAAGACACGGAGGAACCCATGGTTCCCCCGTGGTCCCCCTCCTTGTGCTCCTCACCTACGGCGAGCTCGCGCATGTCCTCGACCGGAACCACAACCCTGAGGTCCAGCTCCTTTCGTGTCCCCGCGTCGACCAGCCTGATCGGACGCGCGCCGGCCACGAACCGGCCGATCTCCTCCAGCGGGCGCTGGGTGGCCGAGAGCCCGATGCGTTGCACGGGGTTGCCCACTAACCGTTGCAGGCGCTCCACCGACAGTGCGAGGTGCGCGCCGCGTTTCGTCCCGGCAACGGCGTGCACCTCGTCGAGGATCAGGGTCTCGACCGACCGCAGCATCTCGCGGCCCTGGGAGGTGAGGAGCAGGAAGAGCGACTCCGGCGTCGTGATCAGGATGTCGGGCGGCCTGCGCAGCATCGCCGCCCGCTCCTTCTGCGGCGTGTCGCCGGTGCGGACCGCCACCGCCAGCTCGGAGCGCAGGCCGGCCAGCGGCCCGCGCAGGTTGCGCTCGACGTCGTAGTTGAGCGCCTTCAGCGGCGAGACGTACAGCAGGCGCAGCCCCTCACCCGGCGCCGGCGTCAACCGGTCGATGCCGTAGAGGAACGCGGCGAGCGTCTTGCCCGATCCGGTGGGCGCCTGGATCAGCGTGTGCTCACCGGAGGCGATCGCGGGCCAGCCCTGCTCCTGCGCCGGCGTCGGCGCGTAGAAGGACTGCACGAACCACTCGCGCGTCGGCGTGGAGAACAGGTCGAGGGCGCCCATCCTCGTGCAGCGTACTCCTCGCCCGCGGCACGAACAAGTGTTCGTTCACGACCGCTCTATGATCGGCCCGTGATCTTCGCGACCGTTCCGGATGCCTGCGTGCGATGACCACCTCCGTTCCCCTGCCGGTAGCGGAATTCGCCTTTCCCGGAGCACTGCGCGACCGGCTCGTCGCGGCAATCATCCGAGGCGAGAAGACATCAACGAGCGGCCTGCTCACCGATTTCGAACGCGACGGCGAGGGCCTGCCGAGCGTCGGCCAGCGCTTCGCCGTCGTGGACTCGAACGGCGAGCCGGTCGCCGGGATCGAAGTCACCGAAGTCCGGGTGATCCGCGTCGCCCAGGTCGACCTTGCGTTCGCTCTCGAGGAGGGCGAAGGCTTCACCTCGGTCGCGGACTGGCGGGCGGCGCACGAGCGGTTCTGGCACTCGTACGCAGACCAGACTCGTGCGTATCTCGATGATCCAGGCTGGCAGGTGACGGACGACACGCTCATCGTCGCGGAGCGGTTCCGGCTGGTCGATGAAGGAGGGGATGCACGATGACGGCAAAGCCGGACCGGCTGCACTTCACCGGGAACGACGAGGCCGACGAGCTGCTGGCGGCCGAGCCGATGGCGCTCCTGATCGGGTTCGCACTCGACCAGCAGGTGCCCGTCCCGACCGCGTTCACGGGACCGTTGAAGCTGAAGCAACGGCTCGGGACGATCGACGCGGGCAGGATCGCGAAGACCGACCCGGCGGCGCTCGAGGCGGCGTTCCGCGAGAAGCCGGCGATCCACCGCTTCCCCGGCAACATGGCCCGCCGCGTGCAGGACCTCGCCGCGTTCGTGGACGAGCGCTACGGCGGCCGGGCAGAGCGGCTCTGGGCCGAGGCGGCCGACGCCGACGACCTCCGCCGCCGGATCGGCGAGCTGCCGGGCTTCGGCGAGATGAAGATCAAGGTGCTCGGCTCGGTGCTGGCGAAGCGCTTCGGCGTCGACGCCGCGGAGGGCCTCGTCCCTCCGCATCCGACGCTCGGCGACGTCGACTCGGCCGAGGCGCTCGAGCACTACCAGGCAGCGAAGCGGGCGTACAAGGCGTCGCTGAAGCAGACGTAGATGCGGCAGCGGGTGCTCGCGTACGTGACCCGCGAGCGCGGCGGCGTCAAGGAGCTGCTCGTCTTCGACGTCCCCTCCCATCCGCGGGCGGGCACGCAGGTGCCGGCGGGCCGGATCGACCCCGGCGAGACGCTGGAGGAGTGCCTCTTCCGTGAGCTGCACGAGGAGGCCGGGATCGAGCGGGCGCGGATCGTCCGCGAGCTCCGGGGGCCGCTGTGGCCGGCGAAGTACGAGAACCACGCGTTCGAGGTACGCGTCGAGGGCGAGCAGCCGGCCGATGCCTGGGAGCACGTGGTACTCGGAAACGGCGACGACGCCGGGCTCGTCTTCCGGTACCGGTGGGAGCCGGTCCGGAGGGACCTGCGGCTGTTCAACCGTCTCGATCCGATCCTCGCCGAGCTGTGAAGGCGGTGGCTGTCGGGATCGTGCTCGGCGCGCTCGGGCTGGGCGGTGGCGCTGTGTCGCCGAAGCTCGCCGGCTGCCCGGTCTTCCCGGTGACGAGCGCTTGGAACGAGCCGGTCGACTCGCTGCCGGTCGCGTCAAACTCGGACGCGATCATCCGCTCGATCGGAGCGGGCACGGGCCTCCACCCCGACTTCGGGTCGGGCACGTGGGACGGCGGTCCGATCGGGATCCCGTACACGATCGCCGGGCGGGGCGTGAAGAAGGTGAAGGTCTCCTTCGAGTACGCCGACGAGAGTGACCGCGGCCCCTACCCGATCCCGGCGAAGGTCAAGATCGAGCACGGCAGCGACCACCACGCGCTGATCGTCGATCGGACGACCTGTCGGCTGTACGAGCTGTACGCACTGCGCAAGCAGAACGGCAGTTGGCACGCCGGCTCTGGGGCGATCTGGAACCTGCGCTCGAACCGCCTCCGGCCGGCGGGCTGGACGTCGGCGGACGCAGCCGGCCTGCCGATCCTGCCCGGGCTCGTGCGCTACGACGAGGTCGCCGCCGGACGCATCGACCACGCGCTCCGGTTCACGGTCGAGCGGACGCGGCGAGCCTACGTCTACCCGGCGCGCCACTTCGCGAGCTCCCTGACCGACTCGAGCCTGCCCCCGATGGGGCTTCGCCTGCGCCTGCGCGCCGGCCTCGACACCCGCGGGTTCCCCCGCCAGGCGCGCGTCGTGCTCGAAGCGCTGAAGCGCTACGGAATGCTGGTCGCGGACAACGGGTCGGACTGGTTCTTGAGCGGCGCTCCCGACCAGCGCTGGTCGAACGACGACCTGCACTCGCTCGGCCGGGTCAAGGGCTCGGACTTCGAGGTCGTCGACCCGGCCGCGATCCATCCGGGACACCGCCGTTAGCGGCGTCGCGTCCTCCAGACCTGCGTCTCGAGCCGAACGCGATACGACGGCTCGGCCAGGCAGCCGCGGATCTCCGCCAGCAGCTCGTCGCGCTTCTCGGGCGGCAGGGTGGTGAGGTTGCTCCACGAGCCGATGCGCGCGACCAACGCGTCTGCCGAGACGTCCTCCTCGTTCGGGAAGACGGCGTGCTCAAGCGGATCGAACGGCGCACCTGCGAACGCGTCGCGCCACGCGAACGCCTGGTAGCGCTTCTCGCCCGGCGAGTGCGAGACCCGATCGAGGATCTCCTCGACCTCGGCGGGGAACCCGTGCGTGCCGCGGTTCCAGAGCATCGCCAGCCGGCCCGGGACGGAGGACGCGGGCGATCTCCGGGAGCGCCCGCGGCCAGTCGAACCAGTGGAACGACTCGCCGCAGAACACCCCGTCGAGGCTCGCGTCGGGCAACGGGATCGCCTCGGCCGTGCCGTCGAGGATCTCCGCGTCGACCGGGATCAATGCGCGCATGCCGGCGAGCGGCTCGATCGCGATCACCCGGTCGAACTGCTCGAGCAGGACGCGCGTGAGCTTCCCGGTGCCGGCGCCGAGGTCGAGGACGTCGTCGCCGCGCGCGAAGCCGACGCTCGCCACCGCCTTCGGCGGCCAGGAGGGCCGGCCGAAGTCGTACTCCCCGGCGACTCGCTCGAAGGTCGCTGCTGCCCGGTCGATCACCGGAAGGTGTCGACGAGCAGGAAGACGTTCAGGGCGCTGATCACGACCGCGATCGTCCACGCAGCCACGTTCGTCACCCGGCCGTTGACGAGCCCGCCCATCACGCTGCGTCTGCTCGTGAAGAGGACCAGCGGGACGAGCGCGAACGGGATCCAGAAGGAGAGCACGACCTGGCTGAGCACCAGCGCACGCGTCGGGTCGACGCCGATCAGCGCGACGACGAGAGCCGGCGCGGCCGTGATCGCGCGGCGGGCGAAGATCGGGATCCGGCGCCGGATGAACCCCTGCATGACGATCTGCCCCGCCATCGTCCCGACCGAGGAGGACGAGAGGCCCGCGGCGAGCAACGCGACTCCGAGCATGATCGCCGCCCACCTGCCGGGATCGACTTCGAGCCCGTGGTAGGCGTCTTCGATCGACTCGATGCTCGTACCGAAGAAGTTGGCGGCGAAGATCGAGAGCATCGCCAGGTTGACGAGACCCGCGATCGTCATCGCGATCAGCACGTCGATCCGCTCGAAGCGCTGAATCTTCTTCAGCTCCTCCCCGGTGCGACCCCGTACCCGGGACTGCGTGAGGGCGGAGTGGAGGTAGATCACGTGCGGCATGACCGTCGCGCCGACGATCCCGACCGCGATCAGGATCGCGCCACCGGGGACCTCCGGCGAGAACAGGTGGTCGGCCATCACGCCGGGGTCCGGAGTCTTGACGATCAGCTCGAAGGCAAAGGCGATCACGATCACCCCGACGAAGCCGGCGATCACCGCCTCGAGCCGGCGGAAGCCCGAGGCCTGGAGGGCGAGGATGGCAAAGGCGGCTGCGACGGCGATCACGGCGCCCCAGCCGAGCGGAATTCCGAACAGGAGAGAGAGGCCGAGCGCGGCGCCGAGGACCTCGGCCAGGTCGGTCGCCATCGCGATCACCTCGGCCTGCACCCACAGGCCGAAGGACATTCGCCGCGGCAGCTCGTCCCGGCAGACCTCCGCCAGGTTGCGACCGGTGGCGATGCCGAGCTTGGCCGACAGCGTCTGAACCAGCATCGCCATCAGGTTCGAGGCGAGCACCGCCCAGAGCAGCAGGTAGCCGTACTTCGCGCCGCCGGCGATGTCGGTCGCGAAGTTGCCGGGGTCCAGATACGCGACCGAGGCGATGAACGCGGGGCCGAGGAACGGCCAGAGGGCACGCAGGCCGTGGCGCTCCCCTTCGAGCGCCTCTTGTGCGGCGCGAATCGTCGCCGCTTCGCCCGGCAGCGCGCGCCCGGCAAGCTCGGGCGCCGCTTCGAGCCTTTTCGGGGTCAAGCCTCGACCTCGACGCGCATCGCCCGCGCCAGCGCTGCGCGCACGGTGTGGGACTTTCCGCCGCAGCGGATGCGAGCCGAGGGGTGTGCCCTGACGACCTCGACCACCTCGCCGGGCCGGATTCCCAGGTCGGCGAGCTCCTGCAGCAGCGCCGGGTCGCTGTCGGAGACGCGCACGAACCTTCCCTGCGAGCCCGCCCGAAGCGCGTCCAGTGCCGCCGTCCGCGGCTCGACGACCGTACCGTCGAGCGCCGGGATCGGGTCGCCGTGCGGGTCGCGCGCCGGCTCCCCGAGCTTCTCGGCAATCCGCGCCTCGAGCCCCTCGGAGAGGACGTGCTCGAGCACCTCGGCCTCGGCGTGGACGCGATCCCAGGGCACCCCGAGCTCCTCGACGAGGTAGGTCTCGAGCAGCCGGTGGTGTCTGAGCACCTCGAGCGCGACGCGGCGCCCGTCGTCGGTCAGCCGGACACCCCTGTAACGGGCGTGCCTGACGTAGCCGAGCGCGGCGAGCTTCTTGACCATGGCGGAGACCGCGGGGGCGCTGACACCGAGCCGCCCCGCAAGCGCGTTCGTCGAGGCGACGCCGTGCCGGCTCTCGAGCGCGTAGATCGCCTTCGCGTAGTCCTCGACCGACGCCGACACCGTCATCGGCCCCAAGTTTAATCGAACTTAAACTTCCGCGGTCGAGACGACGCGCGGCTCCTTCAGCATCTCGCGCGCGATCACGAGGCGTTGGATCTCGTTCGTCCCCTCGTAGATCTGGGTGATCTTCGCGTCGCGCATCATGCGCTCCACCGGGTACTCCTTGATGTAGCCGTACCCGCCGAGGATCTGCACCGCCTCGGTCGCCGCCTCCATCGCCACGTCGGAGCAGTAGAGCTTCGCCATCGCGGATGCCTTGGTCAACTCGTCGTCGGGGACCCCGGCGTCGACCATCTGCGCGAAGCGATAGAGCAGCCCGCGCGCCGCCTCGCACGCCGTCTCCATGTCCGCGAGCTTGGCCGCGATCAGCTGGTGATCGGCGATCGGCTTGCCCATCGTCTCGCGCGAGCGCGCGTAGGCGAGCGCGTAGTCGGTCGCGCCCTGCGCGATCCCCAGCGCCTGCGCGGCGACACCGGGCCGGGACCGGTCGAGGATCCGCATCGCGATCCGAAAGCCCTCGCCTTCCTCGCCGAGCAGGTTCCCGGCGGAGACCCGGCAGTCCTCGAAGACGAGCTCGCCGGTCGTCGAGCCGCTGATCCCGAGCTTCGGCTCCAGCCGGGCGACCCCGAAGCCGGGCGAGTCCGACTCGACCGCGAACGCGGAGATCCCGGCGTGCCCTGCCGCCGGGTCGGTCTTCGCGAAGACCGTGTACAGGCTCGCGACGCCGGCGGTGGTGATGAAACGCTTGCCTCCCGAGAGCACGTACTCGTCTCCCTCGCGGCGCGCGGTCGTGCGCATCGCCGCCGAGTCCGAGCCCGAGCCCGCCTCGGTCAGCGCGTAGGCGCAGAGCCACTCACCGGAGGCGAGCTTCGGCAGGTAGCGCTCCTTCTGCTCCTGCGTCCCGGCCAGCTCGAGCCCGAGCGAGCCGAGCTCCTGGACCGCGAGGATCAGGCCGCTCGTCGCGCAGACCTTCGACACCTCTTCGATCGCCACGAGCGCCGGGAGCGTGCCGGTGCCCGTCCCGCCCCACTCCTCGTCGAAGAGCAGGCCGAAGAGCCCATGCTCCCGGTACAGCTCGACGATGTCCCACGGGAACTCGTGACTCGCGTCGATCTCGGCGGCGCGCGGGGCGATCCGGTCGTGTGCCAGGGTGCGCACGAGCTCGCGGATCTCGCGCTGCTCGTCGCTCAGCACGTCCCAGGCCACGACCTGAGTGTACGGCTAGCCAAAATCGCGGGGTAGAGTCACGGCCCGTGATCCTCGAGAACGGGGCGATCAGGACGCTCGACCCAGCGCTTCCGCTCGCCCGCGCCCTGGCGATCGCGGGCGACCGGGTCGCGGGCGGAGTCGGCACCCACGAGACGGCCCTCCCGTCTCCGGACGTGGTCGATCTCGCCGACCGCTGCGTCCTCCCCGGGTTCACGGACTCCCACGTCCACTTCCCCAGCTGGGCGGTCGCGCAGCGCCAGGTGCGGCTCGACGGCGTCGCCTCGCTCGACGAGGCACTGGCCCGCGTTCGCGACGGCCTGGTCGAGCTGCCGGGAGGACGCTGGCTGCGCGGCCAGGGCTGGCGGAGCGCCGACTGGACGGAGCAGCCGACGAAGGAGGCCCTGGACGCGGTCACGGGCGCCGTCCCGACGGCGCTCATCGCCAAGGACTATCACTCGCTCTGGCTCAACTCCGCCGCTCTCGAGCGGGCCGCCGGCGAGCTCGAGGTCGCCGGCGGCGTCGTCGAGCGGGACGAACGGGGTACGCCGACCGGTGTCCTGCGGGAGGAGGCCGCCTGGCGGTTCAAGGAGCGCCACGTCGAGACCGGCGACGACGAGTACCTCGACGCGATGGCCGACGGGCTCCGGCTGGCGGCAGCCCGCGGCGTGACGGCCGTGCACGACAAGGACGGCTGGCTCCCGTCGATCCCGCGCCTGTGGCAGCGGCTCCGCGAGGAGAACCGGCTAACGTTGCGCGTCTGGCAGTCGGTCCCGCACGATCGGATCGACCGGCTCGCGGAGCTGGGCATCGGCGCAGGTCTGGGCGACGACCGGCTGCGCCTGGGCTACCTGAAGGTGTTCATGGACGGCACGCTCGGATCCCAGACGGCGTTGATGCTCGGCGGCGGCGGCGTCGAGATCACGACCCGCGAGGAGCTGGCGGACATCATCCGCCGCGGGGCCCGGGCCGGATGGCCGCTCGGGGTGCACGCGATCGGGGACCTCGCGAACCGGAACGCTCTCGACGCGTTCGAGGAGACACGCGCGGACTGGACGCCGCTCGGCCTCCGGCATCGCATCGAGCACGCGCAGTGCCTGGCACCGGACGACCTGCCCCGGTTCGCGGAACTCGGCGTCGCCGCCTCCGTTCAGTTCAGCCACGCGCCGTCCGACCGCGTCCTGGCCGAGCGTTTCTGGGGAGACCGACTCGGCGGCACGTACGCCTTCAGGACACTGCGGGACTCTGGCGCCCGGATCGCAAACGGCTCGGACGCGCCGATCGAGGAGCTCGACCCCTGGGCGGGGATCTGCGCCGGCGTCCGCCGCGACTGGCGCGCGGAGGAGGCGGTCACGATCGGGCAGGCGATCGAGGCGACCACCATCGTCCCGGCCTGGCTGACCGGCGACGAGCACCGTCGCGGCCGGCTCCTCCCCGGTTACCTCGCCGACCTGGTCGTGCTCGATCGTGACCCCTTCACGATCGCGCCCGACGATCTTCCAGACGTCGAGGTCGTCGCGACGATGGTCGGCGGACGCTGGACCTGGAACCCGCCGCCCTGGTAGACGCTCGCCGGCGGCTCCGCCGCCGAGCTCGCTCTCACGGGGGGAACAGCCGGTTCCCCCGTGGACCCCCCTCCCCAACCCGCGCCCACCCCTGCCGCCGCACCGAGCCGCCGTTCGAGGATCTCCGTTGCATAGGGACCGGTGATCGCGTGCATGGCGTCGAATCGCATGACGAATCCGCCTGCGAACAGCGCCTTGATGGCGCGGAAGTCGAAGAGCGATTCCATCAGCGTGGCATAC
>JBBRXG010000050.1:0-21016 GCA_038248655.1 Gaiellales bacterium
ATGGATCGGGGAACGACCGTCACCACCCACCCTTGCCCTCGACGCAGAGCGGCGCATCAGCGCTCACCCAGACGAGCTCGCGGGAAACCCGCAGCGGCATTCAGGCTCGCTCCTGATGGCGCTGCCGCGGTGGACGGCCACGCTCCGCGTGATGCCACAGGTGATCGACCTCACCGGGCTCGAGCGCCTCGTGTCGGGGCTGACCGCCCACGGCTACACGGTCGTGGGCCCGACGGTGCGCGACGGCGCGATCGTCTACGAGGAGCTCGATTCGGCCGCCGACCTGCCGGTCGGCTGGACGGACGTCCAGGACGGCGGAAGCTACCGCCTCGAGCGCCGCGCCGACGACGCGCGGTTCGGGTACGCGGTCGGGCCGACGTCCTGGAAGCGGTTCCTTTTTCCGCCCCGCATCCGTCTCTGGCGGGCGACCAGGGGCGGTGACGGGCTCGAGGTCGAGGAGGACCCGCTCGACCGGCGGCCGCTCGCCTTCCTGGGGGTACGTCCGTGCGAGCTGGCGGCGATTGCGATCCAGGACCGCGTCTTTCTCGGCGGACGGTATTCCGACCGCGACTACGCCGCGCGCCGCGAGGGGCTCTTCCTCGTCGCTGTGAACTGTCACGAGCCCGGCGGCACCTGCTTCTGCGCCTCGATGGGCACCGGTCCGACGGCGCACGAGGGCTACGACCTCGTCCTCACGGAGCTCCTCGACGGCGGACACCGCTTCCTCGCCGAGGCGGGCAGCGAGCACGGGGCGGAGGTGCTCGCCGAGCTCGGCGGGGTCGAGGCGACGGCCGACGACCTCGGCGCCGCTGCCGCCCAGACGGAGAGCGCGTCGGCCCGCATGGGCCGCGAGCTCGACACGGACGGCATCCGTGACCTCCTGCGGGAGAATCTCGAGCACCCGCGCTGGGACGAGGTCGCCGAGCGCTGCCTGACCTGCGGCAACTGCACGCTCGCCTGCCCGACCTGCTTCTGCTCGGCGGTCGAGGACGCGAACGACCTCGGCGGCGAGTACGCCGAGCGCTCGCGGGTCTGGGACTCCTGCTTCTCCGTCGACTACTCGTACATCCACGGGGGGTCGATCCGACAGTCGCCGTCGGCGCGCTACCGCCAGTGGCTGACCCACAAGCTCGGCACCTGGCACGACCAGTTCGGCAGCTCCGGCTGCGTCGGCTGCGGGCGCTGCATCACCTGGTGCCCCGTCGCGATCGACATCACCGAGGAGGTCGCCGCGATCCGGGCGACCGCACCAGTGGAGGAAGCATGAAGACACTCGACGAGATCGTCGCCGAGGCCCCGATCTTCAAGGGTCTCGATCAGGCCCACCTC
This sequence comes from Gaiellales bacterium, assembly GCA_038248655.1. Classification (GTDB taxonomy): domain Bacteria; phylum Actinomycetota; class Thermoleophilia; order Gaiellales; family Gaiellaceae; genus DATBLE01. Next base: position 1,330 of record JBBRXG010000050.1, read on the forward strand.
GAGCTGATCGCCGGTTGCGGCCGGAACGCGGGCCTCGAGGCCGGTCAATATCTGTTCCGCGAGCGCGGCCGGGCCGACACCTTCTACCTCGTTCGCCGCGGCCGTGTCCTGCTCGAGACGTTCGTACCCGGCCGTGGAGCCCTGACCATCGAGACGCTCGACGAGGGCGAGGCGATCGGCTGGTCGTGGCTCTTCCCGCCGTACCGCTGGCACTACGACGCCCGCGCGCTCGACCTCGTGCGCGTGGTCGCGTTCGACGGGGCGTGCCTCCGGGGCAAGTGCGAGGACGATCGAGCCTTCGGCTACGAGCTTCTCCACCGCTTCTCACCCGTCATGCTCGAGCAGCTCCAGGCGACCCGGCTGCAGCTCCTGGACGTGTATGGCAGCGTTGCCTGACCTCGGCGTGATGGCTCCGCGGCCCTTCCGCGTCGAGCGGAAGCGGCGCGAGACGCACGACACGTGGACGCTCGAGCTCGCCCCCGTGAGCGGTGCGCCCATCCAGGTCGCGCCGGGGCAGTTCACGATGCTCTACGCGTTCGGGGTCGGCGAGGTGCCGATCTCCGTCAGCGGCCCGCCGCTCGTGCAGACGATCCGCGCGGTCGGGCCGGTGACGAACGCTGTGCGCATCCCGACCGGGCACCGTGATCGGCGTGCGCGGCCCGTTCGGCACGACTGGCCGGTTGCCGACGCGAAAGGGAGCGACCTGCTCGTCGTCGCCGGCGGCGTCGGGCTACCGCCGGTGCGCCCGGCTCTGTACCAGGCCTGGAGCACCGCGCCGACTACGGGCGGGTGATCCTGCTCTACGGGGCGCGGACGCCCGCAGACATCGTCTTCCGCAAGGAGATCGAGCGCTGGCGCTCGCGGATGGACCTCGACGTGGACGTGACCGTCGATTCCGCGACCGGCGACTGGCGGGGCAAGGTCGGCGTCGTCACGACGCTGATCCCGCGCGCCGGACTCGACCCGGAGTCGACCGCGGCGTTCGTCGTCGGGCCCGAGATCATGATGCGCTTCACCGCCCGGGCGCTGATCGACGAGGGGCTCGACCCGAGTCGGATCTGGATCTCGATGGAGCGGAGCATGAAGTGCGGGGTCGGCCTCTGCGGCCACTGCCAGTACGGGCCGACGCTCGTCTGCCGCGACGGTGCCGTCTACCCGTACCCCGCGATCGAGCCGTACCTGGGGGTGCGGGAGCTGTGAGGCCATGTTGCTCCGCAGAGTGGTTAGGACCGCGGTCCTCTAGCCATTTCCCGACCAAGGGGAAGGGAAATGGCTAGGCCGAAGCTCGCCGTGTGGAAGTTCGCCTCCTGCGACGGCTACCAGCTGTCGCTCCTCGACTGCGAGGACGACCTGCTCGCCGTCGCCGGCGCGGTCGAGATCGCGTACTTCCTCGAGGCGTCGAGCACGACCGTGCGGGGGCCGTACGACGTCTCGCTGGTTGAGGGCTCGATCACGACCGCCCACGACGCCGAGCGGATCCGCAAGGTGCGCGCCCAGTCGAGGTTCCTGGTCACGATCGGCGCCTGCGCGACCGCCGGCGGGATCCAGGCGCTGAAGAACTTCGCCGACGTAAAGGACTTCCTCTCCGTGGTCTACGCGACGCCCGAGTACGTCTCGACCCTCGCCACCTCGACGCCGATCTCCGACCACGTGAAGGTCGACTTCGAGCTGCACGGCTGCCCGATCGACAAGGGGCAGCTGGTCGAGCTGCTGACGGCATTCCTGCACGGCCGCCGGCCGAACATCCCGGCGTACTCCGTCTGCATGGAGTGCAAGCGCCGCGGGACGACCTGCATCACGGTCGCGCACGGGACGCCCTGCCTCGGGCCGGTCACGCACGCGGGCTGCGGCGCGCTCTGCCCCGCGTATGCCCGTGGCTGCTACGGCTGCTTCGGGCCGATGGAGACGCCGAACACCGCCTCGCTCTCGGGCCGCCTGCGCGAGCTCGGGATGAGCGATCCGGAGCTCGTCCGCGTCTTCCGCACGTTCAACGCGAATGCGCCCGAGTTCAAGGAGGCGAGCTCCACCGATGGCTAGGACGAAGACGATTCGCACCGACTACCTCGCCCGCGTCGAGGGCGAGGGCGCGATGCTGGTCAAGCTGCGCGACGGCCGCGTCGACGACGTCCAGCTCCGGATCTACGAGCCGCCGCGTTTCTTCGAGGCGTTCCTGCGCGGCCGGGCGTTCACCGAGGTGCCCGATATCACCGCGCGCATCTGCGGGATCTGCCCGGTCGCCTACCAGATGAGCTCCGTCCTGGCGATGGAAGCGGCCTGTGGTGTCGAGGTCGGCGCCCAGCTGCGCGCGCTACGACGGCTTCTCTACTGCGGCGAGTGGATCGAGAGCCATGCCCTGCACGTCTTCATGCTCCATGCGCCCGACTTCCTCGGCTACGCGAGCGCGATCGAGCTGGCGAAGGATCACCGCGAGCTCGTCGAGCGCGCCCTGCACCTGAAGAAGACGGGGAACGAGGTGATGCGGGTGATCGGGGGCCGCGAGGTGCACCCGATCAACGTCAAGGTCGGCGGCTTCTACCGCGTCCCGGCGAAACGCGAGCTCGCGACGCTGGTCGACGACCTCGAGCGGGCGCGCGAGTTCGCGCTCGAGACCGTCCGCTTCACCGCCGGCCTCGACTTCCCCGACTTCGAGCAGGACTACGAGCTCGTCTCCCTGGCCGAGCCCGGCCGCTACCCGATCGACCTCGGCCGGCTCGTCTCGAACCGCGGGCTCGACATCTCCGTCGCCGAGTACGAGCGGCACTTCGTCGAGGAGCACGTCGAGTGGTCGAGCGCGCTCCACTCGCGGCTGATCGAGCGCGGCAACTACCTCGTCGGCCCGCTCGCCCGCTATGCCATGAACGCCGATCGGCTGTCGCCGCTCGCGAGAGAGGCTGCGGCGGAGGCGGGCCTCGATCCGTCGGAGCGAAACCCGTTCCGCTCGATCGTCGTCCGCTCGGTCGAGATGGTGTACGCGGCCGACGAGGCGCTGCGACTGATCGCCGGGTACGAGGAGCCCGACGAGCCCGCGATCGAGGTCGTGCCGCGCGCCGGTACGGGGCACGGATGCACGGAGGCGCCTCGCGGGATCTGCTGGCATCGCTACGAGCTCGACGACGAGGGCACGATCCTCGACGCGAAGATCGTTCCCCCGACCTCCCAGAACCAGAAGACGATCGAGCTCGACCTGCGCGGCGTCGTCGAGCGCTACGTCGATCTGCCGGACGAGGAGCTGTCGCTGCGCTGCGAGCAGACGATCCGCAACTACGACCCCTGTATCTCCTGCGCGACGCACTTCCTGAAGCTGGAGGTCGATCGGCGATGAAGGTGATCGGGCTCGGAAACGAATGGCGCAGCGACGACGGCGTCGGCCTGGCGGTCGCCAGGCGGCTCGGCGGCGAGACGCTGTCCGGCGAGCCGGTCGCCGTCGTCGAGGCGCTCGGGGGCGACGCGGAGGTCGTGATCGTCGACGCCGTCTCCTCTGGCGCGCCGCCGGGCACGATCCACACCTTCGACGCGAGTGGCGAGCCCCTGCCGGCGAGGCTGTTCGGAGCGTCCTCCACCCACGCGCTCGGGCTCGCCGAGGCCGTGGAGCTCGCGCGCTCGCTGGGCCGGTTGCCCGAGCGGGTGGTCGTGCACGGGGTCGAGGGCCGCTCCTTCGTCTTCGGCGACGGGCTCAGCCCGGAGGTCGAGCGCGCCGCAGCCCGGCTCGTCGAGGAGCTGCGGCGTGCATGAGAAGCACCTCGAGACCGTCGAGTTGACGCTCGACTGAAAGGACGGAAACGAGATGGCAACACATGCGAAGACCTACGACTTCCCGCTCTCTGTGCACTGGGTCGGCGAGCGGCGCACGATCGCATCCGTGGCGGGCAAGCCCGATCTCGAGGTCGCCACGCCGCCCGAGTTCAAGGGCGGCGTCGAGGGAGTCTGGAGCCCCGAGGACCTGCTCGTCGCCTCGATCGCCTCGTGCTTCACGGTCACGCTCGTCGCGATCGCCGAGCGGCGCGAGGTGCCGCTCCGCACGCTCGACGTCTCCGCTCGCGGCCGCGTCACGAGGCGGAGCGACGGGCGAGTCGGGTTCGTCGAGGCAGTGCTCGAGGCTGCGCTGACCACCGAGCCAGGCTACGAGCAGGAGGCGGCGGAGGCTGCCGCTGCCGCCGAGCGCGGCTGCCTCGTCGCGGTCTCGCTCGACTTCCCCGTGCGCCTCGAGCTCGACGTGCACACTGCTCCGGCGGTCGGGGCAGCACGATGACCGCCGTCCACCCTTCCACCCCGTTCAGCGCGACACTGCCGGGCGCAGGCGAGCCGCCGCCCGCCCGCCGTCAGAGTCCGAGGCCGATGCCGAGCCCGGGCAGGTCGTCGGGATCGAGCTCGAGGTCGACGCGCACCACGTTCGGCCCGGACGGCAGCTCGGGGGTGACCTCGACACCGGCGAGGGCGCCGAGAAACGGAGCGAGGTACCGGCCGACGATCTTCGCCGGCGGCCACCAGAGAGGATCCGGGCTCGCCCACGACGTCTCCTCGCCCCCGGCCAGCTCCCGCCGCAGGTAGCGCGGCTCCCTCCCCGTCAAGAGGAGCCCGCGAAGAACCGGCCTGAAGGGGCGCGGGGTCAGGTCGGCGCCGGCCTCGGCGGCGATCGCCTCCGCTGCGGTCTCGGCCTGCTGAGCCGCGATTCCGCCCTGCTTGATGGGGAAGCCGGTGATGTCGCCCGCGGCGTAGACGTCGGACAACCCGGTGACGCGCCCGTGCGCATCGACCGGAATGAACCGCTCGGCGGTTTGAGGCACGCCGTCGATCGGATTGCCCAGAAGCCGAGGCATCGCCACGACCCGGTCCGCTGCGACGACGCTCTCCGGGACGGAGCGGAGCTCGCCGTCCCGGAACTCCACCGGGTGGGCGCGACGATGAAGGACGATACCCCGGTCGTCGAGCAGTCCCTGAATCGCCCTACTGGCGTCGTGGCCGAAGAGACCGAGCGGCTCCTCCTCCGGTGTGACCAGCGCGAGCTCCACGCCTGCGATCCCGCGTGAGGCGAGCCACGCCGCGGTCATGAGCGCGAGCTCGTAGGCGGGCAGGCTCCAGACCGTGCCCGCCGGGATGGCGAAGGCGATGCGCCGTACGTCCCCGGCTTCGATCTCGGCCAGCAGGTGCTCGATCCTCTCGGTGTCTGCGGGCCCGCGGAGCGTGAGCGCACCCGGAACGGCGGACGTGGGGACGGCCCCGCAGGCGATCAGGAGCATGTCGTAGGCGATGCTGCCGCCCGGTGAGGTGTGCGCCAGACGACGTGCCGGGTCGACGGAGACGAGTGTTCCGAGCGAGAGGGTCGCGCCGGCCGCGGCGGCCAGCTCGGAGAGATCGAAATGCATCACCTCTCCGAGCCGGAACGGCTGGGCGACTGCGAGCGGCCGGTACCAGAACTTGGGCTCCGGCGCGAGGAGCTGGACGTCGACATGTTCCTCGCCGAGTGCGCGCAGCGCGAGCGCCGCTTCGAGGGCGGCGACACCTCCGCCGGCGATCAGCACATTCGCCGGAAACATGCGGCGATCGTCCCAGCCGAGGTTCCGATCGTCGTCGGGGAAACCCCGTCGTCGAATGCGGGTTTCCCGCACGGTGAATCCAGGGCGGGCGCGCCGTTTCTGACTTCCGGCGCGGGAAAACACGGGCGGACGAGGAGGGCGGGCCGCCACGAGGCCGCCCGCCCTCCGCCCTACTACCTCGTTCGTACGAACGTGCTAGGAGGTCTTTGGCGTGGTCGTTGCCTGCTGGGCCGCCTTCAGCTCCCTCGTCAGCGGCAGCCACCTGAACGCCGAGAAGGCGAGGATGGCGAAGCCGATCCCCGACAGGATGAGGGCGATCGCGACGACGATGCCGAAGTTCGACACCTGCTCGGCGAAGAACCCCATGTTCAGCGCGGTTGCGAGGGCGGTCTCCGTCACCCAGACGTTGCGGGCGCCGTTCTCGACCGGGTTACCCCTCGGGTCCTTGGCCGCGAGCTTCGCGTCGTTCGTGTCCTTGCCGTCCTTGGTCAGGAAGCGGCCCATCTGCGAGAAGGTCTTGCCGCCGGTCGCCTCGAGCGCGTGGATGCGCATGTAGCTTGCGAAGCACTTCGCCTGGTCTCCGGTGTCGACCAGCTTGCCGGCTGCATTGCAGGTCGGCAGGGACGAGATGATGCTCGCGGGAAGCTTGGCCTCCTTCGCGGCGGCGAGAATCCCCTCCTTCGTCATGTCCGGGCTGCCGACGATCTGCTCGCGCTTCAGGTTCGTTCGGACCTCGCTGCGGCCGTTGATGCCCAGCGCGAGGGCCGCGATCCCGAATGCGAGCAGGATCAACGCTGCCGCGTAGCCGCCGAGCTCGAAGATCTTCTTGGCGTTCATCCATTTCCTCCTTGGAAGAGCGGGGACGGATCGATTCAACGACGGCCGGCGGAGCGGGCATCCGCGCGCGACCACACGGCACCTGCGGCCTACTACGGAACCGGCCCGTCGGGAGCTACTGATGCGGCCGCGGCCGCGCGGCGTCCACACTGACCGGATGGCCACGGCTCCGTCGGAGATCCGCGACGTCATCCTCCGAAGCGGCGGGACGCTGCGGCTGCGCCCACCGCGCGAGGCGGACACGGACGCCGTGATCGAATTCTTCCGCGGCCTCTCCCGGCGCAGCGTGTACCAGCGCTTCCACGGCTTCCCGAGCCTTGCCTCGGCGACGATCGAGCCGTTCGTCGAGCCCGACTGGGACGAGCGAGGGTCGCTGATGGGCACCCTGTCCGAGGCCGGGAGGGCCGAGCGTGTGGTCGCGCTCGCGAACTTCGTCCGGCTGCGGGACCGCTCGTGCGCCGAGGTCGCGTTCGCGGTCGCGGACGAGCTCCAGGGACAGGGGGTCGGCACCCGCCTGCTCGAGCAGCTCGCCGAGCCGGCGGGCGAGGCCGGGATCACCACCTTCGTCGCCGAGGTGATGCCGGACAACACGCCGATGCTCCGGGTGTTCGAGGCTGCCGGCTTCGACGTCTCGCGGCGGCTGGAGGGTGGGACGACCGAGGTTCGGCTGACGATCGCCTCGACCGAGACGTACCGCGCGGCCGTCGACGAGCGCGACCACGTCGCGGTCGCGGCCTCGCTCGCGCCGTTCTTCGAGCCGAGGACGGTGTCGGTCGTCGGCGCGTCGACCCGCCGGGGATCGATCGGAGGCGAGCTGTTCAGGAACATCCTCGAGTCGGGTTTCACCGGTGTTGCCTATCCCGTCAACCCGAAGGCGGCGGCGATCGCGAGCGTGAAGGCCTACCCCTCGACCGCCGACATCCCCGATCCGGTCGACCTCGCGGTCTTCTGCCTGCCGGCGGATGCCGTCCTCGCGGAGGCGGAGGCGGCGCTCGCCTCCGGGACCAGGGCGCTGTGCGTGATCTCGGCCGGATTCGCCGAGACCGGCGTCGAGGGCGAGCGTCGTCAGGACGAGCTGCTCGCGCGCGTCCGGGCACACGGGGCGCGCCTGATCGGCCCGAACTGCCTCGGCCTCTTCGTCGCCGGAGTGGGGCTGAACGCGACCTTCGCCCCGCACACGTTCCCGCCCGGGAACATCGGCTTCTCGTCGCAGAGCGGCGCGCTCGGGCTCGCCCTCCTCGAGCAGGCGGCCGCCCGCGGCCTCGGACTCTCGTCGTTCGTCTCGATCGGCAACAAGGCGGATGTCTCATCGAACGACCTCCTCGAGTACTGGGAGGACGACCCTGCGACCGACCTGATCCTGCTCTACCTCGAGTCGTTCGGAAACCCCCGCAAGTTCGGCCGGCTCGCCCGCCGGGTGGCGCGCAAGAAGCCGATCCTGGCGATGAAGGGCGGTCGCACCGGCGCGGGTCAGCGCGCCGCCGGCTCGCACACGGCCGCGCTCGCCGGGTCGATGACCGCGGTCGAGGCCGTCTTCCACCAGGCCGGGGTGATCCAGGCCGGCTCGCTCGAGGAGCTCGCCGACGTTGCCGTGCTGCTCTCGCGGCAGCCGTTGCCGAAGGGAGCCCGCGCCGCCGTCCTCACGAACGGCGGCGGCCTCGGGATCCTCTGCGCGGACGCCTGCGAGGCTGTCGGGCTCGAGCTGCCACCGCCGGGCGAGGACGAACGTACGGCCCTGGCCGGCCTCTTGCCCCGCGAGGCGAGCCTCGCGAACCCGATCGACATGCTCGGCTCTGCGACCGGCGCGACCTACGAGGCGGTGATCCCGCACCTCCTCGCCGACCCGGTGTTCGACGCGCTGATCGTGCTGTTCACCCCGCCGGTCGTGGCCGGTGCGGAGGAGGTCGCCGAGGCTGTCGCCCGCGCGGTCGAAGCGAACGCCGATCACAAGAAGCCGGTGCTCGCGTCGTTCGTGTGCGCCGAGGGCGCTCCCCAGCCCCTGCTCGAGGCCGATCCGCCGATCGCCACCTTCGCCTACCCCGAGTCGGCGGCGCGCGCGCTCGGCCGCGCGGTCGGCCGCGCGGAGTGGCTGCGGCGGCCGGCCGGCACCTATCCCGCGCTCGACGGAATCGACCGCGCGGCGGCCGAGGGGCTCGTCGCCGGCGTGCTCCGCGCCTCGAACGACGCCTGGCTCCCTGCCGGGCAGGTGCGGGAGCTGTTCGCTGCGTACGGGATCCCGCTCGTCGCCGAGCGCGTCGTCGCAAGCGCCGGCGAAGCCGTTACCGCCGCCGGCGAGCTCGGCTTCCCCGTCGTCGTCAAGTCGGCCGCCGCCGGCGCGCACAAGACCGAGTCGGGCGCGATCGCCCTCGATCTCACAGGCGACGAGGCGGTCCTGGAGGCGGTCGACCGGATCGGGTTGCCGGCGCTGGTCCAGCCGATGGTGCGCGGTGGCGTCGAGCTCCTCGCCGGCGTGGTCGAGGATCCCGTGTTCGGGCCGCTGGTCGCGTTCGGCCCCGGCGGAGTGTTCACCGAGCTGATCGGCGAGGCGCAGTTCCGGCTCGCTCCGCTCACCGACGTGGACGCCGAGGAGCTCGTCCTCACCGGGAAGGCGGGAAGGCTCGTCCGCGGCTTCCGGGGCGCTCCCGCCGCGGACGCGGCCGCGCTGATCGACCTCGTCCTGCGCCTGGTCCGGCTCGCGGACGACATCCCCGAGATCGCCGAGCTCGACCTGAATCCGGTGATCGCCCGGCCGGACGGCTGCGTCGCCGTCGACGCGCGTGTCCGCGTGCGACCGGGTAGGCGCCCGCTGCGCGCGAAGACCTGGTAGCCGTGTTCAGGCGCCTGGTCGCCGCCTCGTGCCTGGTCGCGGTCGCCGCAGGCGGTCTCCTCCACCTCCTCGGGTTGCCGCATGTGGGCAGCCTCGTCCTGGTGGCCGGAACGGCCGGCGTGCTGGCCCCGCTCACCTGGGACGTGCTCCGCACGCTCGCCCGTCGTGACGTCGGCGTCGATGCGATCGCGCTGGTCGCGATCGGGGGCGCGCTCGCGCTCGAGCAGTGGGGAGCGGGAGCGGTCGTCGCCCTGATGATGTCCGGCGGAAACGCGCTCGAGGAGTTCGCCTCCGGCCGGGCGCGCCGGGAGCTGACCGCGCTCGTCGAGCGGGCGCCGCGCACCGCGACGCTGCGTCGCCCCGGGGGAGCCGTCGAGCAGGTGCCCGTCGGCGAGGTCGCGGTCGGGGATGTCGTCGTCGTGCGTGCGGGCGAAGTGGTTCCGGTCGACGGCGTCGTCATGGGCGAGGAGGCGGTCGTCGACGAGTCGAGCCTCACGGGCGAGCCCCTCCCGGTCGTGCACGGCCGCGGCGCGCAGGTCCGTAGCGGCACCGCCAACGCCGCCGAGGCATTCGAGCTGCGCGCGCTGCGGCCCGCGGCGGCGAGCGCCTACGCGGCCGTAGTGCGTCTCGTGCGGCAGGCCGAGTCCCAGAAGGCCCCGTTCGTCCGGCTCGCCGACCGGTACGCGATCGGCTTCCTGCCGCTCACCGCGGCGATCGCCGGTCTCGGCTGGGGGCTGTCCGGCGACCCCGTGCGCGCGCTCGCGGTGTTCGTCGTCGCGACTCCGTGCCCCCTGATCCTCGCCGCGCCGATCGCGTTCGTCGCCGGCATCTCGCGGGCCGCTCGGGCGGGAGTGATCGTCAAGGGCGGCGGTGTGATCGAGCAGCTCGGCGAGGCCCGGACGGTGCTGCTGGACAAGACCGGCACGCTGACGCTGGGCGCTCCCGGGGTCGCGCACGTGCTGGCACCGGACGGCGTCGGCCCCGACGAGCTGCTCCGGCTCGCCGCCTCGCTCGATCAGCTCTCCGCGCATCCCCTCGCCGAGGCGCTCGTCCGCGCGGCGCTGGCCCGGCGGCTGCGCCTCTCCTTTCCCGAGCAGGTGGTCGAGGAGCCCGGCCACGGCATCTCGGGCCTCGTCGAGGGCAGACGGGTCGCAGTCGGCAGCGAGGCGTGGCTGCGCGATCGCGGGGTCGAGCCCGACGGGCTCTCCCTGGACACCGGTGCGTACCCGGGTCAGGCGACGATCGCCGTCGCCGTCGACGGCCACCCGGCGGGAACGATCGTGATGGGCGACAGCGTGCGCGAGGATGCGCCCCAGCTCATCCGCGACCTGCGCGAGGCGGGCATCCGCCACGTGGCGATGGTCACCGGCGACCGGGCGGCGATCGGGGAGGAGGTCGGGCGGCAGCTCGGCCTCGACCGCGTCTACCCGGACCTCACCCCGGAGCAGAAGCTCGGCGTCGTCCGGTCGACGCAGGCTGCGCCGGGTCTCGGCCCGGTGGTGATGGTCGGCGACGGCATCAACGACGCGCCTGCGCTGACGCTGGCCGACGTCGGCATCGCGATGGGCTCCGCCGGCGCGACGGTGTCGTCCGAGACCGCCGACGTCGTGATCGTCGTCGATCGCATCGGCCGGGTCGCCGAGGCGATTCGCATCGGCCGGCGCTCGCTCGGGATCGCCCGCCAGAGCGTCGTCGTCGGGATCGGGCTCAGCGTCGCCGCGATGGGCTTCGCCGCCGCCGGGCTGATCGCGCCGATCGCCGGCGCCCTCCTCCAGGAGGGGATCGACGTCGCCGTGATCCTGAACGCGCTCAGGGCCCTTCGCGCGTGAACGATCCTGACTTGCGGGGTTTCCGCACCGGGCTCAGCGCCGGCCCGGATGTGAGCGCGGCGGCCGCGGGCGAGAGTGCCGGGACGATGGAACCATCTGTCGAGCGCGTTGTCTGGCGGCGCCGGGGGGTTCGCCGCCCCTGGATCGGGACGATCAGTGCCGGCGACGGCGAGATCAGGCTGAGCGGCCGCGATCCGGACACCGGCGTCGAGGTCACGCTCTCGATCCCGGTCACCGAGGTCGAGAGCGTGCGCGCCGCCGACCCCGGCGAGGAGCTGCCCGTCGGCGCGCCCTGCCTGGTGCTCGAGCTGGCCGGCTCGGAGGCGATCCTCCTCAGCCGGGATGGGCCCGGCCCATCGCGAATCGCTGCACTCGCCCGCAGCCTCGGCGCGTTCATGCGCGCGTCGCGGCTGCCCGTCGCCCAAGGAGGATGAGATGAACGTCGACGACGTCATGACGACGGAGGTGCTCACGGTCGCCCCGGAGGCCTCGCTCAAGGAGGCGGCGGCGCTGCTCGCCCGCAGGAAGGTCTCGGGATTGCCGGTCGTCGATCAGGACGGCCGCGTGATCGGCGTGCTGTCCGAGGGCGACATCCTGTTCAAGGAGCTGGGCGGGCCGCGTGAGCAGGGCGTGCTGGAACGGTGGCTCGCGCTGCCGCTCCTCGACGACCCCAGGACCGACGCCCGCACCGTGCGCGAGGCGATGTCGGCGCCGGCGATCACGATCGCGGCGAAGCGGGCGCTGACCGAAGCGGCGACGGCGATGGTCGACGAGGGCGTCAACCGGCTGCCGGTCGTGGACGCGGAGGGCAAGCTCGTCGGGATCGTCACGCGCGCGGATCTGATCCGCGCCTTCGTCCGCTCGGACGAGGAGATCTCCGCCGAGATTAGCGAGGACGTGATCCAGCGCACCCTCTGGATCGCCCCCGAGTCGATCGCGGTCACCGTCGAGAACGGCGAGGTGCGGCTGTCCGGGGAGGTCGAGACGAAGTCGGATGCAGAGCTGATCCCGGCGTTCGTCCGGCGTGTTCCGGGCGTCGTCTCCGTGCTCTCGGAGCTGCGCTGGCGCAGCGGGGACGGGCATCGTCGCGAGGGACGCATGTTCGCCCGGCACGAGCGGTAGGCCGCTACCCGGTCTGTTCGAGCAAGCCCTGGTCGATCGCGTGCCGCACGAGCTCCGCCCTCGTCGAGAGGTGGAGCTTCTGCATGATGTGCGCCCGGTGCGTCTCGGCGGTCCGGACCGAGATGTAGAGCATCTTCGCGATCTCCTGGTTCGTGTGCCCCAGCGCCAGCAGGCGCATCACCTCGCGCTCGCGCTCCGAGAGCGGGTCGGCCTCCTCGCGCGCTCTGGCATCCGCCTCGGCTGCGACGAGGCGGGCTCCGAGCGCGGGGTGGACGTATCGGCCTCCCCCGGCGACCTCGTGCACGGCCGCGACCACCTCCGCGTCGGCCGCCTCCTTCAGCACGTAGCCGGATGCGCCGGCGCTGAAGGCCTCGCGCACGTAGCGGGGGTCGTCCTGCATCGAGAGCACGAGGACGCGCGCATCCGGGGCTTCCTTCAACACCTTCGGCACGCCCTCGATGCCGCTCTCCCCGGGCATGACGACGTCCATCAGGACGACATCGGGCTGCTGGGCGCGCGCCTCGAACACCGCCGTCCTGACGTCGCCGGCCTCGGCCACGACCTCGATCTCCTCGTCGGCGTCGAGCAGCAGGTGCAGGCCGGAGCGGACGACCGCGTGGTCGTCGACGATCAGCACGCGGATCTTCGACGTCTTCTTCAGCGCAGAGGCACCTCCGCCACGACCGTCGTGCCTGCTCCTTCGGTCGACTCGATCGCGAGCCTACCGCCGAGCAGTCCGACCCGCTCCTTCATCCCGACCAAACCGAGACCCCCCTCGGAGGCGCCGCCGGCCTCGAACCCTCGGCCGTCGTCCTCGACCACGGCCATCACCGCCCCCTCGCGTCTGGTCACGACCACGCTCACCCGTGAGGCGCCGGCGTGCTTGGCCACGTTCGTCAACGCCTCCTGCACGATCCGGTAGAGGGCGGTCTCGACCTCGGGCGGGAGGCGGACCGAGTCGAGGTTCGCCTGCACGTCGACGGCGATCCCGCTCTGCTCGGTCCACGCCTCGCCGAGCCGCTCGAGCGCCGGGAAGAGGCCGAAGTCGTCGAGCGCTTTCGGGCGCAGCTCGACTGCGAGCCGGCGGACGCTCTGGAGCGTGGTCACGACCTGCTCTCTCACGCTCGCGGCCGCGGCCCCGGCGTCCTCGGGCGAGGCGGCGCCCTCGAGCTGCTTCAGTCCGAGCAGTACGGAGGTGAGCGCCTGCCCGGTCTCGTCGTGCAGCTCGCGGGCGAGCCGCCGCCGCTCGAGCTCCTGGCCCTCGACCACCCGGCGGAGCGCGTCGCGGGCGACCCGGTCCGAGAGGTCGACCGCGACCGCTGCTCGCGCCGCGAACGTCTCCGCGAGCCTGAGCTCCTCGTCGGTGAAGCGGGGGTCGGCGCCGATGCGGTTGTGGGCCGCGATCACGCCGATCGGGCGGTCGCCGACGAGGAGCGGGACGTACAGGCCGGACCGGAGGCCGAGTCGCCTCGCGACCTCCTGGTCGACCTCGACGTCCTCGAGCGTCGAGTCGACCCGCTCGCTGCGGCGGCGGTCGAGCACGCGGCCGCTCTTCGATCCGTCGCGGGCGAGAAGCGTCCCGATCAGGTCGGCGCCGCCGGGGCCGACGGCAGCCTCGATCCGCAGGTCGCCGCCGGCGACGGGGAGCGCGATCACGACGAGCTCGGACCCGATCAGGTCGCGCAGGCGCGAGGCGATCAGCTCCAGCAGCGGCGCGAGCTCCGTCTCGCCGGCGAGCGCGTTCCCGACCTCCGTCAGCGACTCGAGCTGCTTCAGCCAGCGCGTCGCCGACTCGTACAGCCGCGCGTTCTCGATCGCGACCGCCGCCTGTTGGGCGAGGAGGGTGACGAGCTCCTCGTCCTCGGCGGTGAAGTCGTCGCTTCCCCGCTTCTCGGTCAGGTACAGGTTTCCGTACGCGACGCCGCGGAGGAGGATCGGCACGCCGAGGAACGAGCGCATCGGCGGGTGATGCAGCGGGAAGCCGACCGAGCGCGGATCCGACATCAGGTCGTGCAGCCGCAACGTCCGCGTTTCGTGGATCAGCACGCCGAGGATCCCGCGGCCGCGCGGTAGCTCGCCGATCCGCTCGCGCGTCTCCGGATCGATCCCGGTGGTCAGGAACCGCTCCAGGGCCCGGCCGGAGTCATCGATCACGCCGAGCGCCGCATAGGTCGCACCGGTCAGCTGGGCTGCGGCCTCGACGATCTTCTGCAGCGCCGCGTCCAGCGAGAGCTCGGACGTGACCGCGATCCCGGCCTCGATCAGGCTCCGCCAGCGCGTCTCCACTCCCGGATTATCGGGGCGCTACGGTGCGAGCAGGCGCCTGAGGACGAACGGCAGGATCCCCCCGTGCCGCAGGTACTCGCGCTCGCGGGGCGTGTCGAGGCGGACGCGCGCGGTGAACTGCTTCTCGTCGGCGCGCACCGTCACCTCGTCGGCGTCGCCGTTCTCGATCCCTGCGATCGAGAACTCCTCCCGGCCGGTGAGGCCGAGCGACGCCGCACTCTCGCTCTCCCGGTACTGGAGCGGGAGGAGGCCCATCATCAGCAGGTTCGACCGGTGGATCCGCTCGTAGCTCTCCGCGATCACCGCGCGGACGCCGAGCAGCTTCGGGCCCTTCGCCGCCCAGTCGCGCGACGAGCCCGACCCGTACTCCTTCCCGGCGAGGACGATCAGCGGCGTCCCCTCCGCGAGGTAGCGCTCGGACGCGTCGAAGATCGTCATCTCCTCGCCGCCGGGCAGATGAGCCGTCCAGGTGCCCTCGCTGGCGGGAACGAGGAGGTTGCGGAGCCTGACGTTGGCGAAGGTGCCGCGCACCATCACCTCGTGGTTTCCCCGCCGGGAGCCGTACGAGTTGAAGTCGCGGCGCTCGACCCCGTGCTCGACGAGGTAGCGGCCGGCCGGGCTGTCCGGCTTGATCGCGCCCGCCGGCGAGATGTGGTCGGTCGTCACCGAGTCGCCCAGCATCACCAGGCAGCGCGCGCCGTGGATGTCCTCCACCGTCCCCGGCCGGAGCGACATGCCCTCGAAGTACGGCGGCCGGCGGACGTACGTCGAGGTCTCGTCCCACGAGTAGAGGTTCCCGGAGGGAATCTCCAGCTCGCGCCAGGTCTCGTCGCCGGTGAACACGTCGGCGTAGCGGCCGCGGAAGAGCTCGCCCGACACGGCGCCGGCGATCGTCTCGTCGATCTCGGCGGTCGTCGGCCAGATGTCTCGCAGGAAGACGTCCTTTCCGTCGTCGTCCTGCCCGATCGGCTCGGTGGTCAGGTCGATGTCCATCCGTCCGGCGATCGCGTAGGCGACGACGAGCGGCGGGGAGGCGAGGTAGTTCGCCTTCACCTCGGGATGGATGCGGGCCTCGAAGTTGCGGTTGCCGGACAGGACGGCGCAGGCGACCAGGTCATGGTCGACGATCGCGGCGGAGACCTCCTCGGGCAGGGGGCCCGAGTTCCCGATGCAGGTCGTACAGCCGTACCCGACCGTGTGGAAGCCGAGCTGCTCGAGGTAGGGAGTCAGACCCGCCTTCTCGTAGTAGTCGGTGACCACGCGCGAGCCGGGCGCCAGACTCGACTTCACCCAGGGTTGGCGCTCGAGGCCGCGCTCGACCGCCTTCCTGGCGAGCAGCCCGGCCGCCACCATCACCTGAGGATTCGAGGTGTTGGTGCAGCTCGTGATCGCGGCGATCACCACGCTGCCGTGCCCGAGGCCGAAGGCGACCTCGCCGAGATCCACGTGGGACTCGGCGGTGTCGGCCTCCAGCTCGGCGACCTCGACCGCGTTCGTGACCGAGCGAGGCTCCTCGGCGCCTGGCTCGATGTGAGCAGGGGGGTCGGAGGCGGGAAAGCTCTCTGCGACCGCGGCGTCCTTGGAGTTCCCGTAGTCGACTCCGAAGCTCGGCAGCGCCTCGAGGAACGCGTGCTTCGCGTCGCGCAATGGAACGCGGTCCTGCGGGCGACGCGGACCGGCGAGGCTCGGCTCGATCGTCCCGAGGTCGAGCTCGACGACGTGCGAGTAGGTCGGGTGGTCGTCGGCCTCGTGCCAGAGCAGGTTCTCCTTGCAGTAGGCCTCGACGAGCGCCACCCGGTCTGCCGGACGACCCGTGAGGCGCAGGTACTGGAGAGTGGCGTCGTCGACGGGGAAGAAGCCGCAGGTCGCGCCGTACTCGGGCGACATGTTCCCGATCGTCGCGCGGTCGGCGAGCGAGAGCGACGCCAGCCCCGGGCCGAAGTACTCGACGAACTTACCGACCACTCCCGTCCCGCGCAGGATCTCGGTGACGGTGAGGACGAGATCGGTCGCGGTCGCGCCCTCGGGGAGCTCGCCGGCGAGCCGGAAGCCGACCACCTGCGGAACGAGCATCGACAGCGACTCGCCGAGCATCGCCGCTTCCGCCTCGATTCCACCGACGCCCCAGCCGAGGACACCCAGCCCGTTGACCATGGTCGTGTGCGAGTCGGTGCCGACCAGCGTGTCCGGGAACGCCTGCCCGTCGCGTGATTCGACCACGCGCGCCAGGTACTCGAGGTTGACCTGGTGGACGATGCCGGTGCCGGGCGGGACGACCTTCAGCCCGGCGAGCGACTCCTGCCCCCAGCGCAGGAACGCGTAGCGCTCGCGGTTGCGTTCGAACTCGAGCTCGACGTTGCGGCCGAAGGCGAAGCGCGTGGCGAACTCGTCGACCTGGACCGAGTGGTCGATCACCAGCTCGGCCGGGATCACCGGGTTGATCCCGGCCGGATCGCCGCCGAGATCCTGCATCGCGTTCCGCATCGCCGCGAGGTCGACGATCGCGGGTACGCCGGTGAAGTCCTGGTGGATCACCCGGCTCGGCCGGAACGAGATCTCGCGGCTCGGCTCGTCGGTCGCGACCCAGCCGGCGATCGCCTCGGCGTCGGCCTCGCTTCCGGCTCTGAGCACGTTCTCGAGCAGCACGCGCAGCGAATAGGGCAGCCGCGCGACGTCCCAGCGCCCCTGGAGCGCATCGAGCCGGAAGATCTCGTAGATCTCGCCTCCGACCGTCAGCGTTCCGCGCGCACCCATTGTCTCGATTCAATCAAACGCTGGTCGGCCTCCGGCGGCGTTTTCCACAGCCGGTGCCTGGCACCAGGGTTGGAACAAGAGTGTGACGCTCTATCCCCAAGAGGTTTCCGTCATCGGCCGGATCGCGGTCTCCAGGATCCGGTGCGTCCGCGGGCGCGTGAGGACGAACATGACGATCTCGGCCACGTCTTCGGCGCTCATCATCCCCGGGAGCGCGTCCGGTGTCCGGCCGCGGCCCTCGTCGAGGGCGAAGTCGGTCGCGACCCCGCCGGGGCAGACGTTCGTGCAGCGCACGCCGCGCTCGCGGAGCTCGTGGTCGAGCGCCCGCGTGAAGCCGACCTGGCCGAACTTCGAGGCGCAGTACACCGCCTCGTAGGGCAGGCCGCGCCGGCCCGCCTCGGAGGCGAGCGTGACGATGTCCGCCTCCGGGCTCTCGAGCAGGTGGGGGAGCGCGGCCCGGACGGCGTACATCGTCCCCTTCAGGTTGACGTCGATCATCTCCTCGAGATGCTCGCGGGAGAGCTCGAGGAACGGTCCGTAGGCGCCGACGCCGGCGTTTGCGACCAGGATGTCGAGCCGCTCGAACCGCTCGACCGTCGCCGCGACCGATGCGTCGACCTCCTCCGCATCGGCGACGTTGCACGCGAGGCCGAAGGACTTCTCCAGCCCGAGGTCGTCGCCGCTTCGCGACGCGAGCGCGACCGACACGCCCGCCGCCGACAGCGAGCGGGCGACGGCCGCGCCGATGCCGCGGCTGGCGCCGGTGATGAATGCGACCTTGCCTTCGAGACTCATTGCTCCTCCAGGTGTCGTAGGGCCGGGTACAGGGCGCGAAAGCGCGCGTACCCACCGTCGTAGACCGACTGCCACGCGGGGTCGGGCTCCACAGCATCCCGCACCCGCACGCACGCTGCGACCGCCTCCTCGGCGTCGGCGAAGACGCCCGCCGCCACCCCGCCGAGGAGCGCAGCTCCGTAGGCGGCTCCCTCCTCGACCGCGGTGCGCTCGATCGGGACGCCGAGCACCGAGGCGACGATCTCGAGCCAGAGCTCGCTCCGCGCCCCGCCGCCCGATGCCCGTCCGGCCTCGGGCTCGACACCCAGCTCCTTCAAGAGCTCGAGCGAGTCGCGCAGGCCGTAGGCGACCCCTTCGAGGACCGAACGGACGAGCGCGCTGCGGTCGTGTCTGAGAGACAGTCCCTCGAACATTCCCCGCGCAGAGGGGTCGGCGTGGGGCGTGCGCTCGCCCTGGAGGTACGGCAGGAAGGTCAGCCCCTCGCTTCCGGGCGGCCAGCGCGCCGCCTCGGCGACCAGCTCGTCGTAGGAGCCGCCGACGAGGTCGCGAAGCCAGCGCAGCGAGCCGGCGGCGGAGAGCATCACCCCCATCGCCTCCCAGGTGTCGGGCACCGCGTGGCAGAACACGTGGACGCGGGCCTCCGGGTCGGCCGAGTACTCCGGAAGTGCGGCGAAGACGACCCCGCTCGTACCGAGCACGATCGAGAGCCGCCCCGGTCCGACGACCCCGGCCCCGAGCGCGCCCGCCTGCTGGTCGCCGGCGCCGCCGATCTCCGTCGACTCGTGCACCGCCGGGAGCCACGCGGCAGAGATCTCGAGCGCCTCGCACACCTCCTCGCTCCACCGACGGCGGGCGACGTCGAAGAGCAGCGTCCCCGATGCCTCGGCGGCGTCGATCGCCCGCTCCCCGGTCAGCCGGAGGCGAACGTAGTCCTTGGGCAACAGCACGTGCGCGACCTGCGCCCACACCTCGGGCTCGTGGCGGCGCACCCACAGGAGCTTCGGCGCCGTGAAACCGGTCAGCGCCCGGTTTCCGGTCAGCTGGATCAGCCGCTCGAGCCCGATCCGATCCTCGATCTCGGCGCACTCGGCCGCCGTGCGCTGGTCGTTCCAGAGGATCGCCGGGCGTAGCACGCGGTCGGCCGAGTCGAGGAGGACGAGGCCGTGCATCTGCCCGGTCAGCCCGACCGAGGCCGCATCGCCCGCGCCGACCGCCGCCAGCGCTCGCTCGCTCGCGTGCCACCAGTCCTCCGGGTCCTGCTCCGCCCACCCCGGCCGCGGGATCGACAGTGCGTACTCCTCCTCGCGCCGCGCCAGCACCTCGCCGGCCGGAGAGATCGCGATCGCCTTGACGCCGGTCGTGCCGACGTCGAGGCCCACGAGCGTGGCCACTTACTCTCCGCCGAGCGCCTGGTAGACGAGCTCGTACGCGCGCACCGCGTCCTTGCGCGATTGCGCCTCGCGCAACGCCCCGTCGTCGATGCGGGCCGCGACGGAGTCGATGAACCGCCACTGGAGCACCGAGCGCCGGACCGCCTCGACCGCGTCCTCGGTGTAGGGGTAGAGGTCGAAGCCGAGCCGCTCGCCGTTCTGCCCGTACCCCGAGCGCCGGAGCTCGACGGCGAGCTCGAGCGTCTCCATGAACGCGGTCGCGCCGACCATGTTGTCGTCGTCGAACGTGCCCCAGCCCGAGTTCGCATGCTG
>JBBRXG010000051.1:0-20992 GCA_038248655.1 Gaiellales bacterium
CCAGCCCGGCAGACGGCGCCCTGCGCCACCGAGGACGCGCGGCCGTCCACCCAGCCTCGAGCGACCCAGAGCGCGCCGGCCGTGGCGGCAGACCTAGCGCTACTCCGGCTAAATGGATACCCCTTAGCCTAGTAACGGGCTCTCACCAGGCGGCTTTGCTCGGACCGCCGGGCAGCGTTCGTCCGTATCAACGATGTGCGCGCTCTTCCCGCCCTCGCTGCGCTCGCGATCACCCTTGGTGCGAGCCCGGCGGGTCCGCAGACGATCAGCGGCGAAGGGCTACGCCTCGACCTGCCGTCCGGGTGGGACGGCCGTGTTCTCTGCCAGGCGGCGGCACGCCCGTGCGCCGTTCTGCAGGCGGCGAGCTTCGGGCTCCCGGCGGGCGATGCCGCCAACGCGCTCGCCCGGATGAGGCCCGGCGACGTCTGGATTCGGCTAGCGGAGGTGGGCAACCCGCCTGGCCGTCGGTTCCCGCCCACCCGTCTTCCGCTGAAGATCGGGGTCGTCGACTTCGGCGGCCGTGCAATTGGCATTCCGGCCGGCCACGCCGTCGCGTACCGCACGTTCTGGACAGCCGGACGGTCGTTCGTCCTCTCGGTCGACCTCGCTGCAAAGCCGCCGTCCCGACCGCTCGTGCGCGAGGTGAATCGGCTCCTGGCGACGCTCGTGATCCGCCGGACGCGGCCGCTCGTCGGGCCCGCCGGGTGGCGCAGGCTCCATCGGTCTCTCCGTCTGCCGCGTCTGGAGGCAGGCGCCGCCTGCCCGCGGACGGTGGCCGGACGGAGCACTCCCGCGACCGCCTTCGGCTTCGGGCGGGGCCCCGCCTACGCGGTGGTCGGCACTGACGGGCCCGTCTCCCTCACAGGTGATCGGGCCCGCGCTGGCGCGAGCTTCCACAAGACGCTCTGGGCGATCGCGCCGACCTATCGCGGCGCGCTCCTGATCCGCGGGGCTCGACTCGCCGGCTCGGGCATCGTTCGATTTCACGTTGGTGGGCCGATCCGGAGCGAGCTCCGCCTGCTCCCAGCCGAGTACGGCTCGCGGGGCTGGCGCTACACCCCCTCCAACACCATGTTTCCCGGCCCCGGCTGCTATGGCCTCCAGGTCGACGGCAGCTCGTTCGGCGAGACGATCGTGGTGTCGGTGACGGCCTGACGGGCGCCGTCGGCCCTCGTTCGGCATCCATCCGCTGCGCGGCCTACACTGCCGCCGATGCTCGATTCGTTGCGGCAGGAAGCCTCGGGTTGCACCCGCTGCCGGCTCCACCAGGGGCGTACGCAGGTCGTCTTCGGGAACGGCCACCCCGACGCCGACCTGATGTTCGTCGGCGAGGCGCCGGGGTTCCACGAGGACCAGCAGGGAGTCCCGTTCGTCGGCCAGGCCGGGAAGCTCCTCGACCGGCTGCTGGACGGGATCGGCCTGGCGCGGGCGGACGTCTACGTCGTGAACACCGTCAAGTGCCGGCCGCCGGGGAACCGCGATCCGCTGCCCGAGGAGAAGCACACGTGCGAGCCGTGGCTGTTCAAGCAGATCGCGTTGATCCAGCCGAAGGTGATCGCGACGCTGGGGAACCACGCGACCAAGCAGCTCACGGGCAGGGAGACGGGGATCACGCGCGTCCACGGCCAGCCGCAGCAGGTCACGTACGGCTCGATGCAGGTGACGATCTACCCGATCTACCATCCGGCCGCCGCCCTCTACACGCCGGCGATGCTGAAGGTGCTCGAAGAGGACTTCGCGCGGATTCCGGCACTGCTCGAGCGCGAGCTCGACCCCGACCCTCCGGTCTCGTTCCTGGAGCCCGTCGTCGAGGCCGAGCCGGAGCCGGTCGCGGTTCAGCTCGGCCTGTTCTGACGCGCGAGGTCACCACCGGCTCGCCCGGGGAGACCGAGGCGCTCGCCGCCCGCCTCGCCGCGCACCTCGACGCCGGGGACGTCGTCGCGGTCGGCGGCGAGCTCGGCGCAGGCAAGACGACCTTCGTCCGCGGCGCGTGCCGTGCTCTCGGGGTCACGGAGCCGGTGACGAGCCCGACCTACACGATCGGACATCGATACCAGGGCAGGCTGCCGATCTCCCACCTCGATCTCTACCGGTTCGAGCGGCTCACGGACGCCGACTGGGGCGCGCTCGAGCCGTACTTCGAGGACGCGATCGTGTTCGTCGAGTGGCCCGAGGCGGCGGGCGCTTCGCTGCCCGCCCCGCGCCTGCGGGTACGGTTACGCCACGTGGACGAGAGGCGGCGGCTGATCGTGCTCGAGGGCGATGCTGACCTTGGCGTTTGACACTGCGACGAACGTCGCCACCTGCGCGGTCGTTCGGGACGGAGAGGTGCTCGGCGAGCGAACCTCCCGTGCGGCAACAGTCCTGGCGGACGCCGACGACCTCCTGCGCGCTGCAGGTCTCGTGCCACGTGATCTCGACCTGATCGCGGTCGGGGTGGGGCCGGGAAGCTTCACCGGCGTGCGGATCGGGCTCGCCACGGCGCGAGGGCTCGCGCTCGCGCTCGATCTCCCGGTCGCGGGCGTCTCGACGCTCGAGGCCCTCGCTGCCGGGGCGCCCGGCGCGATTCCGGTGGTCGACGCACGCCGGCGCGAGGTGTTCGTCCTCCTCGAAGGCAGCCCGCGCTGCCTGGCACCGTCGCAGCTCGGAGTCGAACGCGGCTGGAGGTACGTCGGCGACGGGGCGCTCCGCTACCGCGCGACGATCGAGGCAGCCGGGGGCGTCGTACCGCCGGACGCCGGCGAGGTGCACCTGCCCCGGGCGCGCTTCCACGCCGCGCTCGCCGGCCCCGGCCGGCCCGCCGAGCTCGTCGAGCCCGTCTACCTGCGGCTCCCGGATGCCGAGCGGGCGATGGCGTGATCGACGTCCGCCGCCTGCAGCTTCGCGATCTCGCGGCGATCGAGGAGATCGAGCGGGCCTCGTACCCGACTCCGTGGTCGAGGTCGATGTTCGCCGGCGAGCTGGCCAAGCCGTCCTCGATCTGCCTCGGCGCGTTCCTCGACCGGCGGCTCTCCGGCTACCTGATCGTCTCCCGATACGTCGACGCGTGGCACGTGATGAACGTTGCCGTCGCCCCGGTCGAGCGTCGTCGCGGGCTCGCCACCGCCCTGCTCGGCCGGCTGTTCGAGCTGACGGACGACGACGATCGTCGGGGATACACGCTCGAGGTCCGGGTCTCGAACGCCGGCGCGATCGCCCTGTACGAACGGCTCGGCTTCGAGTCGCGCGGCGTGCGCAGGGCCTACTACACCGACAACCGCGAGGATGCGCTGATCATGTGGAAGGACCCTGCCGTTCGCGACTCCGTCACGAACGGCTAGCCGTGTACGGACTGCGCAATGTGGTCGAGAGGGCCTCTGCGCACGTGGCGCCGATGCCCGGGACACACTGCCAATCGCCCGGATCCGCCTGGACCAGAGCGGCCAGATTCCCGAAGTGAGAGAGAAGCGCCTGCGCGCGCACGCGGGATATTCCGGGGACGCTCGCCAGAGCTGCCTCGGCGGCCGGAGCACCGGCCGGCCGCTTCGGACGCTGGGCGTAGACTGGACGATTGCGATACCGAGCTCGAGCACGGCGTTCGGCGAGCCGTTGAAGCCACAGGGCAGAATCCTGCGGATCGGAAGAGTGGATGACGGCGACCCCGAGATCCATCAGCGCCACGCAGACCCCACGAATTGCAGGTGCCGCCAGCGGTCCGTCGTCGAGATCGTCTCCTTCGATCAGCAGGTACGCGAATCGCGCAACGTCGCGGACGTGTCGCATCTGGGACCAGAATTCGCCGGCGATGATTCCTGCATGAAGACCCCGAACCGTTTTTCGCTCCACAATCGCCCGCTCGCCTACCTCGTAGTCTCCAGCCGGCAACAGACGCCTTTCCACATCGACACCGAGTTGGATGAGACGCTGTGGAACGCCGTCGACCGGCTCCCGCGAGTCCACGACCACCGTCACCGTCATACGATGGCAGGGCAGGAGCGACCGGTTTGTCGCGGTCATGTGCCGCTTCAGATCCAGCTAGCGCTCTCGCGGAGCGAGAGCGCTTGATCCTCGGGATCGAGACCTCCTGCGACGAGACGGCGGCGGCGGTCGTCGCGGACGACGGCGAGATCCGGTCGAACGTGGTCGCGTCGCAGTCCGCGCTGCATGCGCGGTACGGGGGCGTGGTGCCGGAGGTGGCGTCGCGGCGGCACCTGGAGCTCGTCTCGCCGGTCGTTCGCGAGGCGCTCGACCGGGCGGGCGTCGGGCTCGGCGAGATCGAGCGGGTCGCGGTCACGCAGGGGCCCGGCCTGATCGGTGCCCTCCTCGTCGGCCTCGCGGCCGCCAAGGGAGTGGCGTGGGGGCGAGGCCTCCCACTCGTTCCCGTCGACCACCTGCACGGCCATGTCGCCTCGCTCTACCTCCGGCCGGATCCGTTCGACCCGCCCTTCCTCTGCCTGCTCGCGAGCGGCGGCCACACGCTCCTGCTCGATGTCCGGGAGCACCGCGGATTCCGGGTGATCGGGACGACCCTCGACGACGCCGCCGGCGAAGCGTTCGACAAGGGCGCACGGCTGCTCGGGCTCGGCTATCCGGGGGGAGCGGCGATCGACCGGCTCGCCCGCACGGGCGACCCCTCCGCCTACGACTTTCCCGTCGCACGCGTTCCGGGCCTCGACTTCTCGTTCTCGGGTGTGAAGACCGCGCTCCTCTACGCGGTCCGGGAGCTCGCCGGGGCCGAGCTCGATGCTCGGCGTGCGGATCTCGCCGCCTCCTACCAGCGGGCGATCGTCCGCGCGCTCGTCCGGCGGACGACGGAGGCAGCAGCTTCGATCGGTGCCGAGCGGATCGCGATCGTCGGCGGCGTGGCTGCCAACTCCGAGCTTCGCGGGGCGCTTCCGGGCGCGAGGGCCGCGCCGCTCGCGCTCTGTACCGACAACGCGGCGATGATCGCGTCCGCGGCGCGGTACGTGGAGGCGGCCGGCGACCCGCTTCGACTCGATGCATATGCGGTCGCGTAGCGCGGCCGTCGTCTGCGCGCTCGCGGGCGCCGCGGCGGCCGCGTTGCTCACGCTTCCGTCCGGGGGGAGCGGCGCCTCGCCGGCATCCACCTCCCGGCTCGCCGCCGCCGCCTGGAGCGGGCTGGTCGGTGGTTCGCGGGCGCCCGTCGCCACCGGCCAGCGCGTGCTGGTGGTGCTCAGTGCGTTCTCGCTCGCCGACCGGGTCGCGCGCGCCGGCGGCCGCGCGACCGACCTCGACGAGCGACGTTGGACGGCGACGGCGCTCGCGGCACAGCAGCAGTTCGTGGCGACGCTCGGCCGCGAGGGCGTCCAGATCAAGCCGGAGTTCCGGTTCACGCGCACGCTGAACGGCTTCTCGGCGCTCCTCGATCCGCGGGCGATCGCCCTCCTCGAGCGGACGAGCGGCGTGAAGGGCGTCTATCCGGTGCGGATCGCCTTCCCGGCCTCCGTCTCGTCCGACGCGCTGCGCAGCGAGGACGTCGCCGCGGGGCTCGGCCGCGCCGCCGTCCGTCTGGCCGGCATCGCCGGAAGAGGCGTGACCGTGGCGCTGCTCGATACCGGCGTCGACCTGAGGAGCGCGTACCTCCACGGCCACGTTCTCGACGGCTTCGACATCGTCGGGGGAACGGCCGACGCGCGCGCGCAGGCGAAGCCGACCGACCCGGCCCAGCTCGAGCGACACGGGACGGAGATGGCGGGCTTGCTCGTCGGCTCGGGCGGAGTCGCGGGGTTGGCCGGCGTCGCGCCCGCCGCGACCGTGCTTCCGATCAGGGTCGCCGGGTGGCAGACCGACGAGCACGGCGGCTACACGATCTCGGCCCGCACCGATCAGCTTCTCGCCGGGCTCGAGCGGGCCGTCGACCCGAACGCCGACGGCGACGCGCACGACGCGGCCCGGATCGCCCTGATCCCGCTGGTCGAGCCGTTCGCTGCGTTCAGCGACGATCCGCTCGCGCGCGCGGTGGAGGGCGCGTCCCGGTTGGACACGCTCGTCGTCGCCGCTGCCGGAAACGACGGGCCCGCCGGGCCGGCATTCGGCAGCGTCGGCGGGCCGGCGGGAGCGCCCGCGGCGCTGGCGGTCGGTGCCACCGACATGCGTCGCGCGAGGACGGAGGTGCGCGTCGTCGTGCGCGCAGGCTTGAGCGTCCTGCTCGACCGCGTGCTCCCGCTGGCGGGGGCGGTCGCGCCCGAGCGGACGCTCGTGCTTCGTCCCGCCGCTCCGCGGGGAGCGGCGACCTCCCAGGACGACTTCTTCTCGGACGGAACGAGCCTCGTCGCCGGTCGGGCGGCTGTCGTTCCGGCCGGCGACGATCCGGCTGCGGCCGCCCGGTGGGCGGCCCAGGCTGGTGCCGCAGCCGTGCTTCTCCACGGACGGACGGTCGCGGCCGGTGGTCTCGGCCTCGACGAGCAGACGGGCGTTCCCGTGCTCAGCCTGCCCGACCAGACCGCCGGGGAGCTTCTCCGCCGTGACGACGCGATCGTCGCCGTCGCCGCTCCGCGCTCGGTGGCCGCACCGGTGCGGACGCTCGCCCCGTTCTCGTCGTGGGGGCTGGCCTTCGACGGCGGGCTCAAGCCGGATCTCGTCGCCCCCGGCGTCGCGCTCGCGACGTCGGAGCCCGGCCGGGCCGTGGACGGCAGCTCCGTCTTCGGAACCGTCAACGGCTCGAGCGCCGCGGCTGCCGTTGCCGCCGGTGCTGCGGCGCTGCTCGCAGAGGCTCGCCCCGACGCCGACGGGCGCACGCTCCGGGCGCTCCTGATCGGTGCGGGCAACAGGATCCGCGGGGCGTCGACCGCCGCCCAGGGGACGGGAGCCCTCGACCTGGGTCGCTCGGCCGCCGCGGAGGTCGTCGCCGATCCTCCTGCCGTCGCGTTCGGGCGGGGCACGGGCGACGGCTGGCGGGGCCGCGAGATCGTTCGCGTGCGGAACGTCTCCACCCGCCGCTTGACCGTCTTCGCCGCCACCGGCCAGGGCGGAAACGCCCGGGTCCGGCTGCTCGTCACACCCCGGCGAATCGAGATCGAGCCCGGCGACGTCGCCGACCTCACCGTCCGGACGCAGCCGATCACGATTGCGAAAGGCGATGTGGCGGTCGGCGCGCTGACGCTCACGCCCGTGGGCGGCGTGCCGATCCGCATCCCC
This sequence comes from Gaiellales bacterium, assembly GCA_038248655.1. Lineage (GTDB taxonomy): Bacteria > Actinomycetota > Thermoleophilia > Gaiellales > Gaiellaceae > DATBLE01. The sequence continues at coordinate 7,138 of JBBRXG010000051.1, forward strand.
TGGGCGGTCGTGCTGCGGGAGCCGCGCGGGCTGCTGGGTCCGCTCTCGCTCTCCCGGAAGACGTCCGCGCCGTCGGAGGCCAAGCCGACCGTGGTCGCCCTGCGCGCGGGTCGCGTGCTCCGCTCGCCGCACGGAAACGAGGTGGTGCCGGTCCTGAGGCTCGACGTCGTGCTCTGGACCGCCGGGGGGAAGCGGCTCGGCCTGCTCGCCCGGCTCAGGGACCTCCTTCCCGGCCGGTACGCGTTCGGACTGACCGGGCGCGGGCCGGGCGGAGCGATCCTCCGGCGTGGCCGCTACCGGCTGCGGGTCTATGCCTGGCCGACCGGTGGGGGCCCGCCGGAGGTGCGGTCGATCCCGTTCTCGATCCGGTAGCTCCCGGCTGGCGCCCGAAGACCCCGAACGGCGATTCGAACGGTCGTAGACTCTGTCCGTAGCGGGGACTTCCACCAAGGAGAGTGACCGTGAGCTCAGCGCAAGAGACCGTCTCTCATCTGCGAGAGAACCCGTACGAGATCGCGCGGAACCAGCTTCGTCTGGTCGCCAATGCTTTCAGCATCGACGAGAACCTCGTCCGCGTCCTGTCCGGCTGCAAGAAGGCCGTCACCGTTTCGATTCCGGTGACGATGGACGACGGCACGATCGAGGTCTTCGAGGGCTACCGGGTCACGCACAACATCGCACGAGGCCCGTCGAAGGGCGGGATCCGCTACCACCCCGACGTCACGCTCGACGAGGTGAAGGCGTTGTCGATCTGGATGACCTGGAAGTGCGCCCTGATGGGGATCCCGTTCGGCGGCGCAAAGGGCGGAGTCAAGTGCAATCCGAAGAAGCTCTCCCTTCGCGAGCTGGAAGGGATGACCCGCCGGTACACGACCGAGATCATCAACGAGATCGGTCCGGAAAAGGACATCCCGGCGCCGGACGTCGGCACCAGCCCGCGCGAGATGGCGTGGATCTTCGACACCTACTCGATGAACAAGGGGCACAGCGTGCTCGGCGTCGTCACCGGGAAGCCGCTGACCGTCGGCGGCTCGCTCGGCCGGCTCGAGGCGACCGCCCATGGAGGCCTGTACTGCACGCTCGAGGCGATCGACAAGCTCGGCCTCGACGTCTCCGACCTGCGGGTCGTCGTGCAGGGCTTCGGCAACGTCGGCAGCTACTACGCCCTGTTCATGCAGCAGGAGGGCGCGACGGTGATCGCCGTCTCCGACTCCCAGGGCGGCGCCTACAACCCGAACGGGATCGACATCCCCTCGGCGATCGCGCACAAGCAGGAGCGCGGAACGCTCGAGGGCCTGGCCGACGTGGAGCGGATCACGAACGAGGAGCTGCTCCTCCTCGACTGCGACATCCTCGCTCCCTGCGGTCTCGAGCAGGTGATCACCGAGGAGAACGCCTCGAGGATCAAGGCGAGGGTCATCTGCGAGGGGGCGAACGGCCCGACCACGCCCGCAGCCGACGAGATCCTCGAGGACAAGGGCGTGCTCGTCCTGCCCGACGTGCTGGCGAACGCAGGCGGCGTCGTCGTCTCGTACTTCGAGTGGGTGCAGGGCCTCCAGGAGTACTTCTGGAAGGAAGAGGAGGTCAACGCCAAGCTGAAGGAGATCGTCGACAAGGCGTTCGACGAGACGTGGCACGTCCACGAGAGTCGTGACGTGAGCATGCGGCTCGCCGCCTACGGCCTGGCCGTCCAGCGCGTCGCGGAGGCGACGACCACCAGGGGGCTCTACCCATAACCGTTCGCGTGACGCTGTTTCACGCGAACGGTTGTCATCTCTGTGAGCGTGCCCTGAGCACGCTCACGGCGCTCCGGGCCGAGAACGCGTTCGAGCTCGAGGCGGTTGACATCGGCGGCGACCCCGAGCTCGAGAACCGCTACAGGGAATGGCTGCCGGTGGTCGAGATCGACGGCGAACGGGCCTTCGTCTACCACCTCGATCGGGCCGCGTTCCTCCGCCGCCTGGGCGCACAAAGTCGTGGCTCCCGGGGTAGGTGACGCACGCAACCAAGAGCGCTGGCACAATGCCCGCGGTGTTACAAGGGACGACGCGAGGAGCGGGGGCGACGGATCGGCTGACAGTTGGAGTCGCGGCGCGGCTCAGCCGGTACCTCCAGGTCCTGACACAGGCGAAGAAGATGGGCAAGGAGCGGATCTCCTCCCAGGAGATCTCCGACTACACGAACGTCAACGCGACCCAGATCAGGCGCGACCTGTCGGCGTTCGGGAAGTTCGGGAAGCGCGGGGTCGGCTACAACATCGACAGCCTGCTCGGCGAGATTCGCAAGATCCTCCGCACCCAGGGGCAGCACAACATCGCGCTCGTCGGCGCCGGGCGGCTCGGGCAGGCGATCGCGAGCTCGCCGATCTTCGCGGAGCACGGGATCAACATCGCCGCCGTCTTCGACCGCGACCCCTCCGTGGTCGGCCGGAGCGCCGGCGGGGTCGAGGTGCAGCCGTACGACCACCTGCGGGGCGCAGTGCGCGACAAGAACATCATCGTCGGCGTGCTCGCCGTTCCGGCGACCGCCGCCCAGGGCGTGGCGGACGACCTCGTCGATGCCGGGGTCCGGATCATCTTCAACTACAGCGAAGGGCTGCTCGACGTCCCCGGCGACGTCCAGGTGCACACCTCCAACCCGGCCGTCGACCTGCTTCACGCCCTCTACTTCCATTTGGCCTAATAGCGCGGGGGAACCCCGGGGTCCCCCCTGGTCCCCCCCCGAGCCCCCTCCTTGCGGGCGGGTCCTCGGATCTCATGGGTGCGGAGCCGCCGAGTGTTGAGCGGGGCTCCGATGCTGCTCGAGCGGAGGTGAGCCTCCCGCCGGGCGAAGCCCGGCTCCGGCGGCGGATGGTCTTGGCGAGACTTCGCCTACAGTCGCCCTGTGCGCATCCTCCTTTGGCACGGGTACCTGTTGGGCGGTACCGGCTCGAACGTCTACACGCGCTCGATCGCTCGCGAGTGGGCCCGGGCCGGACACGAGGTCGTGGTCTTCTGCCAGGAGCCCGAGCCCGCGCGGTTCGACCTGGCCGGGGCCGAGGTCGTCCGCCCGTCCGTCGGACCGCTCCTACCCGTCTTCGTCCTCGACCGGTACGAGGATCTCGAGGCGGTCCTGCTGCAGGACATGCCCTGGGCCGAGCGCGAGCGCTACGTCGCGCGCAATGCGGAGGCGCTCGCCGAGTACCTCCCGGCCGATCTCGTGTTCGCCAACCACGTGTTGATGGGCGCTCCGGTCGCCGCCGCGACCGGAGCCCGCTTCGCGGTCAAGGCCCACGGCTCGGAGCTCGAGTACTCGATGCGCGCCGACGCCGGGCTCCAGGCGTGGGGGGCGAGGGCCCTGCGCGGCGCTGCGGCGGTGTTCGTCGGCTCGGCGCACATCCGCTCGGTGCTCGAGGAGGTGGTCGGCCACGTCGACCGTGTCCACGAGGTGCCCCCCGGAGTCGACGTCGACGAGTTCGCGCCCCGGCCGCGAGAGGGCGCGCTCGCCTCGCTGCTCGAGGAATGCCGTGCGGACCCGCCGAACCCGGGCAACGCGCAGGAGCGCCTCCCCGACGAGGGAAACGAGGTCCGGCTCGCCGAGTTCCTCGCCGGCGAGGAGTCGACGGTCCTCTACTTCGGGAAGCTGCTCTACAACAAGGGCGTTCACGTGCTGCTCGAGGCGATGCACGGGATCGACGCCCGAACGATCGTCGTCGGCTTCGGCGACTACCGGCGCGACCTGGAGCGGATCGCCCCGTCGCGGACGCTCTTCACCGGACCGCTCGAGCATCGTCACCTCGCGCAACTCCTACCACTCGTCGACGTCGCCGTCGTCCCCTCGATCTTCCCCGAGGCATTCGGGATGGTCGCAGCGGAGGCCGCTGCCGCCGGCGTGCCGTCTCTCGTTGCCGCCCATTCGGGCCTGCGGGAGATCGCAGCCGGCCTCGAGCGGGCCTACCCGGCCGATCTCCGGCGGCTGGCGAGCTTCGAGACCGGCGATCCGGTCGACCTCGCCGACAGGCTGCACGAGCTGCTCGCGCTCCCGGCGGAGCGGCGGCGCGAGCTGGGCGAGGCAGCGCGCAGCGTGGCGGTCGAGGCGTGGTCGTGGGCCGGCGTCGCCGAGCGCCTGCTCGAGCCGTTCCGGGACGAGTGACGCTCGGCCTGGCCTCGGCCCCGTACGGACGCGTACGCTTCCCACTTCAATGGGTGAAGCGCAGACGATCTCCAACGACGAGCTGCTCCGCCGGGCGTACGAGGCGTACGAGCAGGGCACCGATCTGACGGTCGCGGTCGAGGAGGAGTTCGCGCTCCTCGACCCCGCAACGCTGTCGCTCGTCAACCGCTTCGAGGACGTGAAAGCGTCCGCGGTCGGGACGCCGGTCGAGGAGAACCTCGTCGGTGAGCTGATCGCCTCCGAGATCGAGGTACGCACCGGCCGCTGCGAGAGCTTTGCCGAGGCGGCCGACCGGATGGGCGACCGGCGGTGGCAGCTCGCCGAGCTGACGGGCGCGCTCGGGATCACGCTCGGTGCGACCGGAACCCACCCGTGGAGCCGCTGGCAGGACCAGCGGATCATCGACACGCCGCACTACCGACGGAACGACAAGCTGCTCCGGTATGTGGTCTGGCGGAACAACACCTTCGGCCTCCACGTCCACGTCGGGATCCGGGGCGCCGACCGCGCGATCGCCGTGCACGACGCGCTCCGCGTCTTTCTTCCCCACCTGCTCGCGCTCTCGGCCAGCTCACCGCTCGTCGAGGGCGTCGACAGCGGGCTCCACTCCGCCCGCACCGAGATCTTCACCCGGATGTTTCCGCGCTGCGGCGTCCCCGACGCGTACGGGAGCTGGGCGGAGTTCGAGGCGTACGTCCGCCTGCTCTACCGCACCGGCTCGATCGACGAGCACACCCAACTCTGGTGGAGCGTCCGGCCGCATCTGGGCTTCCCGACCGTCGAGATCCGGATCTGCGACGCTCAGCCCGACCTCGGCGAGTCGCGGGCGCTCGCCGGTTTCGCCTACGCGCTGGTCGCCCGGATCGCACGGGCGGTGGACGAGCGCGAGCCGTTGCCGCAGCCGCCCCCGCGGATGATCGAGGAGAACATGTGGCGGGCGATTCGCTTCGGTCTGTCGGGCGACCTGCTCGACCCCGGCACGTACGAGGTGCGCCCCGCGCGCGCCGAGCTCGAGCGCCTCGCGGAGTGGGTCGGCCCGAGCGCAGACGAGCTCGGCGTCCGGCTCGCGATTCCCGGCGCAAACGCCGCCGAGCGTCAGATTGCACGTGTCGCCGAGGGCTGGGGTCTCGAGGAGATCTACGCGGAGCAGGTTCGGGCCGGCGCGGTCGTCCGTGGCTGACGAGGGACCGCCGAGGCCCGACGAGGAGCTCGTCGCCGAGCTTGAGGCCGAGTTCGAGGCGCTGAAGGTCGCGGACCTGCTCGTCCAGACCGTGTTCGGGCTCTCCTCGCTCGGGTACCGGAGCCTGACCGAGGAGGCGCGCGACCTCGACCAGGCGCGCCTCGCGATCGAGGCGTTGCGCGCTCTCGTCCCCGCCCTGAAAGGCGAGATCCCCGACCAGACGACGAGCGACTTCGAGCAGCTGGTCGCGAACATGCAGCTCGCATACGCGGCGGCGGCGGCCAAGCCCTCCTAGCCGGAGGGTGCGTTAGGCTCCCGCAGGCTTGTGATACAAAATCGCGCCGCGCCGAGCCTGTTCGGCGCCGAGCTCGTAACGGGAAAGGGAGCGACGTGAACTTCTTCAACGACCATGCCGTGCTGTTCGCGCTGATCTGCGCCGGGGTCGGCGTCGCGTACGGCATCGGGCTGACGATCTGGCTGCTCGGAAGGCCGGCAGGCACCGAGCGGATGCAGGAGATCGCGCGCGCCATCCAGGAGGGCGCAGCCGCCTATCTTCGCCGCCAGTACATGACGATCGCAGTCGTCGCGATCGTGCCGTTCCTGCTGCTCGGCTTCTACGACAAGCTGGGCTGGGGAACCGCGATCGGCTTCCTCGTCGGCGCGATCCTCTCCGCAGCGGCCGGGTTCATCGGCATGAACGTCGCGGTGCGCTCGAACGTGCGGACTGCCGAGGCGGCGAAGAACGGGCTCAGGCCCGCCCTCGACGTCGCCTTCCGCGCCGGGAGCGTGACGGGTCTCCTCGTCGTCGGCCTCGGGCTGCTGGGCGTCGCCGGCTACTACTGGGCGCTGACCGACTGGATCGGCAACAGCCGCGAGTCGGCGATCGACGACCTCGTCGGCCTCGCCTTCGGCGGTTCGCTGATCTCCGTGTTCGCGCGACTCGGCGGCGGCATCTACACGAAGGCAGCCGACGTCGGCGCCGACCTGGTCGGGAAGATCGAGGCGGGGATCCCCGAGGACGACCCGCGCAACCCGGCCGTGATCGCCGACAACGTCGGCGACAACGTCGGCGACTGCGCCGGGATGGCCGCCGACCTCTTCGAGACCTACGCGGTGACGGCGGTCGCGGTCATGCTGCTCGCCGTCAAGACGTTCCCGGCGTCGCACATCGAGCTCTACCCGCTCGCGATCGGCGGCGTCTCGATCCTCACCTCGATCATCGGCACCTGGTTCGCGCGCGTCGGCAAGGGCGGCTCGATCATGAACGCGCTGTACAAGGCCGTCTTCGTCGCCACGCTGCTCTCGGCCGCGGGCTTCGTCCCGATCACGATGGCGTTCGACGGCTCCAGGTTCAGCTTCAGCGACCTGTACGTCTCGTCGATCATCGGGCTCGTCGTCACCTTCCTGCTCGTCGCCCTGACGGAGTACTACACGGGTACGCGCTGGCGGCCAGTCAAGTCGATCGCGAGCGCGTCGGAGACGGGACACGCGACGAACATCATCTCGGGGCTCGCGTGGGGGATGCAGGCAACCGCGCTGCCGGTGATCGTGATCGCGGCCGGGATCCTCGTCGCGCACCACTTCGCCGGGCTCTACGGAATCGGCGTCGCGGTGATGGCGCAGCTGTCGATGACCGGCCTGATCGTCGCCCTCGACGCCTACGGGCCCGTGACGGACAACGCGGGCGGGATCGCCGAGATGGCCGACCTCGACGAGTCCGTTCGAGCGATCACCGACCCGCTGGACGCGGTCGGCAACACCACGAAGGCCGTCACCAAGGGGTACGCGATCGGCTCGGCCGCCCTCGCGGCGCTGATCCTGTTCGACAGCTACACGAGCGGTCTCGGCCGCGAGGGGCTCCCGACGATCTTCCGGCTCGACGACGCCTGGGTGATTGCAGGGCTGTTCATCGGCGGCCTGATGCCGTTCCTGTTCGCGTCGCTCGCGATGCACGCGGTCGGCCGCGTCGGCGGCGAGGTCGTCACCGAGGTGCGCCGGCAGTTCCGCGAGCACCCGGGGATCATGGAGGGCACCGAGCGACCCGACTACAGCCAGGCGGTCGGGATCGTCACCAAGTCCGCGATCAAGAGCATGCTCGCGCCGGCGGCGATCCCGATCGCCTTCCCGATCGTCGTCGGAATCATCAACGCCAGGATGCTGGGCGGCTTGCTGATCGGGACGATCGTCACCGGGCTCTTCCTCGCGATCGCGATGACCGCCGGCGGCGGCGCGTGGGACAACGCGAAGAAGATGATCGAGGACGGTCTCTACGGAGGCAAGGGCTCCAAGGCCCATGCGGCGTCGGTGACGGGCGACACGGTCGGCGACCCGTACAAGGACACGGCCGGCCCCGCGATCAACCCGATGATCAAGATCGCCAACATCGTCGCGATCCTGATCATCCCGCTGATCGTCTCGATCCACGGCTAGCAGCTGTCCGGCGGCAACCCGGTGCTCGCTCCTGCTCTCGCCGCGGCGACGGCCGCCTGGCCGTAGCTGATCCCGCCGTCGTTGGGCGGGACGAGCCGGTGGCTGAGCACTCGGAACCCGAGCTCCTCCAGTCGCCGGCGCGCGGAGGAGAGCAGGCGGAGGTTCTGGAACGTACCGCCGGACAGGACCACGGTCCTCGGCTCGGCCAGCTCGGCGCACGCCTCGGCGGCGGCTGCCGCGACCGCCTCGTGGAAGGCGGCGGCGATCTCGGCACGCGGACGCCCGGAGGCGAGATCGTCGTGCGCCGCCCCGACCAGGTCGGCGCCGTTCCCGAACCGCCAGGGATAGGGGGCGGCCGCCGTCTCGCCCGCGAGCTGCTCGAGCTCGATCGCCGCCTGTCCCTCGTAGCTGACCCGCTCGCGCACGCCGAGCAGTGCCGCGACGGCGTCGAAGAGCCGTCCCATCCCGGAGGAAAGCGGCGCGTTCACGGTCAGCGTCCTGCGCACGAGCGGCCAGCGCTCGAACCCGACCGGCCGCTCCGCACGCTCGAGGTAGGCGGCAGCCACCCGCCACGGCTCGCGGATCGCCGCCTCTCCCCCGGCGAGCGGGATCGCCTCGAGGTGCCGCAGCCGCTCGAACGATCCGAGGTCGCAGCGGAGGATCTCGCCGCCCCAGAGCGTGCCGTCGGTCCCGTACCCGGTCCCGTCGAAGACGATCGCGAGCGCCGGGCCCTGCTCGCCGTGCTCCGCCAGGCAGCCGGCTGCGTGGGCATGGTGGTGCTGGACCGGGACCAGCTGGGCGTCCTGCTCGGACGCCCACTTGGTGGAGAGGTACTCGGGATGCAGGTCATGAGCGACCACGCTCGGCTCGATGCCCAGCATCGTCAGGTAGAGCTCGAGGTCGGCCCGGAACGCCCGGTAGGCGAGCTCGGAGTCGAGGTCGCCGAGGTGCGCGGACAGGAAGGCGTCGCTCCCCCGGACGACGCAGAAGGTGCTCTTCATGTTCGCGCCGACCGCCAGCAGCGGCCGTGGTGTCGAGATCGGTAGCGGCAAGGCCATGGGGACGTAGCCCCGAGACCGTCTGATGGGAAAACCGTCTCTCGCGATCCAGACCGAGTCCTCGCAGCGGCGGTGGATCGGGCGGTCGTGGCCGAGAAAGGCGTCGGCGATCCCGGCGAGCCTGCGCCGCGCCTCGTCGTCCTCGTAGGCGATCGGCTCGTCGCTGACGTTTCCGCTCGTCAGCACGACCGCTGCCCCGAAGTCGCCGAGCAGCAGGTGGTGGAGCGGGGTGTACGGGAGCATCAGCCCGAGCCAGATCGTCCCGGGAGCGACCGAGGGGGCGATCGCCGCGCCATCGAGCCGCCGGACGAGCACGATCGGCCGCTCCCGCGAGGCGAGCAACGCTCGCTCCTGCTCGGCGAGCGCGGCGAGGGACTCGGGCTCGGCCGTCATCACCGCGAACGGCTTGTCCTCGCGGTGCTTGCGCGCACGCAGTCGCGCCACGGTCTCCTCCCTGGACGCGTCGCAGGCGAGGTGGTAGCCGCCCAGGCCCTTGACCGCGAGGATCGCCCCCTCCCGGAGGAGGAAGACCGCCTCGGCGAGCGGCATCGAGAGCTGCGGCCCGCACGCCGGGCAGGCGATCGGCTCCGCGTGGAAGCGGCGGTCGGCCGGGTCCTCGTACTCGCGCCGGCACTCCGCGCACATCGGAAAGCCCGCCATCGTCGTGTTCGGGCGGTCGTAGGGGACCACCCGGACAATCGTGAAGCGCGGCCCGCACTGGGTGCAGTTCGTGAACGGGTAGCGGTACCGGCGGTCGGCGGGGTCGTGGAGCTCGCGCAGGCAGTCGTCGCAGGTGGCGACGTCTGCCGGGATCAGCGCGCTGCGCCCGGACGGGACGCTGGCGAGGATCCGGAACTCGGACTCGCCGAGCGGCTCGATCGTCTCGACCGCGACCGACTCGATCCGGGAGAGCGGCGGCGCCTCCGCGACCAGCTCCGTGGCGAAGTGATCGAGCTCGCCGCCCTCGGCCTCGATCACCACCCCTTCACCGTCGTTGAGGACGAACCCGGCCAGTCCGTGCCGGCGTGCAAGACCGTGCACGAACGGTCGGAAGCCGACCCCCTGGACGATCCCGCGGACGCGGAATCGTCTCCGCTCCATCTCTCTACTGTTCCTTCCGGGCGGAGCGGCAGCTCGAGCAGAGGCCGAAGAACGTGATCTCGCCGCCTCCGAGCTAGAATCCGGACGCCGCGTCGATCCGTCGGCGGAGCGCGCCGAGCGCGTCATCGTGGACGTGGTCGACGCGCCCGCACTGCTCGCAGACGAGATGGTGGTGGGGGTGCTCGCGTGCGGGCTCGTAGAAGGCTCGATCGGCGCCGAGGTCGGTGCGCAGCAACAGGCCTTCCGCCACGAGCACGTCGAGCGTGCGGTAGACGGTCGACGGATTGACCGCCGGCAGCCGGCCGCGCACGTGGGCGACGATCTCCTCGGCACTCGAGTGGCGGTCGGGCTCGGCGACGAGCGCCTCCCAGATCGCCTGACGCTGGCGGGTCAGGCGCCTCCCCCGGCCGCGCAAGGCGGTCGGCAGCTGCGGGGGGGTGTGGTCGTGAGAGTCAGTCGCGGGCACGCCTCGATCATGCCAGCACCGACCGGGCGAACCGCCGGCGCGACGCAGCGGACCAGTCCCCGAAGAGCCCCGGTACTGCGAGCCAGTTGCGATAAGCTCGCAGCGATCGAGGAGGACGCGGGTGGCGCGCTTCGCGAAAGTGTTGACTCGAGCCGAATGGCTGCGGCTCTCCGGCTTCGCCGGCGGCGTGGTCGCGCTGCATCTCGCCGGCTGGGGGCTCTTCCTCTACTACTCGCGCCACAATCCGGCCCTCGCCGGGCTCGGCACGCTGGCGTACACGTTCGGCCTGAGGCACGCGTTCGACGCCGACCACATCGCGGCGATCGACAACACGACCCGGAAGTTCCTCCAGGAAGGAAGGCGTTCGCTCGGCGTCGGCTTCTTCTTCTCCCTCGGCCACTCGACGATCGTCTTCTCGCTCGCGACCGGACTCGCCCTCGCGGCCCAGAGCGTCAGCTCGAGGATCCCGAGCCTCCAGGACTACGGCGGCTACGTCGGCGCGAGCGTCTCGGGAACGTTTCTGTGGATCATCGGCATCCTCAACCTGCTCGTCCTGCTCGACATCCTGCGGGTCTCTCGAGAGCTGAAGCGCGGCTCCTTCGACCAGGATCGGCTCGAGCGGCGTCTGGCCGACCGTGGCTTCATCAACCGCTTCTTCCTCGGCGGCATTGCCCGCCGGATCCGCTCCAGCTGGCAGATGTACCCGCTCGGCCTCCTGTTCGGGCTCGGCTTCGACACCGCTTCCGAGGTCGGGCTGCTCGCGCTCGCGGCCGGGGTCGCGACGCACCACGTGCCCTTCCTGGCGGTGATCTCGCTGCCGTTCCTGTTCGCGGCGGGCATGAGCCTGATGGACACCGCCGACGGCGTGTTCATGAGCCAGGCGTACGGCTGGGCGTTCTCGAACCCGATCCGGAGGGTGTACTACAACATCACCGTCACCAGCCTCTCGGTCGCGGTCGCGCTGCTGGTCGGCACGATCGAGCTGCTCCAGGTCGCCGCGACCAGGCTCGGGCTCGAGACGGGCTTCTGGGGCTTCCTCGGCAGCCTCGACCTCGGCACGATCGGCTACGGGATCGTCGCCCTGTTCGTCCTCACCTGGGCCGTCTCCGTCGCGATCTGGAAGACGCGCCGCATCGAGCGGCGCTGGGGCGCTTTCGTCGAGTGACGCCCTCACCGGGCCGGCGCCGATGTTTCCCGGCGAGCCGGCCCGGCAATCACACCCGCTTGCAGATGCCCGAGCAGCGTGCGTAGAGTGCGTGGCATTCCTCGGCCGAGGAGGGTTGGATTGTGTGCCTGGCGATTCCAGGCCATGTGATTGAGGTCGTTGACGAGGAGAACCGTCTCGCCCGCGTCGACGTGGCCGGCGTTCGCCGGAACGTCAACATCGGCCTCCTCGACGACGAGGGCGGCGTCTCCGCCGGCGACTGGGTGCTCATCCACGTCGGCTTCGCCCTCTCGAAGGTCGACGAGGAGGAGGCGCAGGCGACGCTCGGGCTGCTCCAGAGGATGGGCGATGCCTACGAGCAGGAGCTCGAGGACCTGAAGGCGAGCCTGATCGAATGACCGACGCGTGCGGCGAGGGTCATTGCGTGACCTGCTCCGACGAGGGCGTGGAGATGCGGGTCCTCGAGTCGGGGCGGAACGGCCTGGCCGTCTGCGCGGACGATGCGGGCGAGCTCGCCGAGGTGATGACCGATCTCGTCGGACCCGTCGCTCCAGAAGACCGGGTCCTCGTCCACGCCGGTGTTGCGCTGACCCTTGTCACCGAGAGTCCGGAGGGCTTCCGGTGAGGTTCGTCGACGAGTTCCGCGACGCCGAGCTCGGCCGCGTGCTCGCGACCCAGATCGTCGCCACCGTCGAGCCCGGCCGTCTGTACAAGGTGATGGAGGTCTGCGGCGGGCACACGCACACGATCTACAAGTACGGCGTCGACGACCTCCTCCCGGCCAACGTCGAGCTGGTGCACGGTCCTGGCTGCCCGGTCTGCGTGATCCCGATGGGCCGCGTCGACGACGGGATCGCGGTCGCGAGGGAGGAAGGGGTGATCTTCACCTGCTTCGGCGACATGATGCGCGTCCCGGGCGGAGACGGCACGCTGCTCGAGGCGAAGGCGCAGGGAGCCGACGTGCGGATGGTCTACTCGCCCCTCGACGCGCTGCGGATCGCGAAGCAGAACCCCGACCGGGAGGTCGTGTTCTTCGCCGTGGGCTTCGAGACCACCGCACCGTCCACCGCGCTGACGCTGATCCGGGCGAAGCGGGAGGGCGTCGCGAACTTCTTCGTCTTCTGCAACCACGTGACGATCATCCCGCCGCTGCGCGCGCTCCTCGAGTCGCCCGACCTGCGCCTGGACGGCTTCATCGGCCCCGGCCACGTCTCGACGGTCGTGGGTGCCCGCCCGTTCGAGTTCATCCCGTCCGACTACGGAAAGCCGGTCGTCATCTCCGGGTTCGAGCCGCTCGACCTCCTGCAGTCGGTCTACATGGTGCTGCGCCAGCTCGCCGACGGGCGGTGCGAGGTCGAGAACCAGTACACGCGCGTCGTCCCCTACGACGGGAACCCCGGCGCCCTGAAGGTGCTCGCGGAGGTCTTCGAGCTGCGGCCGCACTTCGAGTGGCGGGGCCTTGGCTTCATCTCGCACAGCGCGCTGAGGCTCGCCTCTGCCTACGCCGACTTCGATGCCGAGCTGCGCTACGCCGTCCCCGGCGTGCGCGTCGCCGATCCGAAGGCGTGCCAGTGCGGCGAGGTGCTGAAGGGCGTGATCAAGCCGTGGGAGTGCAAGGTGTTCGGCACCGCCTGCACGCCGGAGCGGCCGATCGGCACCTGCATGGTCTCGAGCGAGGGAGCCTGCGCGGCCTACTACAACTTCGGCCGGTTCGCCCGGGAGCGCGAGGTCGTGTAGTGGCCGAGCAAGGCACGATCACCGATCGCGAGCAGCACGCCCTCGACCTGATCGAGCGCGTCCGGTCGCGGCCGGCCTCGTTCAAGGACGCGCGCGTGACGATGGCGCACGGAGCGGGCGGGAAGGCGAGCCGCACCCTGATCGAGGGTCTGCTCGTCCCGACGCTCGCCTCGCCCACCCTGGTCGAGCTCGGCGACGCCGGCGGCCTCGCGGTCGACGGCCTCGAGCTTGCTCTCACCACCGACAGCTTCGTCGTCAAGCCGCTCCGCTTCCCCGGCGGCTCGATCGGCGAGCTGGCCGTGAACGGGACCGTCAACGACCTGGCCGTCAGCGGCGCGCGACCCCTTGCGCTGACGCTGTCGCTCGTGCTCGAGGAAGGCCTGTCGGCGGAGGAGCTGACCGCCGAGGTGGAGGCGATCGCCGCGGCGTCGGCCGCGGCCGACGTGGAGGTCGTCGCCGGCGACACGAAGGTAGTCGAGCGCGGCAAGTGCCACGGCATGAACCAAACGACGACCGGGCTGGGCCCCCCCGAACCGCCCCCCGCGCGCACGCCCAGGGCGAACCCC
>JBBRXG010000052.1:0-20886 GCA_038248655.1 Gaiellales bacterium
GCCGGTCGACGTCGAGGGCGACGTTGACGACCGCGGCGTCCGTGACCGGCAGCGGGTCGCGCATCGCGTCGGCCAGCCGCGCCTCCACCTCGACGCCGTTGTCGGTCGCGTTGCGTGCGGTCGCGTCGATCGCCTGGGGGTCGATGTCGACGCCGAGCACCGGCTGAAAGCCGAGCTTGCACGCGGCGATCGACAGCACCCCGGACCCGCAGCCGACGTCGATCAGGCTCCCCCGCGGCACGTCGAGGAGCAGCTCGAGGCAGAGCCTGGTGGTCGCGTGGGCACCGGTGCCGAACGCCCGGCCCGGGTCGATCACGACCGCGAGCGCGTCCGGATCGGGCGCCTCCCAGGGCGGGCCCACCCAGAGAGGGCCGATCCGCACCGGGCGGTGGAATGCGCGCCAGCGTTCCTCCCAGCCCTCCTCGACCCCGGTCGACCGGGCGCCTCCGAACGCCGACCAGAGCCGCTCCTCGCCGGCTGCGTCCGTGTATGCGGCGAGCTCGACCCCGTTCGCGCCGGCGCTCTCCTCGAACCCGTCGGGGAAGAGCTCGAGCATGATCGCCCTGGCGCGCTCGGCGTCCGCAGGCGGCACCGTCACCGAGACGCGCAGGAGAGCCGTGCCGCTCAGCGGAAGGCGCTCTTCAGCTTGTCGAAGAACCCCTCGTCCGGCCTGTACGTTTCCTCGTCGGCCGCCTTCGCGAACTGCTCGAGCAGGACGCGCTGCTCGTCGGACAGGCGATGCGGAAGCGTGACGTTGACGAGCAGCCGATGGTCGCCCCGGCCGCTTCCCTGCAACACCGGCATACCCCGGCCGCGGAGGACGCGCACCTCGCCCGGCTGCGTGCCCGGCTCGAACTCGAGCTCGACGTCGCCCTCCAGCGTCGGCACGGTGATGCGGGCGCCGAGCGCCGCCTCGGTCATCGTCAGGTCGACGGTCGAGAAGACGTCGTGCCCCTCGCGGACGAAGCGGGGATCCGTCCGCACGCGGACGAGGACGTAGAGGTCGCCGGCCCGTCCGCCCAGGGCCCCGGCGTGCCCCTCGCCGCCGATCCGGATCCGCTGGCCGTCGTGGATCCCCGGCGGGACCTCGACCGCCAGCGCCCGCTCCTCGATTGTGCGCCCGGCGCCGTCGCAGGTCGGGCACACGTGCTCGACGACCCGCCCCGAGCCGCCGCAGCGCCTGCACGCCTGCGTGCGGACGAACTGCCCGAACGCGGTGCTCGAGACCTCCTGCAGCCGCCCGCTTCCGCCGCAAGCAGGGCATGTCTCCGGAGACGTGCCCTGCTCGGCTCCGTCGCCGCCGCAGGTCGCGCACGTGACCGCGACCCGGAACGGGACGTCGCGGGTCACCCCCTGCGCAGCCTCGACCAGCTCGATCTCGACCTCGGCGGCGATGTCGGTCCCGCGCGCGGCGCCGCCCCGTCGAGCGCCGACGCCGAACAGGTCGTCGCCGAAGAACGCCGAGAAGAGGTCGCCGAGCGTGCCGAAGTCGAAACCGGACGGGGTGAACCCCCTGCTGCGCAGGCCGGCGTGGCCGAAGCGATCGTAGAGCTGGCGCCGCTCGGCGTTCGAGAGCACCTCGTAGGCCTCGGCGAGCTCCTTGAAGCGCTCCTCCGCCGCCGGATCGTCGGAGACGTCGGGGTGCAGCTCGCGGGCGAGCGTGCGGAACGCCTTCTTGATCTCCGCCTCGCTCGCGCTGCGGTCGACGCCGAGCAGCTCGTAGTAGTCGCGTTCCGTGGTCGCCATCGTCGAAAGGGTAGCCCTGGCGTCCCCAGTCAACCTGTGACCGTGAGCGTCGGCCGGGGAAGCCAGGCGATCAGACTGCCGTCCGGCCCTCGGTGGCAAGGACCGCAGTAGAGGACGTACACGTAGAGACCCGGACGCAGCCGCGGAACCCGGAAGAGGATCGTGACCTCCTTCGAGTGACGGGTGTTCAGCGTTCCGATCCGGTGAAAGGCCGCGCCTCGAGGTGGACGGGGCACAGCCGGCTCGCAGCTGCCGACTTGGCCCCGCACGGTGCAGGGATATGGCCGGGGCGCGCTTCGTGCGGGAACGAGGTAGAGGGGCAGCAGCGCGTAGAGGCGAAGCCCTGCGCCGGCACGGAGTCGGACGACGTCGCCCGCGTGCACCCGTGTCCTGCTGGCGGACTCGATGTAGGGGCCGGCTCCCGCCGCCGGGCCCACCCCCAGGGCACACACGAGAGCCACGCCCAGGAGCACAGCGTTCCTCATCCGCCTACTCGCCGTAGATCACCTCGGCGAACCGGGAGAGCTCGGAGGCCGCCGAGCGCACGGTGCGGATCGCCTTGTCGTAGTCCATCCGGGACGGCCCGATCAGGCTGACCGCGCCGAGCGTGCGGTTCGCGATTCCGTAGGCGGCGCCGACGAGCGCGAGGTCGTGGAGCGCCGGATCGGCCAGCTCGTCGCCGACGCGCACGAACGGTCGGCGCGGGTCGAGCACCTCGGCGAGCAGGTCGAGCAGCGTGCGGCGCCGGTCGAGCAGGTCGATCAGCGAGCGGTACGAGCCGAGCTCCTGGTCGCGCACGTCGTCGAGCAGGCCGGAGGCGCCGCCGACGTAGACGCGCTGCTCGTCGCCCTCGGCGTCGATGAACGCGGGCCCGAGCAGCTCGAGGAACGCCCGCTCGGACGGGGCGAGGCTCGGGTCGGACAGCCGCCGGCGGAGCTGGGCGCTGCCGATCGAGAGGCCGACGAGCTGGTCGTTCAGATACTGCCCCGCCCAGCGCACGAGACCCGAGTCGACCGGCCGCTCGAAGCTGATCACCCGCTTCGTGACGCCGCCGGTCGAGCTGATCACGACCGCCATCAGCATCTGCGGCTGGAGCATCAGCACTTCGACGTGGCGGACGGTCGCGGCCTCGAGCGGGGGCGCGGACACGAGCGCGATCAGCCGCGTCACCTGGGAGAGCATCTCGGTCGTCGCCTGGAGCGCCGACTCCACCTCGCTCCGGGCCGCGCCCAGGTCGAGCGGGAAGCTCGCCGGGCGTGGCTGCTGCCGCTCGAGCAGCCGGTCGACGTAGTACCGGTAGCCGCGGTCGGTCGGCACCCGGCCGGCCGAGGTGTGCGGGTGCGTCAGGAGGCCGAGCCGCTCCAGCTCGGCGAGCTCGTTCCGGACCGTCGCGGGCGAGACGCGCAACCCCGCGCGCTCGACGAGGTGCTTCGAGCCGACCGGCTGCCCGGTCGCGACGTACTCCTCGACGACGCGGACGAGGATCTGCCGCTGCCGCTCGCTCAGATCGGGTCTCTCGTCGATCATGGTCTCCTCCCGAAAATGCTACGCCAGCAGGTCGGCGGTCACCCCGCCGCCGAGAAAACGACCTCGCTCGGTGAGCGTGAGGGTCTGCGCCCCGCTTACCCCGGCGCGGGCGGCCAGACCGAGCCGCTCGAGGCGGTCGAGCGCGCCCGGGTCGAGCGCAGCATCCAGCCCGGCGAGCGCGAGCGGCTCGTCGAGCCGCAACCCGAGGAGGAGGCGCTCGCGCAGACGGACGTCGTCGTCGAGCGGCTCGAGCTCGCGAGGCGGCGCTGCGCCCGCCGCGAGCGCCGTCAGGTACGGGCCGAGCCGCGGCGCGTTTCGCCGTCGCAGGCCGTCGATCGTCGAGACCGCCCCGATTCCGAGACCGAGGTAGTCGCGGCCGAGCCAGTAGCCGAGGTTGTGCCGGGCGCGGAGATCTCTCCTCTCGGCGCGCCCCGGCTTCACGCAGAAGCTCGCCGTCTCGTACCAGCGGTACCCGGCGCCGGTCAGCGTCGCGACGACCCGCTCGAAGTAGGTCTCCATCGCCTCCGCCTGGAGCCTCAGCTCCCGCCCGTGTGCATGGGTGAAGCGCGTGCCCGGCTTCGCCTCCAGCTCGTAGCAGGAGAGGTGCTCGGGCGCGAGCGCGAGCGCCTCGGCGAGGTCGGCGTCGAGGTCGGCGGCGCTCTGGCCGGGAATCCCGTAGACGAGATCGAGTGAGATGTTGTCAAAACCGGCATCACGAAGAACGTACACGGCACGGCGGATGTCCTCCGGGCCGGCGCGGCGCTCCAGCACCGTCAGCAGCCGTTCCTGGAACGACTGCGCGCCGAGCGACACACGATTGACACGGTTTCGCGACAGAAGACGTGCGAGCGCGGGCGTGACCGTCTCGGGGTTCGCCTCGACCGTGACCTCGTCCGCGTCCGGCAGCCGCGCGAGCAAGCACTCGAGCGCGGCCGGCTCGGTGAAGGTCGGCGTCCCACCGCCGAGGAAGATCGTCTCGAGCCGCGCCGCGAGCGCGTCCCGCTCCAGCTCGAGCTCCACGAGCAGCGCGTCGACGTACGCACCGTGCTGGTCCGACCGACCGACCGCGGTGACGAAGTCGCAGTAGCCGCACCGGTGCGCGCAGAACGGCAGATGGAGGTAGAGGTGCCGGACTCCGCTCACGCTCCTGCCCTACCGCTTCTCGTGGTCGAGGTTGAGCACCGCGAGGAACGCCTCCTGCGGCACCTCGACGGCGCCGACCTGCTTCATCCGCTTCTTCCCCTTCTTCTGCTTCTCGAGCAGCTTGCGCTTACGCGAGATGTCGCCGCCGTAGCACTTGGCGAGCACGTCCTTCCGCTTCGCCTTCACGGTCTCGCGCGCGATCACCCGGGAGCCGATCGCCGCCTGGATCGGCACGTCGAAGAACTGGCGCGGGATCTCCTGCCGCAGCCGCTCGACGAGCGCCCGCCCGCGGTCGTACGCCCCGTCGCGATGAATGATCAGCGAGAGCGCATCCACCGGCTCGCCGGCGATCAGGATGTCGACGCGCGTCAGCTCGCCGGGCCGGAAGCCCGCGTAGTCGTAGTCGAAGCTGGCGTAGCCCCGCGTCCTCGACTTGAGCTGGTCGTAGTAGTCGAGGACGATCTCGCCGAGCGGGAGGTCGTACGCGAGCAGCACCCGGTCCTCGGACAGGTACTCCATGTGGTCGAAGCGGCCCCGACGGTCCTTGTTCAGCTCCATCACCGCGCCGACGCCGTCCTTCGGGACGATGATCGAGGCGGTCACGTACGGCTCCTGCACCTCCTCGACCTCACGGGGCATCTCGGACGGGTTGTGCACCTCGACCTCCTCGCCCGCCTTCGTCCTCACGAGGTAGGCGACGTTCGGCGCGGTGACGAGCAGGTCGAGGTCGAACTCCCGCTCGAGCCGCTCGCGCACGATCTCCATGTGCAAGAGGCCGAGGAAGCCGCAGCGAAACCCGAAGCCGAGCGCCTGCGAGGTCTCCGGCTCGTAGAACAGGGCGGCGTCGTTGAGCTTCAGCCGCTCGAGGGCGTCACGCAGCTCGGGGTACTGGTCGGAATCGGTCGGGAAGAGCCCGGCGAACACCATCGGCTTCACGTCCTTGTAGCCCGGCAGCGGCTCCGCCGCCGGCCGCGCGCGCGAGGTGAGGGTGTCGCCGACCCGCAGCCGCGAGACGTCCTTCAGCCCGGTGATCGCGTAGCCGACCTCGCCCGCGGTCAGCTCCTTGACCGGGCGCATCGTCGGCGACATGAAGCCGAGCTCCTCGGCGTCGAACTCGATGCGCTGCGCCATCGCGCGCAGGCCGTCGCGCGCACGGAAGGTGCCGTCGACGACGCGAACGAAGGCGACCACGCCACGGTACTGGTCGTAGGACGAGTCGAAGACGAGCGCCCGCGCCGGCGCGGCGGCCTCGCCCGGCGGCGCCGGGATGCGCTCGACGATCGCGTCCAGGACCTCCGCCACCCCGGAGCCGGTCTTCGCGGAGATCCGCAGCACGTCCGCCGCGTTGCCGCCGATCAGCTCCGCGACCTGGGCGGCGGCGCGGTCCGGGTCCGCTTGCGGGAGGTCGATCTTGTTCAGGACCGGCACGATCTCGAGGTCGTTCTCGATCGCCAGGTAGGCGTTCGCGACCGTCTGCGCCTCGATCCCCTGCGCAGCGTCGACGACCAGCAGCGCCCCCTCGCACGCCTGCAGCGACCGCGAGACCTCGTAGGTGAAGTCGACGTGTCCGGGCGTGTCGATCAGGTTCAGCTCGTGGCCCTTCCACATCACCCGGACCGCCTGCGCCTTGATCGTGATCCCCCGCTCGCGCTCGAGCTCCATCGAGTCGAGCAGCTGCTCGCGCATCTCGCGACCGGTGACGGTGTCTGTGACCTCGAGGATGCGGTCGGCGAGGGTCGACTTGCCGTGGTCGATGTGCGCGATGATCGAGAAGTTGCGGATCTTGCCCTGGTCCATCGTGGACGGAGCGTAGCGGCGAGCGAGGAGGGGGAAATGAGCGCGGAGGAGTTCGAGACGACGACGATCGGGGCACTCGCCGGCCCCGGCGGGTGGTCGCCGATCCGGCGCGAGCTGGGCGTGCAGTCGTTCGGGATCAACGCCTGGACGGCCGGCGAGGGCGAGCGCCTGATCCCCGGCCACGACGAGGCGCCTTCCGGGCACGAGGAGCTCTACCTGCTCACGGCGGGCCGGGCGACCTTCACTATCGGCGGTGAAGAGGTCGACGCGCCGGCGGGGACGATCGTCTTCGTCCGCGACCCGGCAGCGCAGCGCGAGGCGTGGGCGGCCGAGGCCGGCACGACCGTGCTTGCCGTGGGCGGGCGGCCTGGCGAGGCGTACCGACCGCGCTCGTGGGAGACGAACGCCGAGGCGCTCCCGCTGTTCGAGGAGGGGCGCTACGAGGAGCTGAAAGGCATCCTGCTCGAGGCGCTCGAGCGCTACGAGGACCGCGGCGTCCTCCTCTACAACCTCGCCTGCGCAGAGGCGCAGCTCGGCGAGAGTGATGCTGCGCTCGAGCATCTGGGCGCCGCGGTCTCCGAGGAGCCGCGGCTCGGCGAGAACGCCCGGAGCGACACCGACTTCGACCCGATCCGGGACGACCCGCGTTTCCCGGGCTAGCGCTCCAGCCGCATCAGACGGTGCGGCAAGCCGTCCTCGAAGACGTCGCGCACGTGCCGGAAGCCCGCCTTCTCGAAGGCGCGCCACGAGCGGCGGTTCGCCTCTTCGACGGTGGCGACAGCCGCCGACACCCGCGCGTCGGCGAAGACGACGGCATGAACGAACTCTGCGAGAACCCGTGCCCCGAGCCCGCGCCCGACGTCCTCGGGCTGGCCGATCAAGAGGTCGACTCCTGCAGCGCCAGGGCCAAGTCCGCCGATCTCCTCCTCCCACTCCGGGTACTCGGCGGCAAGGTACATCTGCACTATTCCGACCGGTCGTCCGCCGGCGACTATGAGGTAGTGGTCACTCGGGTCGCGGCCCTCGATCGCAGCGCGGCATTCGTCGAGGAGCTCGTCGACCGGATCGCGCCACCAGCGCGCAACGTGCGCTCGACCCAGCCAGTCGCGGAGGAGCGGCAGGTCGCTCTCGGCGAGCGGCCGGAACTCGATCACGCCCGGCGCCGACGTAGCGAGAGCAGCGCCTGGAGCTCGCGCACGCCGAGTGTGCGACAGCCGGCGAGATAGACGGCGGCGCCCGCCGCGAGCGCCAGGCCGAGCGAAAGCGCCTGGCCGCCGAAGCTGCGCCCGAGAACGTCGTCGAGCGGCCACCAGACGCCGTAGCAGACGCCGGCGAGCACGGCGGAGGCGGCGGTGATCCGGAGCGCCGCGTCGGTCGTCCGCGCAACCTCCATTCTTTCGAGCCGCCGGCGGAGGAGAACGAGGAGGGCTGCGGTACCGGCGATGTTGACGATCGAGGTCGAGAGCGGGATCCCCCAGATCCCGAGCCGGTAGAAGGCGGCGTCGAGCGCGGCATTGAGGCCGAGATTCGCGAGGGCGATCCACGTCGGCACCCAGGCGGACTGGAGGGAGAAGAAGGCGCGGTTCAGCATCAGCATCGCCCCGTTGAAGCTCAGGCCGAGCGAGAACGCGGCGAGCGCCGCCGCGACGACATGGGTCTGGGAGGACGTGAAGCTGCCGCGCTGGTAGACGATCCGCACGATCGGCTCGGCCAGTACCGCCGAGGCGACGCTCGCGGGGACGAGCAGGAAGGCGATCTGGCGCAGACCGCTCGAGACGGTCGATCGGAACCCGTCCAGGTCGCCGCGGGTGGCGAGGCGCGAGAGCGTCGGGAACAGCACCGTCGCGACCGCGACGGAGAACATCCCCTGCGGGAAGATGTAGAGGCGGAAGGCGGCGTTGATCGCGCTCGGTGCCTGGAACTTGTCGATCAGCCTCGCCGCGAAGATCGTGTCGACGAACGCGTTGAAGTTGATCAGCCCGAGCCCGAGCGTGATCGGGACCATCAGCCGGAAGGTGCGGCGGACCGCCGGGTCGTGCACGTCGATCACCATCTGCAGGCGGCCGTCGCGGTTGCGGAGCCACGGCACCGGCAGGAGCAGCTGGATCACCGTCCCGATCACGATCGAGACCGCGTAGACGTACAGCTTGGCGTCGAGCGAGTCCGCCTGGGGGACGCCGATCACGAGGCCGGCGATGATCGCCACGTTCCAGAACACGGGCGTCAACGCGGGCACGGTGAAGTGCTCGTAGCTGTTCAGGATCCCGACGAGGATCCCGGTCAGGCCGAGCAGGAGGACGATCGGAAAGAGCACGCGCGAGAGGCCGACGGCGACGCCGGAGTAGCCGAAGATCCGCATCACCCACGGTGCGATCACGATGAAGAGCGCGGTCAGCCCGCCGAGCCCGAGCAGGATCAGCCAGAAGAGGCTGGAGGCGACCCGCCACGCGCGCTTGCGCTCGCCTTTCTCGAGCAGCTCGCTGAAGACCGGGACGAACGCGCTGGAGAGCGCCGCGTCGGCGACGAGCGCGCGGACCGTGTTCGGGACGAGGAACGCGACCTCGAACGCGTTGATCTGGCCGACGGTGCCGAAGTAGTAGCGGACGACCGACTCGCGGACGAGCCCGACGACCCGGGAGAGGCCGGTGGCGAGCGAGAAGATCGCCGTCGAGCGCGCGAGGTGACGTCCGTGGGTCGCCCCGACCGGCGCGGGTGCGGCGTCCGCAGTTGGCTCGGTCACGCGCTGAGCATAGGGAGCGCGTCTGTTGCTACCATCCTCGCGCCGGCGCTCCGCCGGCCTTTTCACGCCATGCCGAACATCCAGCAGCAGAAGAAGCGCGTCGGGATCGCGGTCCGCCAGCGGAGCGAGAACATCCGCTTCCGCTCGACCGTGAAGACGCTGACGAAACGACTCGAGGCGGCCGTCGAGGCGGGCGACGCCGCTGCGATCGCGGACGCGCATCGCGCACTCGTGCGCTGGGTCGACCGCGCAGCTTCAAAGGGAGCGCTGCACGCGAATACGGCCGGTCGGAAGAAGTCGCAGGCTGCGTGGCTCGTCGCCAGCGCCTCTGCGGCCGATTCGTCCTAGCTCGTCGACTCGACCGGCCGCGTGATCGCGACGAGCGTCCGCTGGAGCTCGAGCTCCGGAGGCAGGCGGCTGCCGCCCTTCAACGCGAGGTCGAGGTCCGCGAGCCGGACGATCGCGCTGCGCAGCTCCTCGACCGAGTAGTTGCGGGCCTGGTCGAAGGCCTTCTGGGCGGCGTACGGATGCAGCTTCAGCTCGGCCGCGGCGTCACGCGGCCGAACCCCCTTGGCATCGAGGCGCCGGCAAGCCTCGACCCGGCGCACATGGGCAGCGATCCGGCCGACCAGCATGTGCACCTCGCCGGACCGGGTCGATCGCTCCAGGATCGACTCGCAGGCCGACAGGACGGCGCCGACGTCCCGGCGCCCCCACGCGTCCGTGAGCACGAAGGGGGGCACGTCGGCCCGCGCGCTGACGAGCAGCTCCACCTCCGCCTCGCCGATCTCGTCGTGACCGGCGTAGAGGGCGAGCTTGTCGATCTCGGTCGCCAGATCCTGGAGGTTCTCGCCGACGAGCTCGACGAGCACGAGGCAGGCGTCGGCGCTCGCCTTCACGCCGTGCCGGGCGAACTGCTCGCCCGTCCAGCGCGGCAATTCTCGCTTCGAGACGTCGTACGCGAGCACCTCGCCCGACTTCGCGCACGCCTTCGCGAGCGGCGATTCCTTCTTGATCTCCTCGCCGACCAGTGCGAGCACGGTTCCGGGCGCGGGCGGCCTCGACAGGTAGTCGGCGATCGCCTTCGCGTCCGCCGCCTTCCAGCGCTCGATCTCGTCCACGAGCACGAGCCGGCCCTGCGCGGAGAACAAGCCCATCGCGTTGCAGGCCGCGACCGCGTCCTCGCCGGAGGAGTCGCGGGCCGAGAGCCGCTCGACCGAGTCCTCGCCGAACCGCTCGCGCAGGCGTCCGCGCGCGCGTTCGATCTTCGGACGGTCGCTGCCCGTGAGCAGGTAGACGGCCTTCAGGTCGTCGGCGGCCACGTGCCGCCAGCATAGTCATGCCCCTTCGGGGACCCGGTGGGCCTGCAGCACGAGCACGACGGCCGTTGCGAGCGCGATCAGGGCGCCGAGGCCGCGGCCGGACGAGACCGTCGCCCCAGGCAGGCCGCCGACGACGCGGGCGCAGGCGGCGAGATATGCGGCGAGCCAGCCGTTCGCCGAGGCGAGCGCGGCCGCGCATGGAGGCGAGAGCGGCGCGACGGCCGCGGTGACGAAGCCGAGGCCGAGTAGCGGGGCGACGACCGGTGCGGCGAGGGCGTTCGCCGGAACCGAGTAGACCGGGATGCGCCCGAACTGAAACCAGAGGATCGGCGCGGTCGCGACGCCGCAGGCGAGCGAGACGGCGACGAGATCGGCGAGCACGCGCGGGATCGGATAGCCCTCGGATGCGCGCTGGAGCCGCGGGACGGCGACGAAGATCGCGACGACGGCGGCGAAGGAGAGCTGGAAGCCGGCGTCGAGCAGGTTGTACGGGCTCCAGGCGAGCAGGATCAGGGCCCCGACCAGCAGGAAGTGCCAGCGGTCGCGCTGCCTCGCGCTCAGCCACGCGATCGAGCCGAGCGCGCCCGCGATTCCCGCCCTGATCACGGACGGCTGCGCTCCGACGGCGAGGACGTAGGAGCCGATCCCGGCGAGCGCGCCGACCTCTCCCAACCACCGCGGGAGGCCGAGCAGCCAGGAGAGGCCGAGGACGCCGGCGGCGACGAAGATCACGTTCTGACCCGAGACGGCGAGGAGGTGGTAGAGGCCAGACGACCGGAAGCTCGTACGGAGCTCGTCCGAGAGGCCCTCGTCCTCGCCGAGCACGATCCCCTCGAGGATCGCGCGACGCTCTCCGGCCAGCCCGGAGGCGATCGAGCCGCCCAGCCATCCGCGGACGCGATCGGCGTACCCGCCGACACCGCCTCGCCGTCCGACCACCCGCCACTCACGAGCCTCGACGATCGCGTGGACACCATGGCGGCGAAGCCACGTGCGCTCGTCGAAGCCATGCTTGGGTGGGCGCGGATCGCGGAGCCGTGCCCGGAGCACGATCCGGACGCCCTGCGGCGGCGCGCGCCCGAGCGGGAGCTCGAGCAGCACCGGCTCATTCGCCGTCAGCGACCCGAATCGAAGCGCCTTCGCCGGAACGCGGATCGAGAACGCTCCGCGGCGGGCGGGACCGGTGATCTCGAGCAGCGCCTCGTCCGCCTGGCCGACGCGGGGTGCGAGGACGCTCGCGTCGAGCGCGTCGAGGCGAACGCTCCCCCACCACCAGCCCGCGATGCCGAGCGCCGCCGCGAGCAACGTAACACGGACGACGACATCGCCGGCGAATGCCGCCCCCGCCGCGGCGCCGACGGCGAGGGCGACGATTGCGAGCCCGCCGATGCGGGCGGCGTTCGAGACGGCGAGCCCGAACGTCGCAGAGCCGGCAAGGACATACGGGTAGGAGCGGAGCAGGCGCCCGTTCACGGCACCACCAGCCCGCGGAGCTGCTCGACCCGGGCCGGACCGATCCCGGGTACCTCGTCCAGGTCGTCCACCGAGCGAAACGCTCCGTGCGAGCTGCGGTAGTCGACGATCTTCGCCGCGGTGACCGGCCCGATTCCGGGGAGCGTGTCGAGCTGCTCGACCGTGGCGACGCTCAGCTGCACCGGGCTTGCACCGGCCGAGCTACCGCTTGCGCCGGGAGCCGGCGCGCCTTCTGCCGCGGCCACGGCCACCGGCAGCCGCGCCGGAACGAGCACCTGCTCGCCGTCGGCGAGCGGCGCGGCGAGGTTGACGCCGACGAGATCGGCTCTGGGCGTAATCCCACCCGCGCGGGAGACGGCATCCTCGACCCGCGTCCCCTCAGCCAACCGGTACACGCCGGGCCGTCGAACCGCGCCGACGACGTACACGACGAGCTTCGAGGCCGGTGTCGGCGCAGCCCCGGCAGCGACCGCCTCGGCCGAGCCGACGATCGGTGGTGCACCGGGGGCCGCCGCCGTGCCGGCGCGCGCGACGAACCTCACGCCGAGCATGAGCGACAAGGCCAGCAGGAGCGCACCGAGCAGCACGCGGCGGCGGGTGAGCACGAGGGGCTGCATGTCGCCCAGTGTGGCAACGTGCGACTCGCGGGTGTGTTACCCGAACGTGCCGAATTCGTAAAGAAGAGCCCGATCTGCAACCGGCCTCAGGCACCATGGGGACATGGGATCGCTCCTCGCCGTGGCCGTCCTGCTCGGCGGCCTCCACGGCACCGTCACGAAGAGCCCGACGACGCCGGTCTGCCGCGTCGGCCAGCCCTGCTCCGCGCCCGCCCAGGTGACACTCCTCTTCAAGCGCGCCGGATGCATCTACCGCACGCGCTCGAACGCGGACGGCGCCTATCGGATCAGGCTCGCGCCCGGCTACTACACGGTCTCGATCGTCGAGCGGATCGGAACCGTCCCGAACATCGGTCCCCGCGCCGTCCACGTCCGCCGGGGCCACGACGACCGGCTCGACTTCCGGATCGACACCGGCATCCGCTAGGCCGGCGCCACCTCCGTTGTGCAGAAGGCGCACCGGCGGGCGGCCCGCGGGATGTCGCTCAGGCACTCGGGGCAGGCGCGTACGGCCTCGTCCACGGGCGGCTCCGTCCGCCGGCGCGCAAGGAGTGCGTTGACCGGCTTGACGACGAAGAAGAGCACGGCGGCCGCGATCGAGACGAAGGAGACGACTGCGTTGATGAAGTCCCCGTACAGGAAGCGGCTGCGGTGAATCGTGAACGAGAGCGCCGAGAAGTCGTGCTTGCCGGCGAGTGCGGCGATGATCGGGGTGATCAGGTCCTTGACCAGCGCGTTGACGAGCGCGGCGAAGGCGATCCCGATCACGATCCCGACCGCCATGTCGACGAGACTCCCGCGGACCAGGAACGTGCGGAACTCCTTGAACTGCGCGTGCATCGACATCCTCCTTCGATGAGTTGCCGCAGTCTCGCGGATCGCGAGCCGGCGGGCCTCGTCGCCCCGAGGGGAAGAGGAGCGAGCAGGCTGAGAGCGCGTCCGTGGCGATCCGGCTCCTCCAGATCGTGCCGAGTGGGCGCCTCAGCGCGCAGGCGGCGATGATGCGGCCCCGTTCCTCGTCGTCGAGATGCAGGCGGTCGTCGATCGTCGCCAGGGTCGCCGCCTCCGGGCAGGGGGCGGCCGAGCCTGACCCGCGGGAGACGAGAGGGCCGGAACCTCACGGGGCGCGTATAGCCTCGCGTCGGTGAGGCGACTCCTTCCGCTCGTCTGCGCCGTCGTCATCGTCGACACCGCGCTCTACGCGGCTCTGACGCCGCTACTGCCGCAGCTCAGAGACACCTACGACCTCTCGAAGAGCAGCGTCGGCACGCTCGTCGCGGCCTACGGCATCGGCGTCCTCGCCGGCGCGATTCCCGGCGGCGCGGTCGCAGCTCGGAAGGGCGCCCGCGCAGCCGTCCTCGCGGGGTTGGTGCTCGTGGCTCTCGCGAGCGTCGGCGTCGCGGTCGCGGGAAGCTTCGAGCTGCTCTTCGCCGGCCGCTTTCTACAGGGCTTCGGCTCGTCGCTGACCTGGGCCGGTGGGCTCGCCTGGCTCGCGCTCGCGAGTCCACGCGGGCGCCGCGGGCAGGCGATGGGCACCGCGATGGGGGCTGCCGTCTTCGGCGCGCTGCTCGGCCCTGTCGTCGGGGCGACGGCGAGCGTGATCGGCATCCGGGCCGCGTTCCTGGCCATCGCCGGCCTCCAGACGCTGCTCGCCGTCGTCGCGCTCGGGTTCGATCCCTATCCGCGGGAGTCGCAACCGCTCGCGGTGGTCTTCACCGCTCTGCGCGACCGCGGCTACCTGCTCGGGCTCTGGCTGATGACGATCCCTGCACTCCTCTTCGGAGCCCTCAACGTGCTCACGCCGCTGGCGCTCGACGCCCGCGGGTTCGGGGCGATCGCGATCGGGGGGCTCTGGGTGTCGGCGGCCGCGATCGAGAGCGGGGTCAATCCGTGGCTCGGCCGCGTCTCCGACCGCATCGGCCCCGTCCGGCCGGCGCGAGTCGCGCTCGCCGGCTCGACGGCAGTGGCGATCGGTCTCGCCGTCACCGAGTGGCCCCCGCTCCTCGTGCCGCTGGTCATCGCGGCAGCGCTCGCCTTCGGCTCCCTCTACTCCCCTGCCCTGACGATGGTCTCGCACGCCGCCGAGCGGCTGGGGCTCGCGCAGGGGTTCAGCTTCGGGGTGATGAACGCGTCGTGGGCGATCGGAAACGCGATCGGCCCGGCCGCAGGCGGCGGGCTCGCCGACCTGACGAGCGACGCCGTCCCCTACCTCGTCGGCGCAGCGATCTGCGTGGTCAGCCTCGCGACCTTCCGCCACGCGGGTGCGGGACGGGCGGCCGCCGGCCTCGGCGAGACCCGAGAACGTCCATCCACGTAGGAAAAGGACAGGAGGGACTGAGCGAGGAGATCGACGCGATCGTCTACGGCGTCTGAGCCGCGGTCGTGATCGTCCTCGATACCAGCTTCCTCGTCGCCTACCACAACGCCCGCGACGTCCGCCACCGGCCGCCGCGAGCACGATGGAGAGGCTGGTCGCGGGCGACTGGGGTCGAGGGCTTCTGCTCGAGTACGTCCTCGTCGAGGTCGCAACGGTGCTGCTCGCCCGGCGTGGCCTCGACACCGCATCGAGAGTGGCCGAGGCGTTGCTCGCCGGCCGCGAGGTCGACTTCGTTCCGTGCTCGGACATCTTCCTCGAGACATTCGAGACGTTTGCCCGCCAGCCGACCGGCACGCTCAGCCTCACGACCCGGCGATCGTCACCGTTGCGCGCAGGGAGCCCGGGACGGTCGTCGCGACCTTCGATCGGGACATTTGCGAGACTCCCGGGTCTCGACGCCGTTCCCGGCAGCTGAACCGGGCGCAGACCGCGCATGTCCGACGATGCACTCCTCGACCTCCGGCGGCTACCTCCTCGGCGCCGCGCTCCGCGCGGCGACACTCGTCACGACACGGTCACGTCGTACCTGACCACGCGGTATGCCCTTGGCGTCTCGCCGCGCGTCTCGGCCACGACGATCGAGGCGCGACCCTTGCCCACGGCCCTGAAGACAAGCACGACGGCCGGGCCGACGTCGCCCTCGGTCACCTGGCGGACGACCCGCCCGTTGATCGCGCGGGCGATGCGCCAGACGTAGCCGGCGCGCTTCGGGAGCGCGACCGGCACGAGCGAGCCGACGGTCGTCCGCACGGTCGTCACCTTCGCCTTCGGAAGCGGTCCCACGGGCGGCGCGGTCGCGGCGGCCACGCCTGCGAGGACAGCGGCGACGACGACGGCGGCGGCGAGGACGCGCATCGAGAACAACGCTACCGATCGCCCGGGAGCACGCGGTGAGCGTGCTCGTCGGGCCGCTCTCGCGCGACATACTCGTCCTCTTCCTCCATCCAGCGCTCCCACCGCGGCCGCGCACCGTCGCCGTCGCGCTCGAGGCCGCGGCGAAGCCGGACGTCACGCGGGGTCTCCACCCAGATCGCATACGTCAGGTACGGTCGGAGCGCGGCGCGCGACGCGCCGACCCCCTCGAGGACGACGACGCCGGCCGGGTCGACCTCGACCCAGAGCTCTCGGCCGCGGCCCGTCCAGTCGGTGCGCCGGAAACGAGCCGGCTCGCCGCGGGCGAGCGGCTCCAGGGCCTCGGCGACGAGGCGGGGCCACCAGTCGAGCGGCTCGTCCCAGCTCGCGAAATCGTCGGTGTGAATCACGGGCGCCCCGCCGAGGTGCTGCGTGAGCGAGGAGGCGAGCGTGCTCTTCCCCGCGCCGCCGAGGCCGTCGATCGCGACGATCCTGGTCGCCACCCCCTCCGGCGCCCGCTCTCGACGGACGGCGGCGGCGATCTCGGTCAGGACGTCAGCCGACAACGAGGTTCACGAGCTTGCCGGGGACGACGATCGTCTGCCGGATCTCCTTTCCGTCCAGGTGGGTTCGCACCCGCGGCGACGACTGCGCCCGAGCGACCAGCTCGTCGGCGGCGAGGTCGGCCGGAACTTCCAGCCGGTCGCGTACCTTGCCGTTGACCTGGACGACGAGCTCGAACGTGTCGTGCCGCAGCTGGGCCGGGTCGGCCTCCGGCCAGGGTTGCTCCCACAGCCGGCCCTCCCGGCCGAGAACGCCCCACAGCTCCTCGGTCACGTGCGGCGCCCACGGCTGGAGCAGCGAGAGCGCCGTCTCCGCAGCGAAGCGCGCGCCCGGCGCGGCGACGTCGTCGGCGAGCGCGTTCACGAGCTCCATCACCGCCGAGATCGGGGTGTGGAACTGAAGGCGCCGGTCGAGATCGTCGGTCACGCGCTCGATCGTCTCGTTCGCCTTGCGGGTCAGCGGGCCGCCGCCGTTCTCGGCCGGCGCGGCCGCCGCGACCTCGTGCACGATCCGCCACAGCCGCCGGACGAAGCGGACCATCCCCTCGATCCCTGTCTCCGTCCACTCCATGTCCTGGTCGGCGGGCCCCATGAACAGGATGTAGAGGCGCACCGCGTCGGCCCCGTATTCCTCGACGATCTCGTCGGGGCCCATCACGTTGCCCTTCGACTTCGACATCTTCGAGCCGCCCATCGTCACCCAGCCCTGGTGGAAGACGCGCGCGAACGGCTCGCGGAAGCCGAGCAACCCGAGCTCCTGCATCACCTTGACGAAGAAGCGCGAGTAGAGCAGGTGCCCGGTCGTATGGTCGATCCCGCCGATGTAGTGCGTGATCGGGCACCAGTAGTCGACCAGCCGCCGGTCGAACGGCGCCTCCGCGTTCCGCGGGTCGACGTAGCGGAGGAAGTACCAGGACGAGTCGACGAACGTGTCCATCGTGTCGGCCTCGCGCGTGGCCGGACCGCCGCAGCGCGGACAGGTCGTGTGCAGCCAGTCGGTCGCGGTGGCGAGCGGCGGCTTCCCTTTCGGGCGGTAGTCGGCGACCTCGGGCAACACGACCGGGAGCTGGTCGTCGGGAACGGGCACCTCGCCGCATGCGTCGCAGTAGACGATCGGGATCGGGCAACCCCAGTAGCGCTGGCGGCCGAAGCTCCAGTCGCGGAGCCGATGCGAGACGGCGGATGCTCCATGGCCCTCCTGGTGGAGCCGGTCGACGATCGCCTGCTTCGCCTCCTCGGCCGGCATCCCGTCGAACTCGGCCGAGTTGACGAGCACGCCGTCCTCGCCGACCACCTCGACGATCGGGAGGTCGAACGTCTCGGCGAACTCCCGGTCGCGCTCGTCGTGCGCGGGCACGGCCATGATCGCTCCGGTGCCGTAGTCCATCAACACGTAGTCGGCAACCCAGACCGGCAGACGTGCGGCGTTCGCCGGGTTGGTCGCGTAGTGACCGGTGAAGACGCCGGTCTTGGCGGCGTCGGCCGCCCGCTCCTCGGTCTTCTTCCGGGCGGTCGCGCGAACGTACTCGTCGACCTCCGGCGTCGCCATCCTCCCGACCAGCGGATGCTCGGGCGCGAGCACGAAGAAGGTCGCGCCGTACAGCGTGTCGGGCCGGGTCGTGAAGACCGGGATGTCGGTGTCGAGCTCCTCGACGCGGAAGAGGATCTCGGCGCCAACGCTCCGCCCGATCCAGTTGCGCTGGATCGTCATCGTCCGCTCGGGCCATCCGCCGCCCGGCGGGAGGTCGAAGCGGAGCAGCTCGTCGGCGTAGGCGGTGATCTTGAAGAACCACTGCTCGAGGTTGCGCAGCTCGACCGGCGTGCCGCAGCGCTCGCAGCGACCGTCGATCACGTACTCGTTCGCGACCACCGTCTGGTCGTTCGGGCACCAGTTGACCGGCGCCGCCTTCCGGTAGGCGAGCCCGCGCTCGTAGAAGCGGAGGAACAGCCACTGCGTCCACCGGTAGAAGTCGGGGTCGTGCGCTCCGACCTCGCGATCCCAGTCGATCGCCCAGCCGATTCGCTTCATCTGCTCGCGAATGGCGACGATGTTGCGCTCCACGATCTCCCTCGGGTGTCCGCCCTCGCGGATCGCGGCGTTCTCGGCCGGCAGGCCGAACGAGTCCCAGCCCATCGGCCGCAGCACGATCCAGCCGTTGCGGCGCCGGAAGTGCGTGAGGACGTCGCCCATCGTGTAGTTGAGGACGTGCCCCATGTGCAGCGTCCCCGACGGGTACGGGAGCATCTCGAGCTGGTACCAGTGGTTGGCCGGCTCGTCGCCCGGGGGCGGGTTCGGCGTGTGGAAGGTGCGCTCGTCGGCCCAGACGCGCTGCCACTTCGCTTCGATCTTCGCCGGTTCGTACCTGTCCATTCCGTCTCCTGAGACGAAAAAAGCCTCTCGTTCGAGAGGCCGCGGAAGCTGCGCGGCGGCGCCGCGTTCGCTTCCTTGGTTACACGAGAAGCTGCTCCATCGAGCAAGATGCTAGCAGCCTCGATGGGCGTCTTCGGCATCGACCACGTCGCCTTCCGCACGCCCGACCCGGCGTGGCTGCGGGAGTTCTACGCCGAGCTCCGCGCCGCGATCGTCCCGCAACGACGAGAGCCTCTACTGGCAGGAGGATCGACATGACCGAGCAGGCACGTCTCGAGCCGGCCGACTCGGGACTCGTCCCCGCCGATGACGGCTGGTTCGTCGTCAACGTCCGGGGCGCCGCCTGGTTGACGAACGACGCCTTCGGCGCCCGGTGCGTCTTCGAGGCCACCACGCCCGGCGTGCGCTCCCGTCCCGATCTCGAGGTGCGGAGGTTTCCGGAGCTCGGGATCACGCTGGCGGTGGTCGCTCCGGGCCGGCCGAGCAGGCTCTACCACGCGGAGTCCGGCCATGCGGCGTTCCCGCATTGGCGGCCGGGACGCCCGGACAGCTGGGGTCGCCTGCCCTGGGCTTGATGCTGGAGCTCTTCCCCGACACGGCCGCGGTCGAGGGCGGCGAGCTGATGCTCGGGGGCGTGCGCGCGTCGGCGCTGGCCGAGGAGTTCGGCACGCCGCTCGTCGTCTACTGCGCGTGGACGGTGCGGGAGGCGGCGCGGGCGTTCCGGCGAGGTGCGCCGGAGGCGGCGATCGTGTACGGGACGAAGGCGTTCCCGAACGTGGCGCTGATGAGGCTCCTGTCGGAGGAGGGGATCGGCGCGGACGTGTCGACGCTCGGTGAGCTTCGCTTCGCGCAGGCGGCGGCCGTGCCGCCCGAGCGGATCGTCGTCCACGGCAACAACAAGTCCGACGAGGAGCTGGCCGCGGCCGCCTCGGGTAACGCCTGGCTGGTCGTGATCGACGAGCCGGGCGAGGTCGAGCGGTGCGCTGCGGCAGGCGTCCGGCGGGTGCTCGTCCGGGTGACGCCCGGGATCGAGGCGGGAGGCCATGCGGCGATCCGGACCGGCCATTCCGGCTCGAAGTTCGGCGTTCCGGCGGACGACGTCCTGGATGTCGTCGGGCGGGCGACGGCGGCGAACCTCGAGGTGCTCGGGCTGCACGTGCACCTGGGATCGCAGCTCGTAGACGACGGCCCGGTCCGAGCGGCGATCGCATGGCTGGCGGAGCTCGCGGCCCGAGCTCGGAGCGCGATCGGCTGGACGCCGGCGGTGGTCGACCTGGGCGGCGGGCTCGGAATCAGGTACACGCCGCACGAGCCGCCGCGGCCCTCGGCCGAGACGTATGCCGCCTCGCTCGTCTCCTGCCTCGAGAACGCGTGGTCGCTGCAGGACCTGCCGCGGCCGCAGGTCGTCCTCGAGCCGGGCCGCTCGCTCGTCGGGCGGGCCGGGTTCACCCTCTACCGGGTGGGCGTGGTCAAGCGCGCCGGCGGGACGACGTGGGTCGCGGTCGACGGCGGCATGTCCGACAACCCTCGCCCGGCCCTGTACGGGGCAGGCTACTCGGCGCTCGTGGCGAACCGGGCGGACGAGCCGCCCGCGCGCGAGTACGCCGTCTGCGGCAAGCACTGCGAGAGCGGGGACGTCCTGATCGAGCGCGCCGCGCTGCCGGAGCCGCGCCGGGGCGACCTGCTGGCTGTGCCGGCAACGGGCGCGTACACGCTGGCGATGGCCTCGAACTACAACGCGGTGCCGCGTCCGGCGGCCGTGCTCGTCGACGGCGCCACGACGCGGCTGATTCGGGCTCGGGAGACGGAAGACGGGCTCGTCTCCGAGGTGTGATCGGGTGGCGGCGACGCGAGTCCGGCGCGGCCTTCCGATCGAAGGTCTCTCGCAGGGCCGCGGCTCAGCCGGTCGGCCCGACGGTCCGCAACCCGGCCAGGCGAGCAGCGGCCGCCTGCCGTTCGTCGTAGCTGACGAACGCGTCGACCGGTGAGAGGTCGACCCCGGCTGCGACGTGGATCGCATCCAGCGCACGCAGGGCCGGCTCGGCGAGTGCGCCGGCGGTTGCGAGCAGCCCCCGGTCGAGCGGAAGCAGCGCCACGGCATCGAGCAGCTCGGCCGCCCGCTCGGTGAGCACGTCGAGCGGCAGGCCCGGGTCTCGGGCCGCGGCGCGCCTGATCGCACGCGGCACCTCCGTCAGCAGAAGCTCGCACGAGACGAGGTCGGCCTCGGAGAGGAAGGCGCGCAGAGCCCTGCTTTCCGGCTCGTCGCGCACCAGCTTCACGAGCGCCGAAGCGTCGATGTAGAAGAGCGCCAGCTCAGCGCTCGCCGCGGATCTCGTCGAGCGCGCGGCTCAGGGCATA
>JBBRXG010000053.1:0-20841 GCA_038248655.1 Gaiellales bacterium
AGGCCGACCTTGACCATCTCGACCGGCGAGGAGAGCGGGTTGAGCTCGGCGGCCAGGCGCGTCTTTCCGTGCAGGTGCTCGATCGGGTACAGGACCGGCGTCACGAACAGCCAGAACTGAAGCACGTACCTGGGTACCATCCTGAAGTCCATCGCCCAAGCGGTCAGCGTCGCCAGCCACAGGCCGATGCCCCAGGCGAACAGGAGGCAGAGCGCGAGCCCGAGGGCGGAGATCGCCAGGTACTTCGGCTCCAGTTGCAGGTAGAGCTGCCCCTTCGCGATCCAGAAGTAGAGCGTGACCACCACGTAGCTGGCCAGGTAGAGGAGGAACTGGAGGATCGCCTGGGCGGAGCCGGCGAGCGGGACGAGCACGAGCGGCACGTGGAGGTCGCGGATGAACGGCCTGACGCGCTGGAAGCCGCGCGTCGAGATCATCAGCGTCCGCTGGAACAGCTGCCAGCCCATCATCCCGGCCATCAGAAAGAGGAAGTACGGCATCCCGTTCGGGGCCTTCACGTTGAAGATGCCGCCGCCGAAGATCAGCGAGTAGCCGATCACGGCCATGAACGTCTGGAGCATCAGCCAGAAGGGCCCGAGCTTGAACTTGAAGATCTGCTGGCTGGCGACCGCCCAGAACAGGGTCAGGAAGAGCCGGCGGTGCCGCCATCCGTCGCGGGCGATCTCGAGCAGCGACGGATGGTGGTCGACAACCTCGACCGCCTGCGGCTGGTCGGCGGCGAGGCCCGCGTCGCGCGGAGCCTCGAAGACGTCGGCCGTGGCCATGCTCTGCGGTCTGGTCGGTGTCACGCTCGGTGTCCCGGTTCCGAACACGACACTCTACCCCCGGCCGCCGGCGGTACCGCGTGGCCCAGGACGGCGGCGAGCGAGTCGAGGTCGTCCACGTCGAGGATCGCGAGCGAGCCTCCGAGGCCGGCGACGGCCCGCAGCGCGAGGTCGACGTCCGGCTCGCAGAGACGGCCCGCGCGGGACCGAACGGCCAGCGTGGGCGTACCCGACAGGGCGCCGAGCACCGCGAGTCCCGAGTAGGGTGCGATCACGCCAGTCGCCCGAGCGACGAGCGCGTGCTGCGCCCGCCGCCTGCGCTGCGGCGGCACCGCGCCGAGGGGATCGAGTTGCGAGCCGCCGCCTTCCGCATCGAGCCGGACGACGGGCCGCTCCGGCGCGAGCCGGCGCAGGAGCTCGGCGAGCCGCGAGCGGCCTCCCGCGGAGTCGGGCAGAGCAGGAGCGGGTGCGAGCGAGACCGCCAGGTACCCGTCCGGAAGCCCGTCGGTGACCGGATCCGGCGCAGCCTCTAGTCGCGCGTGCACGGCCCGCTTCAGCAGCGGGCGAGGAGCGTCGGTTCCCGAGCGGTAGCGCCGGACGAGCTCGAGCACGGGCTCCGGGCGGAAGATCGTCGCTCCGCGCAGCGTCCGCACCGCCTCCGTCAGCCGCCCCCCGTCGAGGCCGTCGAGGACGCCCTCGTCGAGGTGGTCGAGCAGCTCGACGTAGCGCCCGCAGGCGCCCGCGTACCAGGCAGCCACGTCGCCCCGGGAGAGCACGACGAGACGGGCAGGATCGAGCCCGAAACGCGCGTTTGCCCAGCGGACGAACGGGGCCCAGTAGAGCAGCTCGGTTTCGGTGTCCGCCGTCCAGGGCCCGAAGACGATCCGCGCGCGCTCGTCCTCGGCGAGCAGCCTGAGTGCCCCCTCGACGTTCGCCCAGCTCCGTCCCTCGCCGAGCAGCACGCCGACGTGCCTGCGCGCGAGGGCGCGGACTGCCGGCTGACCGCGAACCGCGTCCAGGGGGCGGCGGAGCAGTGCGAAGTCGGAGGCGCGCGCGTAGACCGCGCGCAGGAGTCGCTGCGCCCCCATCAGCCGGCCGGCCCGCCTCCCGCCGCCGCCTCCAGGAGCTCGAAGCCGCGCCCGTCGACGACCGCGAGCCACGTGCCGTACCTCGCCGCCGTCCGGCGGTGGAGGGTCAGGTGCACCGGGTTGATCGCGGCCGGGTCGGTGGCGAAGCCGATCGCCGGCACGCCGTAGAAGGGTCCGAGGTGGGCGAGCCCGCCGTAGGTGCCGACGAACAGCCGTGCGCGGGCGAGCACGACCGTCTGGACGTGCAGGTTGCGCTCCGGCGCAGTGCCGGCCAGCGGGCGGAGGACGCGCTCGTCCGGGGGCGGCTCGGCGTCGTGGTGGTCGTCGACGACCACCCCGCTGTTGAGCAGCACCACCGGCCGCCGGGCGGCCAGCCGCTCGACGACCTTGCCGACGAGCGCGCGGTTGGCGGGCGTATCGGGGAACGAGTCGCGGAAGTAGAAGCGTACGGCGGTGTACTCCTCGGGCAGCCCGGCGCAGATGCGGTCGTCCTCGGGCGCCGGCCAGCCGGGGTAGGCGGCACAGTCGAGGAAGCTCCGCAGCGGCAGCGCTCCCTGCCAGACGTTGCGGAAGAGCCGGTAGAGGAGCATCGGATGGAGGAGCGCCTGCTCCCGCCACGCATCGCCGAGCGTCGCGTCGAGGATCCGTTCCTCCCACTCGCGGAGGCGCACCTGCTTCTGCAGCCCGCCGGTCTCCTCCCAGAGCGCGAGCGTCGCGGTCCGGAACTCCTCCGTGCTCAGCGTCTCGAACACGTCTGCGTAGTGGCCGCAGAGCCCCGCGTACCACGGCTCCGCGCCGCCGCGGGAGACGACGGTGACCCTCGCCGGCTCGATCCCGTGCGTCCGCTCGAGCCAGTGGAGGAACGGAATCCAGTAGAGGGCCTCGAAGCCGACCTCGCCGAGCCAGGGGCCGACCACCGCCCGTCCGTCCGCGGCGCTGACGGCGGCGAGGGCGTCCGCGATCAGGCGCTCGGCCTGGCCGGGAGCCGCCGGGTGGACGAACTCCGGATGGTCGGTCGGCACCCCCCGCCTCAGCTCGTGCGAAGCCGCATCCGGAGACGCAGGGCCGCCTCCGCGCGCCTGAACGTCTGCCGGCCCCGGCGCAGGCCGCCGGCGGCGAGCGACGCCAGCGTGAGCGCGTACGCGACCGGATCGAGCAGCAGCCGGAGCGCGAGCGTGCCTGGGCTCGGCCGCTCGGGACGCCGCCTCGGGATGGCTCCGAGCTCCTCGATCGCCGCGGCGACGAGCGGCGCGGCCCGCTGGTCGAGACCGTGCTGGCGGCAGAAGCTCCTCACGAAGCCGGCGACCTGGTCGGCGTCCGCCCGATCCCGCGCGAGCGCCCGCTCGAGCTGCGGCAGGTGCTCGTCGAGGTCGCGCGCCACGTGCAGCGGCCCGCCGTTCTCCCAGCGAAGGTAGTGGAAGTGCAGCGTCCCCTCCTGCGTGCCGGCGAAGTCGCCGTCGAGAATGGTCAGCACGCTCTTCGCGGCGATCCCGGCCTCGATCAGCCCGCTGGTGTTGATGCCGACGACGCAGGCGCAGTGCGCGAGCGAGTCGAAGTAGTCGGCGCGGGCGTCGCCGCCGTCCGGCTGGGCGCCCTCCGGCGGCCAGATCGCCGCGTTGCCGAAGCTGGAGAGGTCGACTCCGCGCCACTGCCGGCCGTTTTGCGGGTGGGGCCGGACGAGGACGCCTGTCCGGCGCAGCTGCTCCGAGTCCCTGCCGCGGACGGCGGCGATCCAGCGGCGGACGAAGTCGACCTCGTTCGGGGCGATGAACGGTGAGGAGCAAAGGTAGAGCACGTACGGCGCGTCCGGGTCGAGGCCGACCTTGCGCTTGAACTCGCCGCTGCTCGTGCTCGGCCGGCGGTCGAACCACTCGTCGAAGCGCTGCGCGCCGGTGAGCACGACGCGGTCGGCCGGGATGCCGTGCATCTCCTCGAGCTCGCGCTGCTGGACGGCGTTCCAGACCAGGACGCGGTCCGGCACGAACCGGAGCAGGCCCTTGCCGGTGAGGTTGTCCCAGCTCGCGACGCAGATCCCGGTCGGTACGCCGAGCCTGCGGGCGCTCTTCAGGTACTCGACTTGCGACGACGCGAACTCGATCACCGGGCTGGCGACGACGACGTCAGGCCGCTGCGCGGCGACGAACCGCGTCACCGGACGGCTCGTCGGGATCGCCTCCTCGAGCCGGGCGAGGCGGCCTTGCAGCCGCTCGGCGAGGGCCGCGTCGGCGCCGGAGCAGAGGCGGTCGACGCGGCGGCGAAGCGGCGGCTTCAAGCAGGCGGGCAGCCGGCTGTAGTCGAGTCGCCAGTGGAGCTTGTCCGCCATCCGGCCGCGGAGCGCGGGCGCGGCCGCGTGGCGGGGATGCGCGTAGCGCGAGACGTCGGTGAGCGCGCGCACCAGCCAGGCGATCCGCCGCCAGCCGTCGCTCCGCCCCCGGCGGGGAGCGACCGAGTAGGTGACGGTGGGGTAGCCGGTGGCGAGCTCCTCGACGAGGCGGACGTCGCCCGGGTCCTTCTCGAGCCTGCCGAGCGCGACGTGGACCTCGTGACCGCGCTCGGCGAGGATCCGGATCGGCTGGCCGTAGTGGCGCAGGTAGCCGGGGTGGAGCAGGGAGAAGAGCACGCGCATCGCCCGGCAGCGTACCGGCCTGTCAGGCGCCCGCCCGCCGCCCGAGCCGGGCGGCGAGGCCGACCTGGCTGCGATCGACGACCAGCAGGGGCGTCTCCAGGATCCGCGCCGCGCGCTGGGCGAGGTCGAGATCGGGGGACGGCGCGGCGCCGGTGAGCGCGAGGGTGGGGACGCCGAGCATCAGCCCGAGCAGCAGCCCTGGGTCCCACGGCCCAGCGAGGAGCCGTGCTCCGGTGACCGCCGCCGTGAGCGCGGAGGCGTCCGCGAGCTCGTCCGGCTCGATCTCGAGGACCGGACCGGAGTCGTCGCCGAGCTCCGGAACGCTGTCCTCTCCCGGCCAGAGGACGAGCGCTCCTGGCGCCCGGCCGGCGGGGGGCGCTCCCACGCGCGCGTAGTCGAGGCGCTCGAGGAGGTGGACGATCGGCTCCCGCTCCTGCCGGTAGCCGTCGGCGACGGCCGCGAGCAGGCGAGGAAGGAGGGGGCGGCCGGAGAGGCCGGCCGGACTCGGGGCGTGGCGGCCGCAGACGTCCGCGTACCAGCTGCCTGCGCCGGGCCGCGAGACGGCCGCGAGGCGATCCCGGGTCACGCCGAACCGGCACGCGAACCAGCGCAGGAACGGCAGCCAGTAGAGGAGCTCGGTTCCGAGGTCGCCCGTCCACGGCCCCGCGACGATCGGCTCGCCCGACGCGGCGAGCTCTGCGAGCTCGGCGTCGGCTGCACGGACGGAGGGCGGCACCGCGATCCGGGCGCGCCGGTCGGCGATCGGCGGTCGCGGCGGCGGGACGCGCCGGCCGCGGCGCGCGGCGCGGATCCGCCAGGCGAGCGGCTGCAGCCGCGGGTGCCGCGCTGCGCGCCGGCGGAGCCGTCTGAGGCGGCGACGGAGGGCGGTCACGTCGCACGGCCGTGCACCGCCGTCCGCCGCTTCGCGGCCGCGGCGGCGCCGCGGGCGAGCCGGTGGCGCACGGCCGCCCGCCCCAGCGCGGCGGCGCTGGCGAGCGAGCTTGCCGTTGCGAGCGGGAGCAGCGCGAGGCGCACGGCGAGCGCTCCCGGCGGAGGGGGCACTGGCTCCGGGCTTGTCCGGGCGAGCTCCTCGATCGCGTCGGCGAGGATCGGGGTCGCCGCGCGCTCGAGCCCGCTCGGCCGCACGAACGCCTCGACGAAGCGACGCGTCGGCTCGGCGTCGACGCTACCCAGACCGTCCCGGAGTTGGGCGACGTGCTCGTCGAGCGAGGAGGCGACGCGGAGGAACCCGCCGTGCTCGTGCACGAGGTAGTGGAAGTGGATCGTGCTCTCCTGGGCGAACTCGGGCGTGACCACCGAGTACACGGGCTTGCCGACGATCGCGGCCTCGATCATCGCGCTCGTGTTCGCGCCGACCACGGCAGCGCTGTGGGCGAGCGAGTCGAAGAAGTCGGTGCGCGCCTGGCCGGCGTCCGGCTCCGCTCCCTTGCGCGGCCAGACGGTGGCGTTGCCGAGCCGCGCGAGGTCGACGCCCTGCCACTGGGCCGCGTGCTTGGGGTACGGCCGGACGGCGATCCCGATCTCGCGCAGCGCGGGGTCGCCGGAGCCGCGGATCGCCTCGATCCAGCGGGAGACGAAGCCGACCTCGTCCGGGGCGACGAACGAGCTGGAGCAGACGTACAGCAGGTACGGGCGGTCGGGCGCGAGCCCGACCTTCGCCCGGAACTCCTCGGGCGAGGTCGACGGCCGGCGGCCGAACCACTCGTCGAAGCGCGGAGCCCCGGTGGCGACCACCCGCCCGGCGGGGATCCCGTGCAGCTCGACCGCTT
The DNA here is from genome assembly GCA_038248655.1 of Gaiellales bacterium. Taxonomy (GTDB): domain Bacteria; phylum Actinomycetota; class Thermoleophilia; order Gaiellales; family Gaiellaceae; genus DATBLE01. The sequence continues at coordinate 6,287 of JBBRXG010000053.1, forward strand.
CCCGCCGCTGCGTGTCGTTCCAGACGAACACGCGGTCCGGGACGAACCGAAGCAAGCCCTTGCCGGTCAGGTTGTCCCAGCTCGCGACGCAGATTCCAGTCGGGACGCCCAGCCGGCGGGCGGCCTTCAGGTACTCGACCTGCCGTGAGGCGAGGTCGACGAGCGGCGAGACGAGGACGACGTCGGGGGCGTGCGCGGCGACGAACCGGCGGATCCGGCCGCAGGTCGGAATCGCCCGCTCGAGGCGGGAGACCGCCCGGATCGTCCGCTCGGAGCGCTCCGCGTCGTCGCGTGCGCCGAGCCCGCGGGCGGCCCGCAGCATCAGCCTGCGCGTGATCGGATCGAAGCCCGCCGAACCGCTCAGGTGCCGCTCCACCTTGGCGACGGTGCGTGCGCGGAGCGCGCCGGCCGAGGCGTAGCGCGGATGCGCGTAGCGGGCGAGGTCGCCGAGCCCGCGGACGAGCCAGGCGATCGAGGCCCACCCGTCGAGGGGCCGGCGCGCCGGCGCCGGGCCATACGTGATCTGCGGGTGGGCGTCGGCGAGCCGCGCCGCCAGCGCCACCCCGCCGCGCTGGCGGCCGATCTGCGAGAAGGCGACGTGGACGCGGTGGCCGCGCTCGGCGAGCAGCTCGACGACGGGCGCGTAGACGCGCATGTAGCCCCCGTGCGTGAGGCAGAGCAGGATCCGGGCGCCCCCCGGGGCGCCTCCCTCGAGCCTATGGCTCATACCGCGTGGACCGGCGCAAGGCCGGTCAGCAGGTCGAGATCCGACGTCTCCAGCAAGGTGTACGGTGTCCCGGTCTCGTGGGCGAGGCGCCGCAGGACGTCGTCCCAGGCGGGGAGCAGCTCGGCCCGGTCGTCGGTGAAGGAGATGCAGGGGACGCCGTAGGTGGGGGCGATGTACGACCGCCCGCCGTACGTGCCCACCCAGGCGCGCGCCCGCGCGGCGACGGCGGTCTGGAGACCGAGGTTCTCGGCCGGCGCCGCCCCGGCGAGCGGCCGGAGCACCCGCTCCGAGGGCTCGACCGCAGCCTCCTCGTGCTCGTCGGCTCGAATGTCGGCGTCGAGCAGCACGACGGTCGTCTCCTCCGCGAGCGCATCGACGATCCGGCTGACGAGCGCCCGCTGCTGGAGGTCGCCCTCGAAGGAGGCGCGGAAGTAGAACGCGGCGACGACATACTCGTCGGGCAGCGCGACCGCGAGCGCCGCGGGCAGCGGGGGTGGTTCGAGGCGCCGGAAGCGCAGGTGGCCAAGCACGTGGGCGAGGGAGAGCCCGCCCTTCCCGTAGCGGCGGAGAAAGCGGAACATGTACGCGGGGTGGAGGACCGGGGCGCGCCCGTCCCAGCCGGCGGCCCGCTCCAGCACGAGACGGTCCCAGTACGTGAACCGTCCCTGCTTCATCCCGCCGAGCGCCGCCCACCGGCGCTCGTTCAACCTGCGGTACTCGTCGACGCCGAACGACGAGAAGATGTCCACGTACGAGCTCGCGATGCCGTCGTACCACGCGTGCACGCCGCCGCGCGAGACGACCGTCATCCGCGTCGGATCGACCTCGAAGCGCTCCACGATCCAGCGCAGGAACGGGACCCAGTGGAGCAGCTCGTGGCCGATCTCGGCCAGCCAGGGGCCGACGACGACGGGCCCGTCGCCGTCTAGCAGCCCGTGCAGCCGGCGCTCGAGCTCGACGGCCGACTTGCGCTCATAGCCGAGCCCCGTCACGAGGCGCTCCGTGCCGGGGACGTCACGCGCCGGGAACGCGCTCGTACACGAGCACGCGGTTCTTCTGCGCCCAGTCCATGCGCTCCTCGAGGTCGGCGCGGCGCCGGAAGCCCTCGAGCACGAAGAGGCAGCGGACGAGGTCCTTCGGCAGCAGGCTGATGTGCGTCGGGTCGGTCTCCAGGTCGGTGGTCACGTCGAGCAGGCCGGCGGGATCGGGGTGGAACCGGGTGGTCGCGTAGACGAAGCGGGAGCTCGCCCGACAGAGCTGTGCGACCGTCCGCCGGACCTGCAGGACGGTCAGGTGCTCGAGCACCTCGCGGCAGATCACGAGGTCGAACGAGCGCTCCGGGACGTGCTGCTCGTCGACGGCACCGATCAGGATCCAGTCGCGCACCCCGGGCGGCGCGAGCGCCCGGCTGGCCGGGCTGAAGTCGATCCCCTCGACCTCGATGCCGAGCTCGGAGAGGAACAGCATCAGGAACCCGGGTCCGCAGCCGACGTCGAGCACCCGCGTCGGCTCGAACACCTCCCTGATCAGCGCCGGGTTCCGGTCCTCCACGCGTCGCCGCGTCTCCAGCTCGTAGCGGTTGCCGCCCTCGCGCCACTCGGCTGCGAAGTAGTCCTCCCCGTAGTGGCCCGGCTCGACCGGGCGCTGGGCGAAGACGGCGTCCTCGAAGCTGCGAACCTCGGCCTCGAAGCGGCTTTCGCAGAGGATCCTGCTCCGGGCGGTCACGTCGGCAGCCTAGCCGAGCGGCCCGCGGCCGCCGGCCCGCGGCTCGCCTCCGGGCGTGCCGGCGGCGATCCCGGCGGGAGGTATCGTTGGGCCGTCAGGGCGCGCCCGCACGCGTGCCCGCGAGTGACGTCTCTTGTGCAGACCGCAACGCATGCCACGTCCACCTCTCCCGACGCGGATCGCGGCTCGCCGGCGGCCGGGCGCCCCCTGCGGATCCTCTTCTTCGTCGACCGGCACGGGTTGCTGCGCCCCTACGCCTCCCTCCTCCCTGAGCTCGTCGCCCGGGGCCACCAGATCCACCTGGCCTTCTCGCGGACGCGGCGGAAGGGCGAGGGAAAGCTGATCAGGCAGGCGACCGGCGGCTCGCCGGCGGTCGGCTACGATGTCGCCCCCGGCCGTGCCGAGCTCGACGGCTGGCGGCCGCTCGCCTGGGCGGTGCGCGGGCTCGCCGACCTCGCTCGATACACCCATCCGCGCTATGCGGCCGCCCCGGCCCTGCGGCAGCGGACGGCGGCAAAGGTGGTCGGTCGGCTGTCGGGCCCGGGGGAGCTCGAGCCGCTCGGCGCCCGGCTGGCCGGGCGGGTCGCCCGGCGCCTCGCCGCGAGCACCGACGCCGCCCTGTCCGAGCGCGTCGTGCGCGCGGCCGCGCGGCTCGAGCGCGCCATCCCCACCTCCGGGCGGATCGAGCGCTACATCCGCGAGCGGGCGCCCGACCTGGTGCTCGTCACGCCTGCGCTCAAGTACGCGTCGGAGCAGGTCGAGTACCTGAAGGCCGCGCGTCGGCTGGGGATTCCGACCGGGGTCTGCGTCCCGAGCTGGGACAACCTGACGAACAAGGGCCTGCTCAAGGTCGTCCCGGACCGCGTGTTCGTGTGGAACGAGGTGCAGCGCCGCGAAGCGGTCGAGCTCCACGGGATCCCCGTCGAGCACGTGGTCGCGACCGGCGCGCAGCTCTTCGACGAGTGGTTCGAGCGCCAGGCGGGCGGGACGAACGAGGAGTTCGCGGCCAGAGTCGGCATCGATCCCACGCGGCCCTACGCGCTCTACCTCTGCTCGAGCTCGTTCATCTCGCGAGCGGGCGAGGTCGACTTCGTCCTCTCCTGGCTCGAGGCGCTGCGCCGGAGCGCGGACGAGCGGCTGAGCGGGCTCGGGGTGGTCGTCCGGCCGCATCCGGTCGCGGCCGCCCAGTGGCACGACGTCGACCTGTCTGACTTCGGGAACGCGGTCGTGTGGCCGCGCGGCGGCATCCGTCCGGTCGCTGGGCAGGCGCGAGCCGACTTCTTCGACTCGCTCGCCCACAGCGCGGCGGTCGTCGGGATCAACACGACCGCGATGATCGAGGCGGCGATCGTCGGCAAGCCGGTGCTCACCGTGCTGGCGTCGCAGTTCGGCCAGGAGAGCACGCTCCACTTCCGCTACCTGCTCGTCGAGAACGGCGGCTTCCTCCACGTCGCCGCCTCGCTCGACGAGCACGTCGAGCAGCTCGCAACCGCGCTCGACGACGATCCGGGGGACGCGGCCCGCCGGGCGCGCTTCGTCGAGTCGTTCGTGCGCCCCCGGGGCCGGGGTCTGCCGGCGACGCCGATCCTCGCCGACGCGATCGAGGAGCTGGCCGGCGTGCGCGTGAACGGGGCCCTGCCGCTGGGCAGCCGGCTGCTCCGGGTGCCGCTCGCGCTCGAGGCGACGCTTACCTCGGTCGCGCTCGCGGCCAGGGCCGGGCGCCGCCGCGCCGTCGCGCGAGGCCGGTGAGGCCGGTCAGACCGGGGCGGGAGCCGCCGACCGGCTGCCGCGGGCGGCGACCGCCTCGAGCGCGCCACGCTCGAGGGTCGCGGCGATCTGCAGCGCGTTCGACTCGGAGCGGTCGACGAGGAGCGGCTGCCCCGGGTGGCAGTGCCGCATGCAGAGATGCAGGAAGCGACGGATCCGCTCCGGGTCGGGCCGGAAGCGGAGCAGCTCCGGGACGGCGGTCCGGATCGCGGCGAACGAGTCCACGTCCAGGGTGACGCCGAAGCCGCTGAAGTACGGCTGTCCGAGCGTGAGCACCGGCTTGTCGTAGAGGAGCGCCTCGATGCCGACGGTCGAGCTGATCACGGCGATCGACGCCGCCCGGGCGATCAGCTCGTGCGAGCTCGTGTACGGCTCGACGAGCCGCACGTTCGGCCGCTCGCGCAGCCGGCGCAGCAGACGGATGCTGCTCCGTCCGAGCGACATCGGATGCTCCTTGAGCACGATGTCGTAGCCCTGCGGAAGGGCGTCGGCCACCAGCTCGACGAGAGCGGCCTGGTCGACACAGTGGGGGATGATGCGCTTGATCTTGTAGTCGTCGGTCACGTGCAGGGGGAAGTAGACGAACGGCCGGGCGGGGTCGAGGCGGTCGTAGAAGGGACGGGCCGCCCGCGCGCGCACCCACTCGGAGACGTTCTCGCGCAGCAGCGCCCAGGGGCGGAGGTAGCCGTTGTCCCGGTCCTCGGTCAGCTTGCGCGCGACGTGGCCGGCGAACACCTTCATCCGCCTGCCCTCGATCGGCACGCGCCGGTACTCCCGGATCGGCTGGGCCCGCTCGCGGAACGAGCGGCGGAACTCCTCGACCTCCTCTACCTCCTCTGGCGTCAGCTCCCGCAGCGCGTCGGGCGGGGCGATCGGCGCGTGCAGCGTGTCGACGTACAGGCGCAACGGGTTGGGGAAGATCGTGTGCAGGAGAAAGAGGGCGGGTACACCCCGCTCGAGCGCGATCAGGTGCGCGACGATCCGGATTGTCTCGTTCCCGACCTCGGGCAGGACGACGTCCGGGCGGACCTCGTCGAAGATCCGCTCCAGCACCCGGAAGTGGGCGACCGTCCGGCGGATGCACCACTCCTCGCCGCGCCCGGCGCAGGCACGGTCGTGGCGGTAGACGTCGCGGAGGTGGGGGATCGGGTAGGCGGACTCGATCCTGGCCACCTCGGCCGGGACCGAGGCCGGCTCGCCGAGCTCCGCGGAGACGTCCCAGAGGCAGCGGGCGTCGGCGCTCTTCTCGCGGAGCAGCCGCGCCGCCTGCCGCGACACGGTCACGTGCGTGACCTCGTGACCGCGACGCCCCAGCTCCCGGCCGACGGCGCCGTAGAACTCGCTCTCGTAGGTGATCAGGCTGGTCAGCAGGAAACGCATGTGGCGTGCTCGCTCGGGCCGGAGGTCCTTCGCCCGCAGCGTACGCGACCGCCCGGGCCCTACCGACGAAAGGCCAGTACGTCGCCGTCTCGCGCGAGCGAGCCGAGGAGCGCCGGGAGGTCGGCTGCCACCCTCGGCCTCCGGAGCCGGACGCCGGCGAAGTGGGTGTAGCCGCCGAGGAGCCGGACCAGCCCGGCTCGCGCCCCGGGCCAGCCGGGGAGCGTCGGCCGTACCGCGACGACGACGGGCACCCTCCGTGCGAGCAGTACCGAGGCGCCGGCGAGGACAGACGCCTCAGCGCCGGCGGCGTCGACCCAGAGCAGACCCACCGTCTCCGGCTCGATCGCCCCCTCCCGTGCCAGCCCGTCCAGGGTGACGACGCGCACGGCGATCTCCGCGTCCCCGCCGGCCTGGCCGGATGGCGCGAGCTCGTGCTCGCCGCTGCTCCGGGTCGAGAGCCGCAACCGCGCCTCTCCGGCGCGGTCGGAGGCTGCGACCTGCAGGGCCGACACCCGCGACTCGATCCGGTTGGCGGCGAGGTTCAGGCCGAGCACGCGGAAGTTGCCCGGTTCGGGCTCGAGCGCGACCGCAGCGGCGAAGCGGTGCCGCCGTACCGCGGTGACGGTCGTCGTGCCGATGTTGGCGCCGACGTCGACGAAGGTCGACCCCGCTGGGTCGGCGCCGTGATCCGCGAGCAGCCGCAGCGCGCGGTCGAGCACCGTCATGTCCTGCCGCCAGCGGTGGGCGAAGAGGCCGCGGCCGAGGCGGTCGCGGGTCGAGACGAAAACAGGAGGCCGTTCGACTCGACGGCGAGGTACGGGGTCTGGGCGCGCGCCTCGTCGAAGAACGCCTTGCGCGCCTCCGGCTCGGCGGTACTCCCGGGCGCGGCCGGCCGGAGGAGCGCGCGCAGCCGGCGTAGGGGCCGAGTCACGCGGGCCGGCCCAGGTCGCGCAGCTCCCGGTAGACCGCGTCGTGCTCGGCGGCGCTCCGCTCCCAGCGGAAGCCGGCGGCCTGCTCGATCCCGCCGGAGGCGGGCTCGTCGAGCACCCCGCGAATGCCCTCGGCGATCGACCCGACCGAGCGGGGGTCGAAGTACACGGCCGCCTCGCCGCAGACCTCCGGCAGCGAGGCGACCCGGGCGGCGGCGACGGGGCAGCCACAGGCCATCGCCTCGAGGCACGGCATGCCGAAGCCCTCGTACAGGCTCGGATAGACGAGCGCGGCCGCCGAGCGGTACAGGCCGACCAGCTCGTCGACCGAGACGTGGCCCCGCGACTCGACGCCGGGCGGCAGCCGGACTCCGCCGTGGTTGGCGCCGGTGAGCACGAGCCGCAGCCCCGGACGTTCCTCTCGAACGGTCGCGAACGCCCGGAAGAGCCGCTCGTGGTTCTTGTGCGGCCACAGGTTCGCCGGGTACAGGAGGAAGGCCTGCCGCGGTCCGCCGCCGGGCGAGAACAGGCCGTGGTCGATCCCGTGCCGGATCGCCCGCACGCGATCGGCGTCCAGCCCGTACCGCTCGATCAGCTCGCCGCGCACGAACTCGCTGACGGCGATCACGACCCGGCTGTGACGGATCGCGGCGCCGTACGCGTGCCGGCGGTAGCGCAGCTGGCCGCGCGAGAAGAACCGCGGGAACGCCTCGTGCTGGAGGTCGTGGATCGTGGTCGCGGCCGGAGGCCCGTCCAGCCGCGGCAGCATGGTGCTGAGCGGGAAGTGGACCGCGTCCAGCTCGGCCGGTCGAAGCGCCCTCCGCAGCCGCCGAGGTGCGAGGGCCAGGCGGGCGAGCACGGCGGCGCGCCCGAGCCTGCCGCCGCCCGCCGGGAGCGCGTCGACGACGGTCGCGGGGAGCGCGCCGCCGGCGTCGGGGGCGGTCGAGGGGACGAATACCCGGTAGTCGAGCTCGCCCGTCCGTGCGAGCGCGTCGACCAGGCCGCGCACGTACGTCAGCGTGCCGCCGGCCGCCTCCGGGTTGAGCGTGAGCAGGGAGATCCCGATCACGCCTCGTCCGGGCGGCCGAGCGCCTCGGCGAGCAGCTCCCGAAAGCGCGCCGGACCGTGCTCGCGAAGGACGTGCTCGCGGCCGCGGCGGCGCATCTCCTCGAGACGGGCGGGGTCGGCGAGGAGCGTCCGGACGACGGCGGCGAGCTCGTCGGGCGAGAAGCCGGAGAGAACGACGCCACCGCCCGACTCGGTCACCAGCGCCTCCGGGCCGCCGCAGGGCGTGGTCACCACCGGTAGCCCGGCGGCGAGCGCCTCGGCGGCGGCGATCCCGAAGCCCTCCTGCAACGAGGGGAGAACGGACAACGTTGCCCGCCGGAGAAGCGGGGCGATGGCGGGCACGCGGCCGGTGGCCTCCACCCGGGCCGGCAGCGGCCCCTCGGGCGGCGACCCGATCAGGAGCACCCGCGCCTCCGGCAGCCGGGCGAGCGCGTCGAGCAGCAACCGGACGTTCTTCCGCGTGTCGTCGGCGCGTCCGACGAAGGCGAGCACGGGGGCGGCCAGCGTCCGCCGCCAGTTCTCGTCGGGGGCGGGTGTGAGCTCGTCGACCGCGACCGGGATCGGGAGGATCGCGATCCGGCTCTCGTCGAGCCCGCCGGCGCGGGCGACGCTCGCCCGGCTCCACGGCGAGGTCGCGTACACTTGCTCGGCGCCGCGCAGGACGAGACGCTCGAGCCGGCGCAGCACGGGCGCGTTGACGCGAATCGCGAGCCGCCGGGACGCGGCGAGGCCCGGCCACCGGCCAGCCCACTCGTCGGACAGCCCGGTGCCGATCCAGCAGCGGTAGGGGCGGCCGCTGCGCAGGGCCGGCGATCCGTGCGCGGCGCTGGTGGAGACGACCCAGACCGATCGCGCCACCCGGAGCCGGGGCCCCAGCCGGACGCCCGCGGCGAGCTGGTTCGCCGCCTCGAGCCGGCCGAACGGCGCCTTCAGCCCGGGCGTGTCGAGCGGCGAGCCGTCGACCGAGACCCTCCTCAGTCCCGGGTGGGCGAGGTAGAGGAAGGAGGGCTCGCGGCCGAGCTCCTCGGCGCCCCGCCAGAAGGCCTCCATCTGTGCGAGAGCCCCGTCTCCGAACCGGGGGTCGGCTCCGACGATGGCCAGGTCGGTTCCGCGGCTCACGGCCGGTGAGGTTAGCCCGAATGGGGACGCAGCGACCTTCCAGTAGCCTTGCGCCGATGTCGAGGCGCCCCCGGCTGCTCGTGCTCAACCAGTACTACTGGCCCGGCGTCGAGGCGACGGCGAACCTGCTGACGGAGCTTTGCGAGGCGCTCGCCGACGACCACGACGTGACCGTGATCACCGGGGCGGTTCGCGGGCTTCCGGCCAGGCAGGAACGAGCGGGGGTGAGGATCGTCCGCACCCGCTCGACGACCTACGAGCGCTCCCGCCTCGTCCGTCGAGCTGTCAACTACGTCACCTACGTCCTCGGCGTGACGGGGAGGGCGATGACCGCGCGGCACCCGGACGTCGTCTTCTGCATGACCGATCCGCCCTTCATCGGCGCGATCGCGCGGCTCGTTGCCGCCCGATTCCGGGTGCCGCTCCTGATCGTGATGCAGGACGTCTTCCCCGAGATCGCCGTCAAGCTCCGGCGGCTGCGCAACCCGGTCGCCGTCAGGGTCCTCCGCCTGCTGGTCAACTCCTCCATCCGCGCCGCCGACTGCGTCATCGTCATCGGCGACACGATGAAGCGCCGGGTGCAGGAGAAGGGGGTCCGGGCCGACCGCATCCACGTGATCCCGAACTGGGTTGATTCGGCCGTCCTCGTTCCCGCCCCGCGCGACAACGACTGGGCGCGGGCGCAGCGGCTCACCCGGCGCTTCGTGGTCATGCACTCGGGAAACGTGGGCCACGCGCAGAACATCGACGCGCTGATCCGGGCGGCGACGTTCCTCCGCGACCTCGACGACGTCGCGGTGGTCGTGATCGGCGCCGGCGCCCGCCGATCCGAGCTCGCCGCGCTCGCCCGGGTGCTCGAGGCCGACAACGTCGACTTCCACCCCTACCAGAAACGGAGCCACCTCTCCCTGTCGCTGTCGTCCGCGGACGTCCACGTCGTCGGCCTCGCGCGCGGCCTCGCCGGCTACGTCGTCCCGAGCCGCCTGTACGGCATCCTCGCCGTCGGCCGGCCGGTGATCGCCGCAACCGATCCCGAGAGCGAGACCGCGCGGCTCGTCACCGAGGTCGGCTGCGGAATCGTCGTACCGCCGGGCGACCCGTTCGCCCTCGCGGCGGCGATCCGGGCTGCGCACGACGGCGAATACGACCTCGGCGAGATGGGTCGTCGCGCCCGCAGGTTCGCGGAGAGCGAGGCCGACCGCTCGATCGCGGTGCGGCGCTACCGCGAGGTCCTGGCCGAGCTCGAGTGCGCCGGTGCTCGCTAAGGCGCTCTTCTGGGCCTCGCTCGGCGCGCTCGGCTGGGCGCACGTCGGCTACCCGATCGCCGCCGCCGCGGGCGCGCACCTGCGGCGGCGGCGCGTCGTCCGCGGCGACGTCCTGCCGAGCGTGAGCGTGGTCGTGGCCGCCCACGACGAGGAGGCGGTGATCGAGCGCCGGCTGGCGAACCTGATCGCGCTCGACTACCCCGCCGATCGGCTCGAGCTCGTGGTCGCCTCCGACGCGTCCACGGATCGCACGGACGAGCTGGTCGAGGCCGTCGCTGCCGGCGAGCCCCGCGTGCGCCTCCTCCGCTGCCGGCGCGGCGGCAAGGTCGCCGCGCAGGACCGGGCGGTCCGCGAGACGGCCGGCGAGGTCGTGGCGTTCTCGGACGCGAACGCGAGCTGGGCGCCCGACGCGCTGCGCCGGCTCGTCCGCAGCTTCGCCGACCCGTCCGTCGGCTACGTCTGCGGCCGGCTCGTGCTCGGCGACCCCGAGGGCTCGAACCGGGAGGGCGTCTACTGGCGCTTCGAGACGTGGCTGCGCGAGCAGGAGTCCGCGCTCGGCTCGATCACGGGCGGCAACGGGGCGATCTACGCCGTGCGCCGCTCCGACTACATCGAGGTCGACCCGCGGTTCGGACACGACCTTTCGCTGCCGTACGCGATGGTGCAGCGGGGCCGCCGTGCCGTCTACGAGCCCGAGGCAGTCGCGTTCGAGCGACCGACACCGGAGATCGAGACCGAGTACCGGCGGAAGGTGCGGATGTTCGAGCACTGCTGGCTGATCGTCCTCCGCGGCCGGATGCTCCGGCGCCTCCCGCCCCTCTACCTCGCCGAGATCGTCTCGCACCGCCACCTGCGCTACGCGTCGGGTCTCCTCCACCTCGTACTGCTGGGCGCGAACGCCGCCCTGGTTGCTGAGCGCGCCGGAATCGTGTACGACGCGCTGCTCGGCGCGCAGGCCGGGTTCCTCGTCCTCGCGGGCAGCCGCCGGGGGCTGGCCCGCTACTTCACGCTCGTCACCTGGGCGACGGTCGTCTCGCTCTGGAACTACCTGCGGCGCGGGGTGCCCGCGACCTGGGAGGCGGCGGAGGGCACGAGGTGAACCGCGCCGTCGACGTGGCCGGGGCGGGGGCGGCGCTCCTCCTCACGAGCCCGCTGATCGCGCTCGCCGCGGTCGCGATCAAGCTCGAGGACGGGGGGCCAGTGCTCTACCGCCAGCGGCGGGTGGGCAGGGACGGGGTCGACTTCGAGCTGCTCAAGCTGCGGACGATGGTGGTCGGCGCGGAGCGGCAGGGCGCTGGCTTCGCGGTCGACCGCGGCGACCCGCGGATCACCCGGGTCGGGCGGGTCCTGCGCCGCCTCTCGCTGGACGAGCTGCCGCAGCTCTGGAACGTGCTCCGCGGCGAGATGAGCCTGGTCGGGCCTCGGCCGACCCTCCGCTACCAGGTCGACAGCTACACGGAGCACCAGCGGCGGCGGCTCGAGGTCAAGCCGGGGCTGACCGGCTGGGCGCAGGTCAACGGCAGGGCCGGGCTGCCGTGGCCCGAGCGGATCGAGTTCGATGTCTGGTACGTCGAGCACCGCTCCCCCCGCGTCGACCTCGAGATCCTGGCGCGCACGCCGCTCGCCCTCTTCCGCGGCACGTACCGGGGCGCGACGGGCGGCTTGCGCTAGCCGCGGCCTTTTACCGAAGGTTCACAACTCCGGGCGCCTCCCCGGACTAGACTCGCCCAAGGTGCGCGTCCTCTCGGTCATCGTGGCGGCGCTTGTCTGGACGGGGATCGCCGCAGCGCACAGTCCCCGGGTGATCGGCATCGGCCAGAAGGAGAACAAGGACTCGGTCACCGTCAACGTCGGCGACACGCTCGTCGTCGCACTGCCCGGGAACCCGTCGACCGGGTACTCCTGGCGGGTCGTCCTGCTGAACCGGCGCCAGCTCCGCGCAGCCGGGGCCGGCTACGTCCGTGCGTCGCTGCGGCCGCTCGCCCAGGGGGCTACGGGTGTCGACATCCACATCTTCAAGGTGGTCGCGACCGGGACGTCGAACCTGAAGCTGAGCTACGTAAGCCGGACCCGGGGCAACCCCGTCGAGCGGCTCTTCGTCGTGCGGGTGACGGTCGACCCTCCGGACCGCTAAGAGCTCCTAGCGCAATGAGCAGTTGTGTCCCCGGGACGCGCTGGGCGGTTGCGGGGAGTGTCCGTCCCGTAGGCGCGCCAGGGGAAGTGGGCGCCGGCCCAGCGGACGACCTCGAAGGACGGCCAGTACCAGACGTCGTCCGGCTCCATGCTCATCACGTTGTCGATTGCGACCCGGAGAACCGACTTCGAGACGCAGTCGGTCACGCAAGAGATGTGACGGAAGGTCGCCTTGAGCGGCACGGGCGAGAGCGTCAGGACGATCGGCGCGGTCGGGTTGGTACTGCGGATCAGCTCGACGATCGCGAGGATGTTCTGCTCGTTCTCCGCGACCGACGTCTGGCGGAACCGGTGGCGCTCGGCGTCGAATTGGCCCGGTCGGAGTGCCACCGGTCGCTCGCCCACGAGTACGAGCTTCCCTTCAGCTCCCTGACGGGGAGGCTCCCGATCCGTCCGCTCAGCTGGCGGCCCATGGCCGCCTCGGGTGTCGCCTTCTTCGATGACCCGCGCCTGCGCCGCGACCTGGTCGTCGCGAGTTTGACGATCAGGGCGGTCGAGCCGCGCACGAGGGAGACGGAGCCACCGAGCGCGACCCAGATGCCCCAGTCCAGATGGACGTTCGGATCCGGCCCGCCGAACGGCCCTGCCGGTTCGCCGAGATCCTGCCCGATCACGGTCATCGCGGCGAGACCGACGAGGAGCGGAACGGTTGCGAGGAGCTTGTTCCGCGTCAGGACGAATGCACCGAGCGAGATGGCGGCCACGACCGCGAGGATGCCCACGATCTCGTCGTCTCGACCGTCCACGACCGAACCGTGCCGCTGCGCCCAGGGCGCGAAGACGCCGACGGCGATGGCGACCAGGCCGCCCACGGGCCACGACAGACGTCGAACCCAGCCCAGCCGCGGAGACACTACCCAGCTGTTGAAGGAAGGAGGTCAGTCTGCGCCTCGCACGAAGGTCCAGTAGGCGACGGGATGCGCGTCCCGCTCCCGCCGTCGTGCCGTGCCAGTCGTCTCGTGGCGCCGCAGGGGGGCGAAGCCGGCGTTCGTCAGCAGGCTCGTGACGGCGCGGTTCCGGCCGGTCGCCGCGGGGTCGAGCTCGATCAGGATCGACCGCCACTCGGGACATGCGAGGGTTCGTTCGGCACCGTCGAGCACCTCGAGCTCGTAGCCGTCGACGTCGATCTTCGCGTGCGTCGGCACCGGGAGGCCGAAGTGCTCGACGAGGTCGTCGAGCCGGGCGCCGAGGATCGTCTGCGCGGACGGATCCCCGCTGCCCCACGCGGAGTCGATGCGATGCTGGGCTGCGCCTGCCTCGGGAGAACGCATCGACAGCGACAGGAGGCCAGTCATGGATGACAGGGCCAGCGGAAGTGGCACCACGCTCCCGGCAGAGCGGTTGAGCGCGACGTTCCGGCACAGATCGCGGAATGACGAGGGGGACGGCTCGAAGGCCACGACGCGGGCCCGGTTCTCCGTGATCTTCGCCGCGATCAGCGAGTAGGCGCCGACGTTCGCGCCGACGTCGTAGAAGATGTCGTCCGGTCCGAGCGAGCGCTCGAGCCACTCGACGGTGAACGGCTCCTTCTCCACCGGCCGGAGGCGGACTCCGATCTTGGCGGAGCTGACGTGAAGTCGGATGCCCGCGCGGCGGTAGTCGAGCTCGCGCGTCGGCGTCAGCTGATCCACGACCGCAGCCGCCGTTCTGATCTGCAGTCGCTGGACCAGCTTGCCGACCAGCTCCACGCCCGCCGGTTCGGGACGGCCGAGCCGCCGATCGAGCTCGTGCAGGACGACGTCGTCGCCGAACACGCGGAGCATCCGTGCCCCGAGCCGCGTCCGGAACGCACCGGTTCCCGGATCGGCCGCCCCCGAACTCGTACGATCCCGGCGCGTAACGATCGCTAAATTCTAGATGAAACGACCGTTACACTGAGGCCGTCCACTCGAAGCAGCCCGAAGACCTCGTGATCCGCCTGCAACCTCCGGCCGGCGCCGGCGGCTGTCCCGGCACGAGCACCGGTCGATGAGGCCGATGGTCGCCACGGCGTTCTCGCAGGTGGCGCGTCTCGGCCGGTCCGAGGCCGTCGCCGAGCACCGGATGCTCGTCGCCGAGCGAATCAGGTATCTCGAGCCGGTCGACCAGCCTCTCGTGCTCATCGGTCAGGTCGATCGCTCCGGAGGGACGCTCCTGCTGCGGCTGTTCGACGGGCATCGCCAGTGCCACGTCGTCCCGTACGAGCTGCAGAGCATCTTCAGGGGGATGGCCACGGACCTGCGAAGCGCCGATTCCGCGTGGAAGGCGCTCGCATCCGCGAAGCAGTTCCGGCGGCGGCGTCCCCTCCTCATGCTCCCCGCCGTCCAGCGAGCGATCTTCGAGACGTGCCGTGCCGAGCTCGACGAGCCGACGCGGCGTGAGACGATGAACTGCTACTTCACC